>NZ_JBFMVT010000002.1:2784053-3093392 GCF_040786275.1 Buttiauxella gaviniae
AGGCCTGGTGAAGTTCGACTTCCTCGGTTTGCGCACCCTGACGATTATCGACTGGGCGCTGAAGATGATTAATCCTCGTCGGGCAAAGCAGGGTTTAGAGCCGATTGATATCGCCGCTATTCCGCTCGACGACAAGAAAAGTTTCGACATGCTGCAACGCTCGGAAACCACAGCGGTATTCCAGCTTGAATCCCGCGGCATGAAAGATTTGATCAAGCGCCTTCAGCCTGACTGCTTCGAAGATATGATCGCACTGGTAGCGCTGTTCCGCCCGGGCCCGCTGCAATCAGGCATGGTAGATAACTTTATCGACCGTAAGCACGGGCGAGAAGCTATCTCTTATCCGGATATTCAATGGCAGCATGAAAGCCTGAAACCGGTGCTGGAACCGACCTACGGCATTATCTTGTATCAAGAACAGGTGATGCAGATTGCGCAGGTGCTGGCGGGTTACTCGCTGGGCGGCGCGGATATGTTGCGTCGTGCGATGGGTAAAAAGAACCCCGTCGAGATGGCAAAACAGCGTGGCGGCTTTGAAGATGGTGCGAAGTCACGCGGCGTTGATGGCGAATTGGCGATTAAAATCTTCGACCTGGTAGAGAAATTCGCCGGTTATGGGTTTAACAAATCTCACTCTGCAGCTTATGCGCTGGTTTCTTACCAGACGCTGTGGTTGAAGGCACACTACCCGGCAGAGTTTATGGCCGCGGTAATGACCGCGGATATGGACAACACCGAGAAAATCGTTGGCCTGGTCGATGAGTGCTGGCGCATGGGTCTGAAAATTCTGCCGCCGGATATTAACTCCGGGCTGTACCATTTCCACGTGAACGATGACGGTGAAATTGTTTACGGCATCGGTGCGATTAAAGGTGTCGGTGAAGGGCCAATTGAAGCGATAATTGAGGCGCGTAACGAAGGCGGTTATTTCCGCGAGTTGTTCGACCTCTGTGCGCGTACCGATACGAAAAAGCTTAACAAGCGAGTGCTTGAAAAGTTGATTATGTCCGGGGCATTTGACCGCCTCGGGCCGCATCGTGCCGCGCTGATGAATGCTTTAGGTGACGCGCTTAAAGCTGCTGACCAACACGCAAAAGCAGAAGCGATTGGCCAGGTGGATATGTTCGGTGTTTTGGCTGATGAGCCGGAACAAGTTGAGCAGTCCTACGCGAGTGTCATTCCGTGGCCTGAACAAGTGGTGCTGGATGGTGAGCGTGAAACGTTGGGCTTGTACCTGACGGGCCACCCCATTACCCAGTATCTGAAAGAAATTGAGCGCTATGTCGGTGGCATGCGCCTCAAAGAGATGCACCCGACAGAACGTGGTAAAATGACCACGGCTGCGGGTCTGGTGATTGCTTCGCGGGTGATGGTTACCAAGCGCGGCAATCGCATTGGCATCTGCACTCTGGACGATCGTTCTGGTCGTCTGGAAGTGATGCTATTCACAGATGCGTTAGAAAAGTACCAGCATCTGCTGGAAAAAGACCGTATCCTGATCGTCAGCGGACAGGTCAGCTTTGATGACTTCAGCGGTGGCCTTAAAATGACCGCTCGCGAAGTAATGGACATTGACGAGGCCCGCGAAAAGTACGCGCGTGGGCTTGCTATCTCGCTGACGGACAGGCAAATTGATGACCAGCTTTTGAACCGTCTCCGTCAGTCCCTGGAACCCCATCGTTCGGGGACCATTCCAGTACATCTCTACTATCAGAGAGCGGATGCACGAGCGCGTTTGCGTTTTGGCGCAGCATGGCGTGTCTCCCCAAACGATCGTTTGCTCAATGAGCTACGTACGTTGATAGGTGCGGAGCAGGTGGAACTGGAGTTTGACTAATACAGGAATATTATGAGTCTGAATTTCCTCGATTTTGAACAGCCGATTGCAGAGCTGGAAGCGAAAATTGATTCTCTGACCGCGGTTAGCCGTCAGGACGAAAAATTAGATATTAATCTGGATGAAGAAGTGCAGCGTCTGCGTGAAAAAAGCGTAGAACTCACACGTAAAATCTTCGCCGATTTAGGAGCATGGCAGATTGCTCAACTGGCGCGTCACCCACAGCGCCCGTATACGCTTGATTACCTGCGTCTGGCTTTTGATGAGTTTGACGAACTGGCGGGTGACCGTGCGTATGCTGACGATAAAGCGATTGTTGGCGGGATTGCGCGTCTTGATGGACGTCCAGTTATGGTCATTGGCCATCAGAAAGGCCGTGAAACCAAAGAGAAAATTCGTCGTAACTTCGGGATGCCAGCCCCAGAAGGCTACCGTAAAGCATTGCGTTTGATGGAGATGGCTGAGCGTTTCAATATGCCAATCATCACTTTCATCGACACCCCAGGGGCTTACCCTGGTGTCGGCGCTGAAGAACGCGGCCAGTCAGAAGCTATCGCGCGCAACCTGCGTGAAATGTCAGGCATGAAAGTGCCGGTCATCTGTACTGTAATCGGTGAAGGTGGTTCTGGTGGTGCGTTGGCGATTGGTGTGGGTGATAAAGTGAATATGCTGCAATACAGCACCTATTCCGTTATCTCTCCGGAAGGTTGTGCGTCAATTCTGTGGAAAAGTGCTGATAAAGCACCTATCGCCGCAGAAGCGATGGGCATCATTGCTCCGCGCCTGAAAGAGTTGAAACTGATTGATACGGTTATCCCTGAGCCATTGGGTGGTGCACACCGTAACATTGAAGCGATGGCTGCTTCACTGAAAGCGCAACTGCTGGCTGACTTAGCCGATCTGGATGTGCTGAATACCGAAGAGCTGTTGGCTCGTCGTTATCATCGTCTGATGAGCTACGGCTACGCGTGATAATACCCGTCATACTTCAAGTTGTGGTGGGGGGCTGCACTCACAAACCCCAGTCAGTTACTTTAGTAAGTGAGTGGGGATGTGTTCCCTTGCTGCCTACCCAAAACTTGAATTAGTGAGGGTATGAGAATGAGAGGTCAGAAGAGATTCTGGCCTTTTTTATTATCTGAACTCCATACTTTAAGAAGCTTTACACCCCTGCGCTTGTCCTCGCTCTTGTTTCAATAAACTATGCTTACCTGAAGGTTTTTGCCAGGAGGTGAGCATTGAATATTATTGCAATTATGGGAGCGCACGGCGTTTTCTACAAAGATGAGCCAATCAAAGAGCTGCATCAGGCGCTGGAAGTTCAAGGTTTTCGTCTGATATACCCCACCAACAGTACCGACCTGCTTAAACTCATCGAACATAATCCGCGCATTTGTGGCGTCATTTTTGACTGGGACGAGTACAGCCTGGATTTATGCAGTGAAATTAATGCGCTAAATGAATATCTGCCGCTGTACGCATTTATTAATACGCATTCTTCGTTGGATGTCAGCGTCAACGAAATGCGCATGGCACTGTGGTTTTTTGAATATGCGCTTAGCGCCGCCGACGATATCGCCCTGCGCATCCGTCAGTACACCAATGAGTACCTGGATAACATTACCCCGCCGTTGACTAAAGCGTTATTCAATTACGTGAACGAAGGGAAATACACTTTCTGTACGCCGGGACATATGGCGGGGACGGCGTATCTTAAAAGTCCGGTCGGTTGCCTGTTCTATGACTTCTTCGGGGCGAATACGCTGAAAGCGGATGTTTCCATCTCGGTGACTGAACTGGGATCGCTGCTTGATCACACCGGACCACATCTGGAGGCCGAAGAATATATTGCCCGCACTTTTGGCGCAGAGCAGAGCTACATGGTGACCAATGGGACATCGACATCGAACAAAATCGTCGGCATGTACGCGGCTCCTTCCGGCAGCACGGTGCTGATTGACCGTAATTGCCATAAATCACTGACTCATTTATTGATGATGACGGATTTGGTTCCCATCTGGTTAAAACCAACGCGCAATGCTTTAGGTATTCTGGGGGGAATTCCGAAGCGTGAATTTATGCGTGAGAGTATCGACGCGAAAGTTGCTGCTACGGAAAATGCGCAGTGGCCGGTGCATGCGGTGATCACCAACTCCACATACGATGGCCTGCTCTACAACACTGAATTTATCAAGCAAACGCTGGATGTCCCTTCGATCCACTTCGATTCTGCATGGGTGCCGTACACCAACTTCCACCCGATTTATCAGGGGAAAAGTGGCATGAGTGGTGAGCGCGTGCCGGGGAAAGTCATCTATGAAACTCAATCCACGCACAAATTGTTAGCCGCACTGTCGCAGGCGTCGCTTATTCATATCAAAGGGGATTACGATGAAGAGACGTTCAACGAAGCCTACATGATGCATACCACCACTTCGCCAAGCTATCCGCTGGTGGCATCGATTGAAACGGCAGCGGCGATGCTGCGCGGCAACCCTGGTAAGCGTTTGATCAACCGTTCTGTTGAGCGAGCGCTGCATTTTCGCCGTGAAGTTCAGCGTCTGCGTGAAGAGTCTGAAGACTGGTTCTTTGATATCTGGCAGCCGGAATACATCGATGAAGCTGCCTGCTGGCCAATTTCACCTGGAGAAGAAGGCTGGCACGGTTTTAAAGATGCCGACGCCGACCATATGTATCTTGACCCGATTAAAGTCACAATTCTGACCCCCGGCATGGACGAGTTGGGAGAGATGGCGCAAGAGGGAATTCCCGCCGCGCTGGTGGCAAAATTCCTTGATGAGCGTGGCGTGGTGGTCGAAAAAACAGGGCCGTATAACTTATTGTTCTTGTTCAGCATTGGTATCGACAAAACCAAAGCGTTAAGTCTCTTGCGCGGATTGACAGAGTTTAAACGTTCCTACGATCTCAATTTGCGTGTCAAAAACATGCTGCCAGATTTGTACGCGCAAGACCCTGATTTCTACCGCAACATGCGAATCCAGGAGTTGGCGCAGGGCATCCATAAACTGATTAAGCAACACAATTTATCTGATCTAATGCTACGCGCTTTCGATGTGCTGCCTGAAATGAAAATGACGCCGCACCAGGCGTATCAACAACAGGTAAAAGGCAACGTTGAAACTGTTGAAATTGAGCAACTGCTAAATCGCGTTTCTGCCAACATGATCCTGCCGTATCCACCGGGTGTGCCGGTAGTCATGCCGGGAGAGATGATCACCAATGAAAGCCGTGCGGTACTTGATTTCTTACTGATGCTTTGTTCAGTGGGCGAGCATTATCCTGGCTTTGAAACCGATATCCACGGAGCCAAACTTTGCGAAGATGGTATCTATAGGGTACGAGTCCTAAAATCGGTATAGCGTATTGATTTACCGATGCATGATAGTTACCGTGCGAAAAAGACAAAGGAGTATTTATGCTGGGTTTAAAGCAAGTTCACCACATCGCTATCATTGCGTCGGATTACCCCACCAGTAAGCATTTTTACTGCGATATTCTTGGCTTTACGCTGCAAGCGGAAGCTTATCGTGAAGAGCGTGACTCGTGGAAAGGGGATTTGGCGCTGAATGGGCAATATGTGATTGAGCTGTTTTCTTTCCCGTTTCCTCCGGCAAGACCAAGCCGCCCGGAAGCGTGCGGGCTGCGTCATCTGGCTTTTAGCGTCGATGATATCGACAGCGCAATTGCACATCTGGAAAAAAACGGCGTGAAGTGCGAACCGGTTCGTATCGACCCCTTCACCGATAAGCGCTTTACCTTCTTTAACGATCCAGATGGTTTGCCCCTCGAACTTTATCAACAGTAGTTTAACCGGCGGTAATACTTGCCTCTCTTCCCTTTGCCCAGTAACGTGCTGGGCAAATCCTTACTTAAATTGCTGACTATGCCACTCCGCTCTCTCATTCGCTCACTTAATTCGCACCAACATTTTTTGGTGGCGTTTAGTGGCGGCCTGGATTCCACGGTTTTACTCCACCAATTGGTAATGCTGCGCGACACTCAGGCGATGGATATTCATCTTCGTGCGGTGCACATCCATCACGGGTTAAGCCCCTACGCAGATGAATGGGCGGCGCATTGCCAACAAATTTGTAGCCAGTGGAACGTGGCCGGGGAAGTGAAACGTGTGCAACTGGCTGACGAGGGGTTAGGTATTGAAGCCCATGCGCGAGCGGCTCGTTATAAGGCGCTGGCGCTAGCCCTGCGGCCCGGAGAGGTGTTGCTCACCGCGCAACACCTTGATGATCAATGCGAAACATTTTTGCTTGCCCTGAAGCGGGGAAGTGGCCCGGCGGGGTTAGCCGCAATGCCGGAGTGCCTGCGTTTTGGTGCAACAGAATTGATTCGCCCGCTGCTCGGACAAACGCGTAAACAGCTTGAAGCGTGGGCGAGTGAACATCAGTTAACATGGATAGAAGACGAAAGTAATCAGGATGATAGCTTTGATCGCAACTTCTTGCGGCTGCGCGTGCTTCCTGAAATAGAGAAACGGTGGCCGCATTTCCCCCAAAGCGTTGCCCGCAGTGCAGAATTATGTGGTGAGCAAGAACAGCTGCTTGATGAATTACTGGCCGAACAACTGAATACGCTCATTCAGGCTGATGGCTCATTGCTTATTGAGCCTTTGCTGCCGCTCAGTGCGATTCGTCGCGGGGCATTGCTACGCCGTTGGTTTGCAAGCCAAAATGCGTCCATGCCTTCACGGGCTTTGCTTGCACGGTTATGGGATGAAGTCGCGACCAGCCGTGAGGATGCGAATCCGCGCCTGAAATTTGGCGATTACGAAGTTCGTCGTTATCAGGGAGCGCTGTATTGGCTGCCTGTTACTCATGGATTAGGCGATAAAGTTGTTTCCTGGTGTGCGCCTTTTGCGCCCTTAAATCTTCCAGATGGATTGGGTACTCTGCAATGTGCGACTAATGGGCTGGAAATTCGCGCCCCTCTCGAGAGCGAACCCGTTACAGTGCGCTTTAAGGCATCCGGGCAATTCCATATTGTTGGACGTGAACGCGGGCGAAGTTTGAAAAAAATTTGGCAAGAGTTGGGTATTCCGCCGTGGCAACGAGAAAGAACCCCGCTGTTGTATTATGGCGAACAATTGATTGCCGCTCTGGGTGTTTTTGTTACCCGGGATGGACAAGCAACGGAACAATCATGCTGGCGTATAGACTGGCAAAAGGAGAATCAGCAATGAAGAGGATGATAATTTTAGCTGGCGTTCTGTTATGCGCTCAGCCGGTACTGGCAAAAGGCGACCCTGCGGCAGGTGAGCAAAAAGCCATGATGTGTGTGGCGTGCCACGGTGCAACGGGGAAAGTCTCTGTGCCAATGTACCCAAACCTGGCAGGCCAAAATGAGGCTTATCTTGAGCACTCATTGAAGGCGTATAAAAAAGGGGAGCGCAGCGGCGGGCAAGCGGAAGTGATGAAGGCTTACGTTAGCGGTTTATCTGATGAAGATATTAGCAACCTGGCGGCTTATTACGCCTCAATGAAACCGTAAAAAAACGGGCAGCCCTCAGAGCTGCCCGCGCATGCGGATACTTTGCGTATCAGGACTCGCTAACTACGACGGTACCAATTTCAGGATGGCTGAAGCTGGTAATTTTATCGAGGCGAACTTCGCGTGTGGCACCGGCATCATCGACAATCAAATATTCGATGTTTTTACGAGATACCAGGTCACTGGCTTTCGCCTTGAAAACTTCTCCGCTCTTTAACTCCAGCGTCAATAATAGGTGATGCTGGCAGGCGAGCTCGAGATTGTCATAGTCATCACAATTGATGGGTTGATAGGCATCATTCATTGACATGATCGCTCACCAGTAAGTTCGCGGCAGCATACGCCGCCTGTTCCCTAATAGATTCTGGTTGTGTCTCGTTGGAAGCCACTTCGTTCAGTACCTTCAAGACGCAGCCCAGTGCATCCGGAATGTAACCCAAATCTCCGCTGGCAATTTCCGCATAGCGCCGCCGTACTAATTCACAATACTTTTCCACACGCCCTCCTTTCAGAGTCCCAACCTCAGACTTAATCGTGGGATGACAGTTAAGCCTACGAAGATAAACTCTGTTTAGCAAGGTGACTATACCACAGGCATGAAACCGATATCAGCAGCATGACTCTCCATGTAGGTGAATACATAACAGCGTTTTAGCGAGGTTTTCGTTACAATGAGCGCCTAATTGTGTTCGGAGAAGTGTGATGGCGTTAAAAGCGACAATTTATAAAGCGATGGTGAATGTTGCGGATCTCGATCGCAACCAATTCCTGGATAGCAACCTGACGCTTGCGCGCCATCCTTCGGAAACGCAAGAGCGCATGATGCTGCGTCTGCTTGCGTGGATTAAATATGCCAACGAGCGCTTACAGTTTACTCGTGGATTAAGCGCTGAAGACGAGCCAGAAATCTGGCAGCGCAACGATCATATGGGGATCGACCTGTGGATTGATTTGGGGTTGCCGGAAGAAAAACGCCTGAAAAAAGCCTGCAGCCAGTCTGCTGAAGTGGCCCTGTTTACCTACAACAGCCGTGCGGCTGAAATTTGGTGGCAGCAGAATCAAAACAAACTCAGGCAGTATCCAAACTTGTCTATCTGGTATTTAGACGACGAACAACTGGCGAAACTCTGTGAGTTTGGCACGCGTTCGATGAACTTGCAGGCGACCATTCAGGACGGTGCTATCTGGTTGTCTGACGCTGAGAATAATCTAGAAATTCACTTCACGGCCTGGCAGCATCATTGATGATTGTGGTTTCCCGATCGGTCGCCATACCTGACAACGAAGTCACGATTACGGCTATCCGCGCTCAGGGAGCGGGCGGTCAGCATGTGAATAAAACCTCTACGGCTATCCATTTGCGTTTTGACATTCGCGCCTCCAGCTTGCCAGAATCTTATAAAGAACGTCTGCTGGCGGCCAGCCATCACCTCATTACGCCAGAGGGTGTGGTGATTATCAAAGCGCAGGAATACCGTAGCCAGGAGATGAATCGTGAAGCGGCAGTGGCAAGGCTGGTTTCACTGATTCAGGAATTGACCGTTGAGCAGAAAAGTCGGCGGGCGACGCGGCCTACGCGCGCGTCAAAAGAGCGCCGCCTGGCTTCAAAATCGCAGAAATCAACGACTAAATCGTTACGTGGAAAAGTCCGTCGTCCTGAATGACGAACGGCAAGATATTAACCAGCAGAAGGAAGAGATGGTGAAAAAGATTCTATTGTCAGCACTTGCTGCGTGCAGCTTGTTTGCGCTTTTTGGCTGTAATAACCGGGCAGAAGTTCAGACATTACAGCCGACGCAGGCCGCAGAACTGCAACCGATGCAGCAAAGCTATCGCGGGGTTTTACCTTGCGCGGATTGTTCCGGGATTGAAACCTCATTATTTTTAGAAAAAGACGGTACCTGGGTAATGAATCAGCGTTATCAGGGGGCGAAAGAGCCATCCGTTTTTGCTTCTTACGGTAGCTGGGCGCGTACGGCTGATAAATTAGTTCTGATCGATCGGGACGGTGAAAAGCTCTATTTCCGCCCAAAAGGTGACAGCCTGGAAATGCTCGATCGCGCAGGAAACACCATTGAGACTCAGTTCAATTACACCCTGAAGCCCATTAAAGAAGCGCTGCCTGCTACGCCTATGGCGATGAAAGGCATGTATAAATACATGGCCGATGCGGCGATTTTCCAGGATTGTGCCACCGGGAAAACCTTCGCGGTAGCCAGCAACGCTGAGCTTGAGAGAGGCTATGCGGCAGCACGAGGCGAAGATTTCCAGCCCGTCTTGCTGGTGGTTGATGCGCACTTTACGTTGCAAGCATCTCCAGACAGCGGTGAACTGAAGAAAACAGTGGTTGCTGACCGGGCCGCTAAGTTTGAACCGAAGAAAACCTGCCACGATTAATCAAATGAATAAAAAAAAGCCCTGCTAATGACTTAGCGGGGCTTTTTACTGAACACGATTGTACTTAGCGTTTAATCTGCGCCAGCAAGAAATCAATGATTTCGTTGGTTTTGATCATCTGCTTTTCGCTTTCACGACGATTTTTGTATTCAACTTCTTCGTTATCAAGGTTACGATCCCCAATAACGATAGTATGTGGAATACCGATCAGTTCCATATCAGCAAACATTACGCCTGGACGCTCTTTACGGTCATCCATCAACACTTCAATACCTTTCGCACGCAGGGAAGAGTACAGCTCTTCAGCCAGCTCTTTCACGCGGAAGGACTTGTGCATGTTCATTGGCAGGATGGCAACCTGGAACGGAGCAATCGCATCCGGCCACAAAATGCCGCGCTCGTCGTTGTTCTGCTCAATGGCTGCAGCAACAACACGCGTTACACCGATACCGTAGCAACCCATGGTCAGAGTCTGGTTACGGCCATCTTCGCCCTGAACGGCAGCTTTCAATGCTTCTGAATATTTAGTACCGAGCTGGAAGATATGACCCACTTCGATACCGCGTTTAATCAGCAGTGTACCTTTACCGTCCGGGCTTGGATCGCCTTCAACTACGTTACGGATGTCAGCCACCTCTGGCAGCGCAACATCGCGTTCCCAGTTAATACCAACGAAGTGTTTACCGTCAATATTGGCACCTGCTGCGAAATCACTCATTGCAGCAACGGTACGGTCAATCACAACCGGGATTGGCAAGTTAATCGGGCCAAGTGAACCTGGACCTGCTTTAACTACAGCACGAATTTCTTCTTCACTCGCAAAGGTCAGCGGGCTGGCAACTTGCGGAAGTTTTTCAGCTTTAACTTCATTGAGCTCATGATCGCCACGGATTAGCAGGGCAACCAGCGGATAAGCGCTGCCTTCGGTGGCTTTAACCATCAACGTTTTAACTGTTTTTTCGACTGGCAGGTTAAATTGCTCGACCAGCTCGGCGATGGTTTTTGCGTTCGGGGTGTCAATCTGCGTCATTTCAACAGTCGGAGCAGCACGACCGCCAGCCGGAGCAACCGCTTCAGCAAATTCGATGTTAGCTGCGTAATCAGAATCGGTTGAGAAGATAACATCATCCTCACCGCTCTGTGCCAGCACCTGGAATTCGTGAGAGGCGCTACCGCCGATGGAGCCGGTATCAGCTTCTACTGCACGGAAATCCAGACCCATACGGGTGAAGATTTTGCTGTAAGCCTGATACATCGCATCATACGTTTCCTGCAAAGATTCCTGAGAAGTATGGAAAGAGTAAGCATCTTTCATCAGGAATTCGCGGGAGCGCATAACGCCGAAGCGTGGGCGAACTTCGTCACGGAACTTAGTCTGGATCTGGAAGAAGTTTAGCGGCAGTTGTTTGTAAGAGCTCAACTCGTTACGAATCAGGTCAGTGATGACCTCTTCGTGAGTTGGACCGAGCACAAATGGGCGATCGCCACGATCGACAAAACGCAGCAGTTCTGGGCCATATTGTTCCCAACGGCCACTTTCTTGCCATAAGTCAGCGGGCTGAACCACAGGCATACATACCTCGATTGCACCGGCGTTGTTCATCTCTTCACGCACGATGTTTTCGACTTTTTTCAGAACGCGCAAACCGGTCGGCAACCAGGTATATAAACCGGAAGCAAGTTTGCGGATCATCCCGGCACGGAGCATCAGTTGATGACTGATGACCTCGGCGTCGGCTGGTGTCTCCTTCAGTGTGGAGAGCAGATATTGGCTAGTACGCATGTTGTTACGGTTCCATTTGAACGGCAGATAACTGGCTACCAAAGTAGCCTGATGCAAAATAAGTGTTTTAGTTTACCAGTGTGACAGGGATGTCAAAAGAGAAGGGCGATAAATTAACGGCTTTCAACGGCAAACACTTCTGAACCCTGTTCGGTTACACGCCAGCGCACGTTAAAATCCAGCAATAAAACGGCGTAGATTTTACCGACATCCTCACCTTTACGATAAGCCGGACGCGGGTCCTGCGCCAATACCTGGCAGATAAAGCGTTCAATATGCGGATAACGTTTATCAAGCTGCGATAACTGTTGCAATACTTCTGGTGTGAAGTAAACCGGCATATCGGCTGCAGGAGCGTTTTGCGCGTAACCCGCAACGGCTTCTGGCACCGCTTCGGCAAACGGCAGATAAGGTTTGATATCAACGACAGGTGTGCCATCGACCAAATCCAGGCTACCCAGTTGCAAAATAACCTGATCTTTCTGGCAGCGAATCCCTTTTAGCTCAACGAGAGACATGCCGATGGGGTTGGGGCGAAACGTCGATCGCGTAGCGAACACACCCATTCGCGCATTCCCGCCCAGACGGGGCGGGCGCACCGTTGGCCGCCAGCCGCCTTCCATCGTTTGATGAAAGACAAATAGCACCCAGAGATGACTAAAACCTTCGAGACCACGAACCGCATCGGCCACATTATAAGGCGGCAGAAAATGCAATTCACCGCCACCATCAGTGACTAAACCGGGCTGACGGGGAACGGCAAACTTCTCTTTATAAGGGGAGCGGATAACGCCAATTTGCTCGAAACTAAAGGCTGTCATTTTGCAGAAACGTTTAATGCCGAGCCGACACAAACGGCCTGACGGTAACAGCCTGGTGTACCGCTGGTGACATCACAGCTATGCAGTAGTACTGCGTTTGCTTTCATTTTTGATGCATTGATTTGCAGACGTTTACGCGCCGTAGGGATATTCGGGGGGGAATCCTGATTGCTCACCTGGCATGATTCTCCGCTCACTTCACCGAGATCGCGGAAGGGTTTACCCACTAAATCTTCAGCATTGGTGTAGATTCTTACAGGTGCAGGTTTAGCTGGTTTTGGTTTAGCAGGCTCGACTTTCGGCGGTGTTGCAGTGCTTTTGATAGGTTCAACGGGGGATCTGCTTAGCATAGTACAGCCGCTCAGCATGACTGCTAATAAACAGATCGGTAAAGCACGCATAATTTTTCCTCAATGAATGATAAAACGCGAATATTGAATCAAGCTCTTGCACAAATAACAAGACGGGCATTCGCCCGTCTTAGATTATTTACGCAAAAATAGAAGAATGGAAACTTACCAGCCTTTTACTGCGCCGCCGTTAAAGACTTTGTTTGCTGCTTCGTAAACTTCATCAGACTGGTAAGCCTGAACGAATTTCTTCACGTTTTCAGCGTCTTTATTATCTTCGCGGGAAACGATCAGGTTTACGTATGGAGAGTCTTTATCTTCAACGAAGATACCGTCTTTCGCTGGAGTCAGGCCAATCTGGCTTGCGTATGTGGTGTTAATGATAGCCAGAGCAATCTGCGCATCATCCAGAGAACGTGGCAGCTGTGGTGCTTCCAGTTCAACCAGTTTCAGATTTTTAGGGTTCTCAGTCACATCCAGTACGGTTGGCAGCAGACCAACGCCATCTTTCAGTTTGATCAGACCTTGTTTTTGCAGCAGCAGCAGGGAGCGGCCAAGGTTAGTTGGGTCGTTTGGCAGAGCAATTTGCGCACCTGTTTGCAGTTCATCCAGAGATTTGATTTTTTTGGAGTAGCCAGCAATTGGGTAAACGAAAGTGTTACCTACAGAAACCAGCTTGTAGCCGCGGTCTTTGATCTGCTGATCCAGGTATGGTTTGTGCTGGAAGGCGTTTGCGTCGATATCGCCTTTGCTCAGCGCTTCGTTAGGCAAAACGTAATCGTTAAAAGTTACCAGCTCAACATCCAGGCCGTATTTCTCTTTTGCGACTTTCTGCGCAACTTCAGCAACCTGCTGTTCTGCGCCAACAATCACGCCTACTTTAATATGGTTTGGATCTTTCTCGTCCTGGCCACAACCCACGAGTGCCAGAGAACCAATCAGAGCACCAACTGCTGCAAAGGTTTTAAATTTAAAAGACATATCCCTTCCTTACTATGTGTAAAAACGATGTTGTGTTGAACGTATTATTTGTGAGTAACAGCCCGGACGATACGATCGCCAGAGAATTGAATTAAATACACTAATACCACCAATAACACTAATACCGTATTCATCACGGTCGCGTTATATCCGATATAACCGTACTGATAACCAATCTGGCCTAAGCCACCGGCACCAACGGCACCGCCCATCGCAGAATAGCCTACGAGAGTAATCAGCGTAATAGTTGCTGCATTGACCAGACCTGGCAGCGCTTCTGGCAGCAGAACTTTGCGGATGATCTGCATTGGGGTTGCGCCCATTGCGCGTGAAGCTTCAATTAAGCCTGATGGGATCTCAAGCAGGGCGTTTTCAACCATACGGGCGATAAATGGCGCAGCACCCACGGTTAATGGAACGATGGCGGCTTGCAGGCCAATCGAGGTTCCGACAATCGCGCGAGTAAATGGAATCATCCATACCAGCAAGATAATGAACGGAATTGAACGGAAGATATTCACCAGCGCTGAAAGGCTGTTATAAAGCTTGCCGTTGGCACTGATTTGCCCTGGGCGGGTAATATAAAGCAACACCCCAACCGGCAGGCCCAGAACAAAACCAAAGAAGCCTGACACAAATGTCATCGCCAGCGTTTCATACACGCCTTTTAACAGTAACCACATCATTGGCTCAGACATAACCCAGCACCTCTACTTTTACATGTTGCTGCTGCAGGTATGCGATTGCAGCGTCCATATCCTGATGTTCACCATGCAATTCGCACAGCATAATGCCGAACTTAACACCACCGGCGTAATCCATCTGCGCGCTGATAATATTGCTGTTCACATTAAAGCGACGGGCGGTTTCGGAAAGTAGCGGGGCATCAACAGATTGACCGGTAAATTCAAGGCGCAACAACGGAACGGTAGTCGTGCTTTTATCTGTGCTTAAACGCTGGGCGTAGTCTTCTGGAATATCCAGATGCAGAGTCGACTGAATAAACTGTTGTGCGAGCGGTGTCTTAGGATGAGAGAACACTTCGCTCACCGTATCTTGTTCTATTAATTCACCGTCGCTTATCACCGCAACGCAATCACAGATGCGTTTTACGACATCCATTTCATGAGTAATTAACAGAATCGTCAGCCCGAGACGACGGTTAATATCTTTCAACAGCTCGAGAATAGAACGCGTTGTTGCCGGGTCGAGTGCGCTGGTGGCCTCATCGCACAGCAGGACTTTTGGATTGCTGGCCAAGGCACGAGCAATAGCGACACGCTGTTTTTGCCCACCGGAAAGGTTGGCTGGGTACGCATCATGCTTTTCACTCAGGCCAACCAAATCGAGTAATTCGGTCACGCGACGTTTAACTTCTTCACGCGGAGTGTTGTCCAGCTCCAATGGTAATGCGACGTTACCAAAAACCGTGCGAGAAGAGAGCAAATTAAAGTGCTGGAAAATCATGCCAATCTGACGGCGTGCTTTAGTGAGCTGGCTTTCAGAAAGCGTCGTCAGTTCCTGACCGTCGACGAGAACTGAGCCTTGTGTTGGGCGCTCAAGCAGGTTCACGCAGCGAATAAGTGTGCTTTTACCTGCGCCTGATGCGCCGATCACGCCATAAATTTGCCCTGCAGGAACATGCAAACTGACGTTATTCAACGCCTGTATGCTGCGGCTTCCTTGCTGGAACACTTTGGTGATATTCGAAAGTTTAATCATTAGGTTATTTATTATCGTATGAGTGTAAGCCGTGGCATTTTCTACTGCCGATAACGGGCGATGACCGTCATCAATATGGATGTTAAGGCATCCAGACGTCTAAATCAATCAGCGAATGATTGTCTGTTCTCGCCCAAATACCAATTCATGCGATACTACATCAAATCCCCAGTATCAGGAGTTTCCAAGTGGCACAGTCTGTTCCCGCTATTTTTCTCGATCGTGATGGCACCATTAATGTTGATCATGGTTATGTCCATGAAGTTGATCAGTTCGAGTTCATTGATGGTGTGATTGACGCAATGCGTGAGTTAAAAGCAATGGGCTATGCGTTAATTCTCGTTACCAACCAATCTGGCATTGCCCGTGGCATGTTTACTGAAGCAGATTTTGAAAATCTGACGGAATGGATGGACTGGTCTTTAGCTGACCGTGGCGTTGACCTGGATGGTATCTATTATTGCCCGCATCATCCTGATGCAATAGTAGAAGAGTTTCGTCAATGCTGTGATTGTCGTAAACCTCAACCAGGCATGTTGCTTTCTGCTCAGGAGTTTTTGAGTATCGATATGGCTTCTTCTTATATGGTTGGTGATAAATTAGAAGACATGCAGGCAGCAGCCGCTGCTCAAGTTGGGACAAAAGTTCTGGTTCGTACAGGGAAACCAGTCACTGAGCAAAGCGAAACGGCGGCAGATCTTGTCATTAATAGCCTCGCAGACCTTCCAAAAGCCATTAAAACGCGCCAAAAATAGCCATTGCGGTCAAAAAGTGTGCGGTTGGTAATTATTTTGAAAATAGGGGTTGTCAGCTTCCAGAAAATCCCTATACTGCGCCTCCACTGACACGGCACAACGGCTTACAAACCGGCCCGTCAGCCAGACGAAAAGCGAAAATAAACGCTTGACTCTGAAAGAGGAAAGCGTAATATACGCCACCTCGAGTTAGCAAGCGAAAGCGCGTAACTCACTGCTCTTTAACAATTTATCAGACAATCTGTGTGGGCACTCGCAGGATTGATATCTCAGATACCTCCGGGTATCAAAAAAATATCAAGTCTTGAAGAGTGACCAAGCAGTAATTCATTTAGTTGAATTATTACGAAAGTTAATTTTTGAGCACCGCTTACTCATTGTAAGCAAATCAAGCTTTTAATTGAAGAGTTTGATCATGGCTCAGATTGAACGCTGGCGGCAGGCCTAACACATGCAAGTCGAGCGGCAGCGGGAAGTAGCTTGCTACTTTGCCGGCGAGCGGCGGACGGGTGAGTAATGTCTGGGAAACTGCCTGATGGAGGGGGATAACTACTGGAAACGGTAGCTAATACCGCATAACGTCTTCGGACCAAAGAGGGGGACCTTCGGGCCTCTTGCCATCAGATGTGCCCAGATGGGATTAGCTAGTAGGTGAGGTAATGGCTCACCTAGGCGACGATCCCTAGCTGGTCTGAGAGGATGACCAGCCACACTGGAACTGAGACACGGTCCAGACTCCTACGGGAGGCAGCAGTGGGGAATATTGCACAATGGGCGCAAGCCTGATGCAGCCATGCCGCGTGTATGAAGAAGGCCTTCGGGTTGTAAAGTACTTTCAGCGAGGAGGAAGGCGTTAAGGTTAATAACCTTGGCGATTGACGTTACTCGCAGAAGAAGCACCGGCTAACTCCGTGCCAGCAGCCGCGGTAATACGGAGGGTGCAAGCGTTAATCGGAATTACTGGGCGTAAAGCGCACGCAGGCGGTTTGTTAAGTCAGATGTGAAATCCCCGGGCTCAACCTGGGAACTGCATTTGAAACTGGCAAGCTTGAGTCTTGTAGAGGGGGGTAGAATTCCAGGTGTAGCGGTGAAATGCGTAGAGATCTGGAGGAATACCGGTGGCGAAGGCGGCCCCCTGGACAAAGACTGACGCTCAGGTGCGAAAGCGTGGGGAGCAAACAGGATTAGATACCCTGGTAGTCCACGCCGTAAACGATGTCGACTTGGAGGTTGTTCCCTTGAGGAGTGGCTTCCGGAGCTAACGCGTTAAGTCGACCGCCTGGGGAGTACGGCCGCAAGGTTAAAACTCAAATGAATTGACGGGGGCCCGCACAAGCGGTGGAGCATGTGGTTTAATTCGATGCAACGCGAAGAACCTTACCTACTCTTGACATCCACAGAATTCGGCAGAGATGCCTTAGTGCCTTCGGGAACTGTGAGACAGGTGCTGCATGGCTGTCGTCAGCTCGTGTTGTGAAATGTTGGGTTAAGTCCCGCAACGAGCGCAACCCTTATCCTTTGTTGCCAGCGGTCCGGCCGGGAACTCAAAGGAGACTGCCAGTGATAAACTGGAGGAAGGTGGGGATGACGTCAAGTCATCATGGCCCTTACGAGTAGGGCTACACACGTGCTACAATGGCGCATACAAAGAGAAGCGACCTCGCGAGAGCAAGCGGACCTCATAAAGTGCGTCGTAGTCCGGATCGGAGTCTGCAACTCGACTCCGTGAAGTCGGAATCGCTAGTAATCGTAGATCAGAATGCTACGGTGAATACGTTCCCGGGCCTTGTACACACCGCCCGTCACACCATGGGAGTGGGTTGCAAAAGAAGTAGGTAGCTTAACCTTCGGGAGGGCGCTTACCACTTTGTGATTCATGACTGGGGTGAAGTCGTAACAAGGTAACCGTAGGGGAACCTGCGGTTGGATCACCTCCTTACCTGAAAGATACGAACTTGCGTAGTGCTCACACAGATTGTCTGATAGATGTAAAGAAGCAAGGCGTCTTGCGAGTGAGACTTCAGTGTCCCCTTCGTCTAGAGGCCCAGGACACCGCCCTTTCACGGCGGTAACAGGGGTTCGAATCCCCTAGGGGACGCCACTTGCTGGTTTGTGAGTGAAAGTCGCCGACCTCAATATCTCAAAACTGACTTAGCAGTCACGTTTGAGATATTTGCTCTTTAAAAATCCGGAACAAGCTGAAAATTGAAACGACACACTGTTTCCTTTCTCCGTAATAAGAAAGGAAGTGAAGTGTGTTCGAGTCTCTCAAATTTTCACGACACCGATTGTGTCTCACGAGACACCTTCGGGTTGTGAGGTTAAGCGACTAAGCGTACACGGTGGATGCCCTGGCAGTCAGAGGCGATGAAGGACGTGCTAATCTGCGATAAGCGTCGGTAAGGTGATATGAACCGTTATAACCGACGATTTCCGAATGGGGAAACCCAGTGCAATCCGTTGCACTATCGTTAAGTGAATACATAGCTTAACGAAGCGAACCGGGGGAACTGAAACATCTAAGTACCCCGAGGAAAAGAAATCAACCGAGATTCCCCCAGTAGCGGCGAGCGAACGGGGAGCAGCCCAGAGTCTGAATCAGTTTGTGTATTAGTGGAAGCGTCTGGAAAGTCGCAGGGTACAGGGTGATACTCCCGTACACAAAAATACACCTTCTGTGAACTCGAAGAGTAGGGCGGGACACGTGGTATCCTGTCTGAATATGGGGGGACCATCCTCCAAGGCTAAATACTCCTGACTGACCGATAGTGAACCAGTACCGTGAGGGAAAGGCGAAAAGAACCCCGGCGAGGGGAGTGAAACAGAACCTGAAACCGTGTACGTACAAGCAGTGGGAGCCTCTTTATGGGGTGACTGCGTACCTTTTGTATAATGGGTCAGCGACTTATATTCTGTAGCAAGGTTAACCGTATAGGGGAGCCGCAGGGAAACCGAGTCTTAACTGGGCGTTAAGTTGCAGGGTATAGACCCGAAACCCGGTGATCTAGCCATGGGCAGGTTGAAGGTTGGGTAACACTAACTGGAGGACCGAACCGACTAATGTTGAAAAATTAGCGGATGACTTGTGGCTGGGGGTGAAAGGCCAATCAAACCGGGAGATAGCTGGTTCTCCCCGAAAGCTATTTAGGTAGCGCCTCGTGAACTCATCTTCGGGGGTAGAGCACTGTTTCGGCTAGGGGGCCATCCCGGCTTACCAACCCGATGCAAACTACGAATACCGAAGAATGTTATCACGGGAGACACACGGCGGGTGCTAACGTCCGTCGTGAAGAGGGAAACAACCCAGACCGCCAGCTAAGGTCCCAAAGTCATGGTTAAGTGGGAAACGATGTGGGAAGGCACAGACAGCCAGGATGTTGGCTTAGAAGCAGCCATCATTTAAAGAAAGCGTAATAGCTCACTGGTCGAGTCGGCCTGCGCGGAAGATGTAACGGGGCTAAACCATGCACCGAAGCTGCGGCAGCGACACTTAGGTGTTGTTGGGTAGGGGAGCGTTCTGTAAGCCGTCGAAGGTGGCCTGTGAGGGCTGCTGGAGGTATCAGAAGTGCGAATGCTGACATAAGTAACGATAAAGCGGGTGAAAAGCCCGCTCGCCGGAAGACCAAGGGTTCCTGTCCAACGTTAATCGGGGCAGGGTGAGTCGACCCCTAAGGCGAGGCCGAAAGGCGTAGTCGATGGGAAACAGGTTAATATTCCTGTACTCGGTGTTACTGCGAAGGGGGGACGGAGAAGGCTATGTTGGCCGGGCGACGGTTGTCCCGGTTTAAGCATGTAGGCGGGAAGTTTAGGTAAATCCGGACTTCTGTATAACGCTGAGGTGTGACGACGAGGCACTACGGTGCTGAAGTGACAAATGCCCTGCTTCCAGGAAAAGCCTCTAAGCATCAGGTAACATCAAATCGTACCCCAAACCGACACAGGTGGTCAGGTAGAGAATACCAAGGCGCTTGAGAGAACTCGGGTGAAGGAACTAGGCAAAATGGTGCCGTAACTTCGGGAGAAGGCACGCTGTCGGTAAGTGAAACCCCTCGCGGGTGGAGCTGAAGGCAGTCGAAGATACCAGCTGGCTGCAACTGTTTATTAAAAACACAGCACTGTGCAAACACGAAAGTGGACGTATACGGTGTGACGCCTGCCCGGTGCCGGAAGGTTAATTGATGGGGTTAAGCGCAAGCTGAAGCTCTTGATCGAAGCCCCGGTAAACGGCGGCCGTAACTATAACGGTCCTAAGGTAGCGAAATTCCTTGTCGGGTAAGTTCCGACCTGCACGAATGGCGTAATGATGGCCAGGCTGTCTCCACCCGAGACTCAGTGAAATTGAAATCGCTGTGAAGATGCAGTGTACCCGCGGCAAGACGGAAAGACCCCGTGAACCTTTACTATAGCTTGACACTGAACACTGGTCCTTGATGTGTAGGATAGGTGGGAGGCTTTGAAGCGAGGACGCCAGTTCTTGTGGAGCCAACCTTGAAATACCACCCTTTAATGGCTGGTGTTCTAACGTAGACCCGTGATCCGGGTTGCGGACAGTGTCTGGTGGGTAGTTTGACTGGGGCGGTCTCCTCCTAAAGCGTAACGGAGGAGCACGAAGGTTAGCTAATCACGGTCGGACATCGTGAGGTTAGTGCAAAGGCATAAGCTAGCTTGACTGCGAGAGTGACGGCTCGAGCAGGTGCGAAAGCAGGTCTTAGTGATCCGGTGGTTCTGAATGGAAGGGCCATCGCTCAACGGATAAAAGGTACTCCGGGGATAACAGGCTGATACCGCCCAAGAGTTCATATCGACGGCGGTGTTTGGCACCTCGATGTCGGCTCATCACATCCTGGGGCTGAAGTAGGTCCCAAGGGTATGGCTGTTCGCCATTTAAAGTGGTACGCGAGCTGGGTTTAGAACGTCGTGAGACAGTTCGGTCCCTATCTGCCGTGGGCGCTGGAGAATTGAGGGGGGCTGCTCCTAGTACGAGAGGACCGGAGTGGACGCATCACTGGTGTTCGGGTTGTCATGCCAATGGCATTGCCCGGTAGCTAAATGCGGAAAAGATAAGCGCTGAAAGCATCTAAGCGCGAAACTTGCCCCGAGATGAGTTCTCCCTGAGCCTTTAAGGCTCCTGAAGGAACGTTGAAGACGACGACGTTGATAGGCTGGGTGTGTAAGCGTAGCGATACGTTGAGCTAACCAGTACTAATGATCCGTGAGGCTTAACCTTACAACACCGAAGGTGTTTTGGTGAGAGAGATTTGATTTTAATTTTCAGCTGAATTCCGGATTTAGGTTAACGGTCACCCGGGAGGTGACGGTTAATGAAACAGAATATGCCTGGCGGCACTAGCGCGGTGGTCCCACCTGACCCCATGCCGAACTCAGAAGTGAAACGCCGTAGCGCCGATGGTAGTGTGGGGTCTCCCCATGCGAGAGTAGGGAACTGCCAGGCTCCAAATTCAAAGCAGTAAGAGCCAGAGTGACATCTGGTGGTAGTAAGAAATTCGGTGGAGCGGTAGTTCAGTCGGTTAGAATACCTGCCTGTCACGCAGGGGGTCGCGGGTTCGAGTCCCGTCCGTTCCGCCACTTATTAAGCCCTGAGTCTTTTAGACTCAGGGCTTTTTTCTTGCCTGAAATTCAATAAAAAATCTCTTATTATTGTTTTTGATGCAAATATCTTCTGCATTTATCTACCTTTTTCAGCAAAGTTGTTCCCTCCATAATCCTCGTATAACAAACACATATCCCCCAACGAGGTAAAAATGACAATTCCTGCATTTGGTTTAGGTACTTTTCGTTTAAAAGACGATGTCGTTATCAAGTCCGTAAAAACAGCGCTTGAATTAGGTTATCGTGCCATTGATACCGCTCAAATCTATGACAATGAAGCGGCTGTTGGGCTGGCGATCAAAGAAAGTGGTGTTGCACGTGAAGATCTCTTTATCACGACCAAAATCTGGATTGAGAATTTGGACAAAAACAAACTCATTCCAGGTCTGAAGGAAAGTTTGCGTAAGTTGCATACTGATTACGTTGATTTAACCCTGATTCACTGGCCATCACCGAATGATGCTGTGCCAGTCGCTGAGTTCATGCAGGCATTATTGACTGCGAAAAATGAAGGACTGACGCGCCAGATTGGTATTTCTAATTTCACTATCGATCTGATGCAGCAAGCCATAGATGCCGTTGGTGCTGAGAATATTGCGACCAATCAAATTGAGCTTTCTCCATATTTGCAGAACCGCAAAGTGGTGGAGTGGGCAAACAAACATAACATCCATATCACCTCGTATATGACACTTGCCTATGGCAAAGCCCTGTCAGATGAAGTGATTGGGCAAATTGCTCTGAAACATAATGCGATCCCAGCGCAGGTCATTTTGGCATGGGCAATGAAGTTGGGTTATGCCGTTATTCCTTCATCCACAAAACGTGAAAACCTGCAAAGCAACTTACAGGCACAGATTCTCACGCTGGATGAGGACGATATGTCGGCTATTGCTGACCTTGACCGTAATGACCGACTGGTGAGTCCAGAAGGTTTGGCTCCAGCCTGGGATTAATTTTCCATTACAGCCCCTGCGGGGGCTGTTGCACATGCTCACTGAGAAAATCAATAAATGCTCGGATACGACTGCTGACTGCCCGGTCGCTGTAATACACCGCACTAAAAGGCATTTCGACTGGCAACAGTTTATCTGTCAGTAACTCGACAAACTTTCCCTCAGCAATCTCTTTATTAATCATATAGTCAGAAAGACAAGCAATACCATTTCCGCTCAGGCAAAGTTGCTTGAGTGTTTCACCGCTATTTGATGTTATTCCCCCTGTTATGTCATAACGCAGCCCATCAGCTTGAGCTACAGGCCATTTATTCAGACTTTCCGTCTCAGAAAACCCCAGGCAAATATGATCCTGAAGATCCTCTGCTGTCTGCGGTGTACCGTATTGGGCTAAATATTCTGGAGAGGCAATAATTTTACGTTGGCTGGTAAAAAGAGGCCTTGCCCGTAGAGTGGAGTCAGTCAAAGTGCCCGCGCGGATCGCCACATCAACCTTTCGCTCAATCAGGTTGATGAATGTTTCCGATGAAATAAGCGAGAGCGTTACCTCCGGATAGCGTTCACGGAAGGGCTTAATGAGTGGCATCAAAAGATGCAACATAACAGGTGTCGCGGCATCTATTCGCAATAAACCGCGAGGACTTTGCCGGGTTTCCATCAGTTCATTTTCCGCAGCTGCCATCTCCTGCAATATTTGTTGGACACGGCGGAAATAGCGCTCACCTTCCTCTGTCAGGCTTAACTGGCGCGTTGTGCGATTAAGTAGTGTCACACCCAACTTCATTTCCAGTTTCTTGACTGAGCGGCTTACCGCTGAGTTTGCTAACTCAAGTTGTATAGCCGCTCGACTAAAACTTCCACTTTCCACAACGGCGACAAAAATAGCCAGTTCTTCAGAGGTAGCCTTCATTGTTGCTCCTGAGGCAAAATTATATTGAGATTTTGCATATTTTTGTTATTTAACCATCTTGCCATACTGCGTGTCATCAAAAGACACCTGCTATGGAGTAAATCATGCCTCTGGCACTTTGGGCACTGACCATCAGTGCATTCGCAATCGGTACAACTGAGTTTGTTATTGTCGGTTTGGTACCAACCATTGCCGATCAGCTTTCAATTTCATTACCTTCCGCTGGCCTGCTAGTTTCTATATACGCATTGGGTGTTGCCGTTGGGGCTCCGGTGCTAACTGCACTCACTGGGAAATTACCGCGTAAACAATTATTGATTGGCCTGATGGCTCTCTTTACCGCAGGGAACGTGTTAGCGTGGCTTTCACCAAACTATGAAACATTGGTTATTGCCCGTTTATTGACTGGCCTCGCCCACGGTGTTTTCTTCTCGATTGGTTCCACAATTGCTACAAGCCTTGTGCCTAAAGAGAAAGCCGCGTCGGCTATTGCGATTATGTTTGGTGGCTTGACCGTTGCATTGGTCACTGGCGTGCCACTTGGCACGTTTATCGGTCAGCATTTTGGGTGGCGTGAAACCTTCCTTGCAGTTTCTGCAATCGGGGTGATTGCATTAATCAGCAGCACTATTCTGGTGCCAAAAGACATTCCAACCCGTGCAGTTGCCAGGCTGAAAGATCAATTAAAAGTCATGACACATCCACGTTTATTGATCATCTATGCAATAACCGCCCTGGGTTACGGTGGTGTGTTTACCGCATTTACCTTCCTGGCGCCGATGATGCAAAATCTTGCTGGATACTCACCGGCTGCAGTGAGCTGGATTTTACTGGGATATGGCGTAGCTGTGGCTATCGGTAATATCTGGGGAGGAAAATTGGCTGACCGTCATGGTGCAGTGCCTGCCCTGAAGTTTATTTTTGCAGCACTTGCCGCATTGCTGCTGGTTTTCCAGTTCACATCAAGTTCGCACCTTGGCGCGTTGGTGACTGTATTAATTATGGGGGTTTTTGCCTTCGGTAATGTACCTGGCTTGCAAGTATACGTCGTGCAGAAAGCGGAGCAATATACACCAAACGCGGTTGATGTCGCCTCAGGCCTGAATATCGCCGCTTTTAACGTCGGAATCGCGTTAGGATCGGTGATTGGCGGCCAGACTGTGCAACGCTTTGGTTTGGCACAAACACCATGGATTGGGGCTGTGATTGTCGTTGTGGCGTTGCTGTTAATTACTGTCAGCGGTCGGCTTGATACGCGTCGTGAAGTCGCAATCGACTAGCCCCTTTTGAGGAAGGCTGTTAGCAATTACTTACGGTCTTGTTCATCAATGGTTAAATTGGTCGTTGAAACTCTGCACCAAAGTCCCTATAACTGAAAGACAGCCTTCGATTTGGAGGCTTCTTTGGTTATAGAGGTCATCAGTAAAAACGTGCGCAAAAATACTTATGCCATGAGATATGTTGCCGGACAGCCAGCAGAACGTATTCTGCCTCCTGGCTCGTTTGCAACTATAGGCCAGGCATTGCCACCCGGAGAACCCTTACCCAGTGAGGCTTCTTTGAAAGTATTGGTCTGGAATATCTTTAAGCAGCAGCGCGCCGAATGGCTTTCAGTGCTGCAAAATTTTGGTAAAGATGCCCACCTGGTTTTATTGCAGGAGGCACAAACCACTCCTGAGCTGGTGAGATTTGCTACCAGCAATTATTTGGCTGCGGATCAGGTTCCAGCCTTTTTACTGCCTCAACACCCTTCAGGTGTCATGACATTATCCGCCGCGCACCCGGTTTATTGCTGCCCACTGCGTGAGCGTGAGCCGATTTTACGTTTATCTAAATCCGCTTTAGTCACCGTTTATCCGTTGCCAGATGGCCGCCTGTTGATGGTCGTTAATATTCATGCAGTGAATTTCAGTCTTGGCGTGGATGTCTACAGCAAGCAACTTGGGCCGATTGGCGATCAAATTGGTCACCACAATGGCCCAGTTATTATGGCGGGCGATTTTAATGCCTGGAGCCGTCCACGCATGAACGCGCTGTACCGTTTTGCTCGAGAGATGGCCCTACGAGAAGTTCGCTTTACTGATGATCATCGCCGCCGTGCTTTTGGTCGCCCCCTCGATTTTGTTTTTTATCGTGGTTTAAACGTCACAGAAGCTTCTGTTCTGGTTACTCGCGCGTCCGATCACAACCCTCTACTAGTCGAATTTCGTCCCGGCAAACCTGAGCTGAAGTAAGGTTCGTCAGGTCTGCCACTGGGCAGACTTGTACGCTGCCCTTACTTATAATCAACTGCAAGGACAACACAATGACAACACAGTCTCACCACGACAAAGTCGATCAACAATTTGGTTCTCAGGCTAGAGCTTATCTGACGAGCGCGGTACATGCTTCAGGGCGTGATCTGGAACGCCTGAGTGCTCGTCTGGCTGATTTCTCTGATGCGCGTTTGCTTGATATGGGATGCGGGGCAGGGCATGCCAGTTTTATTGCTGCGGCTCAGGTGAAAAACGTTGTTGCCTACGATCTCTCAGAGCAAATGCTGGCGGTAGTAAACGATGCAGCTAAAACTCGTGAGATCTCGAACATAACGACCCAGCAGGGTTATGCTGAAATACTGCCGTTTGAAAATGATGCATTTGATGTTGTCATCAGCCGCTATTCAGCTCACCACTGGCATGATGTGGGCAAAGCGCTGCGCGAAGTAAAACGCGTATTAAAGCCTGGCGGCGTGATTATCTTTATGGATGTGATGTCTCCGGGGCACCCGGTTCTCGATATTTGGCTGCAAACCGTCGAAGCGTTGCGGGACACTTCGCATGTTCGCAATTATTCCAGCGGAGAGTGGTTGAGTATGTTTAATGATGCGGGGTTAGTGACGCAAAATCTGCTTTGTGACCGCCTGAATCTGGAATATTCGAGCTGGATTGCACGAATGAGAACGCCAGCAGTGATGGCTGAGGCTATTCGAGCTTATCAGCGAAGTGCATCGGACGAAGTGCAACGCTATTTTGAATTGCAGGCAGATGGTTCGTTTACAAGCGATATTGTGATGCTGGAAGCGGTGAAATTTTGATATAAAAAAGGCACCTTTTAGGTGCCTTTTCTTCGAATCAACAATCACGTATCAGGTGTAGAGTTGTTGCTCACGAACAGCGTCAACTGATCGCCCGGTTTCAAATTGTCGGTATCATCGTTCCAGCGCAATACATCTTTGATGTTCACGCCGTGACGTTTCGCGATACTGGACAATGAATCACCCTTACGAACCTTATAGGTGATGCTATCGTTTTTAGCTAAACGCCCGTCGCCTTTTTTGACGTTAAGCGTTTGGCCCACTTTTAAGTGTGCGCTACGGATGCCATTCCAGCTTTGTAACTCTTTGGTGCTCACGCCTAAACGTGAAGCAATGCTCGATAAGGTATCACCTGAACGAACACGATAAGATTTACTGCCACCTGCGGTGCCGCTGTTATCAGCGATCATCCTTGGTTGCACAGCAGCTATCTCACCAGCAGCCAAAGAGGCTTTAAGCTGATCTGCATGCTTTTTAGGTACCATTACGTAACGTTGATTTTTGCCAATCGTCGACGTTTTCACCCCGGCATTGAACGTTTTCAACGTATTTAATGATATACCCGCCATTTCGGCGACCTGCGTAAGCTCAACCTGATCGCTAACTTCCACACGTGCTAACGCACGGCTTTCATCAGTCGTCGGTAAGCGTACACCGTACTTTTTGTTGTTTTTGAGAATATCACTCAAAGCCAACATTTTCGGCACGTAAATTTTGGTTTCCCGTGGCAGTGAAAGCGACCAAAAATCCGTAGGTAAGCCACGAGCTTTATTCGCTTTCATTGCCTTCAGTACACGACCTTCGCCGCTGTTGTACGCCGCCACGGTTAACAACCAGTCGCCGTCAAACATCTTATTCAGACGCTGCATCATATCGAGTGCGGCAGTGGTTGAAGCCACTACATCACGACGTGCATCGTATGCTTTGGTCTGTTTTAAACCATAATTGCGCCCCGTGCTCGGTACTATCTGCCAGATGCCAGCGGCATTTGCAGAAGAGGTAGCGTGGGGGTCAAAAGCGCTCTCCACTATGGGTAGCAGTACTAGTTCCATTGGCATGTTACGTTTCTTAACTTGCCCGGCAATCCAGTACATATACGGCTCTGCCCGTAATGTTACATCGTGGAGATAGCTCTTATTCTTCAGGTAATTCTGTTTCTGTTCGCGGATCCGGGTATTTTCCGGTATCCCCATCTTTAGCTCGTCGCCAATGAAGTTCCACAAGTTTTGGTTATCCGCGAGGAATGTCCCATCGTCCATCCATCGCGTACCTGTGTACTTTCCTGCTTCACCTTGACCAGCTGCAGACAGACTCTGTGCGTGCTGTTGGATGTTGCCGTCATGCCTTGACGCCTGGCACCCCACTAGCAGGACAGAGGCGAGTAATATCGCTTTTGCCTTCATGTGTGTGTCAATAGTTGCTTAAAAGACGAGCAAGGATACCTTCAGGTTTAAAACAACACAACCCTAAAATTTAGAATGCATCTTTCTTTGTTCGTAACCATGCGAATATCTGCTGTGGTTGTTGCAAGTTTGTTTCTTTTGATATTTTCTCTTTTAAATCAATATCATCTGTTCTCAGAAATAAATTTATCTTGCGCTCATTTTCTAACGAACTTGGCAATGTTGATTGGTTTTTTGCACGTAACTCCTTAACTTTTCGACAATAACGGTTTAAGTCATCATCGTTGGGTAAAATAGATAAGGAAAATTGTATGTTTGAAAGAGTGTATTCATGTGCACAACAAATTAACGTTTCAGCAGGAAGGTTATTAAGCTTTTGAAAAGAATCAAACATATTTTTGGCGGTGCCTTCAAAAAGCCTGCCGCAGCCACCAGAAAACATCGTGTCGCCGCAAAAAAGATAAGGTTTACTATAGAAACAGATATGTCCTAAAGTGTGACCAGGTGTGGCAAATACAGTAAATTCATACTCCAAAATATTGACCTTCTCGCCGTCTCTGACTACCCGGCTCGTTCCCTTATCTAGTGTCTCTTCGGGGCCGTATACCACAAGCCCTGGATACTTTTTGAGAAGTTCTTTTACGCCGCCAACATGGTCATTGTGGTGGTGAGTGAGCAAAATGGCTTCGGGTTGCCATTGGTTCTGCTCAAGAGCGGTAAGTACTGGTTGAGCATCACCGGGGTCTACGATGATGCATTTCCCCTGCTCATTAGTCAGAACCCAGATGTAGTTATCCTGGAATGCAGAAATACTGTTAAGATTCATAATTCAACCTCTTTGAATTGCGCTAAGAAGGTAGTGATGAAACCGGCAAGGATACCTGATAATTTCATTCCACCGCATCATTGGGGAGAACTGCCCTGGGGTGAGTACTACCGTGAGGCACTGGAAACCCAACTCCAGCCCTGGCTTGCAAAAATGTTTGGTTTCCATCTCCTGAAGATTGGCAATTTGAGCACGGAAATCAATACCGAAGGCTGCGCTATTTCACACCAGGTGAATGTCGCCTTACAGGGCGAGCGTCTTCAAGTCCATGCGGACCCGCTTCAACTCCCCTTTGCCGCTAAATCTATCGATGCATGTATGTTGGCCCATACATTACCCTGGTGCCAGGATCCTCACGGATTACTGCGAGAAGTTGACCGAGTTTTGATTGATGATGGCTGGTTAATTATGAGCACCTTTAACCCGATAAGTTTATTGGGTCTGGGGAAAGCGGTGCCTTTTATTCGTAAACGCACGCCATATCGTTGCCGCATGTTTACCCCAATGAGAATGTTCGATTGGCTGGCATTGCTGAATTTTGAAGTGATGCATCAGCGTAGTTTTCAGGTTTTACCCTGGAGTAAGCAAGGTGGGAAAATGCTCAGTACCCATCTTCCTGCGTTGGGGTGTATGCATGTAATTGTGGCACGCAAGCGGACGTTGCCGCTTACGCTTAATCCCATGAAAAGCCGCAAAACGAAAACGCAAATTCGCTCAGCGGTGGGGGCGACCAGGCAGTTTCGTGAAACGACTAAAGTTTCGCCTCTGGGACATAACCCACATCCTCATGAATTGGATTAGATGCCGCCTCACGAGCCAACACATCACAACGTTCGTTTTCAGGGTGACCGGCATGGCCTTTCACCCACTCCCAACTGATTTTATGCTCACTCAATGCCGCATCAAGCCTTTTCCATAGATCCACGTTCTTCACTGGTTTTTTATCTGCAGTTTTCCAACCACGTTTTTTCCAGTTATGGATCCACTGAGTAATGCCCTGGCGGACATATTGGCTATCGGTGCTTAATACCACATCGCAATGCTCAACCAATGCTTCGAGCGCCACGATTGCGGCCATCAATTCCATGCGATTATTCGTGGTTAAGCGGTAACCTTCGCTGAAAATTTTTTCGTGTTGTTTGTATCGTAAAATCGCACCATAACCACCCGGACCCGGGTTACCGAGGCAAGATCCATCGGTGAAAATTTCTACCTGTTTGCGCATCTCTGGTAGACTTCCTGTGATTAAAAAACTAAGTCTGACATAAACGAGCGCCATGAGCACACCAATTACACGACAGATCGTCCTCGATACTGAAACTACCGGTATGAACCAAATCGGTGCTCACTACGAAGGGCATCGCATTATTGAAATCGGTGCGGTTGAAGTGATCAACCGCCGCCTGACGGGTAATAACTTCCATGTCTATTTAAAACCGGATCGCTTAGTCGACCCGGAAGCCTTTGGCGTGCATGGTATTGCTGATGAGTTTCTGGCCGACAAACCAACCTTTGACCAGGTTGCTGATTCATTCATGGATTACATCCGTGGCGCAGAACTTGTCATCCATAATGCCTCGTTTGATATCGGGTTTATGGACTATGAGTTCGGTAAACTCAAACGTGATATCCCGAAAACCAACACCTTCTGCAAGGTCACCGATAGCCTGGCGCTGGCACGTAAGATGTTTCCCGGTAAGCGAAACAGCCTGGATGCACTCTGCTCTCGCTATGAAATAGACAACAGCAAACGAACGCTGCACGGCGCATTACTCGATGCCCAAATACTGGCTGACGTCTATTTAATGATGACCGGCGGGCAAACTTCCCTGAAGTTTGCCATGGAAGGGGATGTGCAGCAGCGCTCCGGAGACAACGGTATTCAGCGTATTGTCCGCCATAGCAGCGGTGTACGCATTATTCGCGCAAGTGATACAGAGCTAGAAGCGCATGAATCGCGACTTGATCTTGTTGAGAAGAAAGGCGGAAGCTGCCTATGGCGCATATAAAAACCGCGTAAATGGATTAAAAACCACCGTTCGGGTGAAAATTGCGGCAAACGATTATTTTGATAAGAAAAAGTGTTGACGCTCCAGACCACAATACGTAATATCTGCCTCGTTCCCGACGGGGAACAAACGCGGAGCGGTAGTTCAGTCGGTTAGAATACCTGCCTGTCACGCAGGGGGTCGCGGGTTCGAGTCCCGTCCGTTCCGCCACAATTAGAAAGCCTGAATCAGAAATGATTCAGGCTTTCGTCGTTTTACTCTTTCGAAACAGCGATCTCTCCGTTATAACCCGCCACATCACTCACCTTCTCAGCACGCGCCAGCCAGCGATAACAGCCAGCACTCAGGAAGGCTCCGATAAACCAGCTAAAGTTAGCCACGCTATGCAATGCTGGAATAAAACTGATCGTCAGGCAAACGGCAACTGAAGGCACCAGGGCAAGTATTGCTTTGGGATTGAAGCCGCGTTTGTACCAATAGCGGCCTTTTGGAGTGTCATCAAACAGATCGTCGACGTAAATTTTGCTGCGTTTGATGATGTAGAAATCCGTCAGCAGAATACCGAACAACGGTCCAATGAATGACCCGAGCACGTCCAGCGTGTAATGGATAAGCTCTGGCGACTGGAACAAGTTCCAGGGGGTTAACAACACGGAACCGACCGCCGCAATCATGCCGCCTGTACGGAAGCTGATTTTCTGCGGTGAGCAGTTAGAAAAGTCGAATGCGGGTGAGACGAAATTCGCGACAATATTAATCCCGATAGTGGCGGTAATCATGGTCAGCAAACCAATTGCCATCGCAAGGCTATTTCCTACGTGGCTTACCGTTTCGATGGGGTCGGTGATCATTTTGCCAAACAGCGATTGGGTACCGGAGACAATGATGACGGTGACGATGGAAAACAGCAGGAAGTTAAACGGAAGCCCCCAACGGTTACCCCGGCGAATTTCTTTCATACTTTTGCCGTAGCGGGAGAAGTCTCCAAAGTTCAGCAGCGGGCCCGAGAAGTAAGAAACGACCAGCGCGGTGGCGGTCAGCATCTCCCAGGCTTGTTCGCCGGAAGTGAGTTGCTTACTGGCAAGCGTAAACGAAATACCGTCGAATCCTGTTTGATATAAAATCCAGCCGGCCAGCGCCATCATCACGACATATACAGCAGGCCCTGCGATATCAATGAATCGCTTAATTGCGTTCATCCCATGCCAGAACACCATCGCTTGCAATACCCACATGATGCCAAAGCAAATCCATCCGAGATGGGAAAGCCCCAGGAAATGCCCGCTGGTCATTGGCGCAAGTGACGGCCAAAACTTCAGCATCACTAACATCAATGCATTTGCCGCCAGATAGGTTTGAATACCGTACCAGGCGAAGGCGATAAGCCCGCGAATCACTGCCGGAATGTTGGCACCGAATACACCAAATGCCTGGCGGCAAATCACTGCATAAGGCACACCCGCCATCTGGCTGGGTTTTGCGACCAGGTTTGCACAAATTTGCACGATGCAAATTCCAACCAACAAGCAAACTAACACCTGCCAGCTTGCTAATCCCAACGTGAAGAAACTGGCCGCCACCACATAGCCACCCATACTGTGCACATCGGACATCCAGAAAGAAAAAATGTTGTACCAAGACCACGTCTGGTTGCGCGTTGGCGCCAGATCATCATTACAAAGGCGCGGGCTGTACCCGGCGTTGGCGTTATCAATTGTGGTCGTTGCATTGTGTTCAATATTACCTGGCATGATATCTGCTCCTTTCAAAAACAGATGCTGACGGAATGTCTGCAACTTTCGTTGCATTAACCAGGCCAGGTTTCATTTTTAAAGAAACGATGGGCGTTTTAACGCCAAATGGCGCATTAATAAGGCTATGTTGAGAGCTTCCTTGCATTATCATAGTGCAACAAATCATCACTTTGCCCTGGCGTAGTGCTGCATGTCAGGGCGAAAAACCAACAGGAACCCGTATGACGCAACATTTGATTCAGGTTATTAATCCCAATACCAACGTAGCGATGACACACACAATCGCTGAAGCTGCCCGTAGTGTGGCCGCGCCATCAAGCAAAATTATGGCGGTCTGTCCGACCCAGGGCGTGGAATCGATAGAAGGGCATTTTGATGAAGCGGTTGCCGCAATCGGTGTGCTTGAGCAAATCAAACTGGGCAAGGAGCAGGGCGTCAGCGGCCATGTGATTGCCTGTTTTGGTGATCCTGGCTTGCTGGCCGCGCGTGAACTCGCCACTGGCCCGGTAATAGGTATCGCAGAAGCGGCGATGCATATGGCGACGCTTGTTGCGACACGATTTTCTATCGTCACCACACTTCCGCGGACGGTAATTATTGCCCGTCATTTATTGCGTCAGTATGGATTTGAACACCATTGTGCAGCGCTGCATGCGATCGACTTACCGGTACTCGCCCTGGAAGATGGCACGGGTCTTGCTCAGATGAAAGTACGCGAGCGTTGTATACAGGCGATAAAGGAAGATAACAGCGGGGCCATTGTGCTTGGCTGCGGCGGGATGGCAAATCTTGCCCGGGAGTTAACTTCAGAGCTGGGGATTCCGGTGATTGATGGCGTCACCGCTGCGGTGAAAATGGTGGAATCCCTGATTGCACTTGGCCTTGGCACCAGCAAAAACGGCGACCTCGCGTATCCCAATAAAAAGCCGCTATCTGGCTATTTTAACATGCTGAGTTGATGTTCAGGCTCGGCCAGACAAGGAACCGAACCATGCAAGCCGAGCCAAAAAAAATCTATAGCTTTACCGAAAACTACCCGCGTGACATGAAAGGTTATGCCGGTAAGCCGCCTCATGCGCAGTGGCCGAATAACGCTCGAATTGCCGTGCAGTTTGTCCTCAACTTTGAAGAGGGGGGCGAAAACCACGTACTGCATGGTGACGCTGGGTCGGAACAATTCCTCTCGGATATTATCGGCGCCGCCAGTTTCCCGGATCGCCATATGTCCATGGATTCTCTCTACGAATATGGCTCTCGCGCCGGATTCTGGCGCATCCATAATGAGTTTCAAAAGCGCGGCCTGACGATGAGTATTTTCGGTGTCGCAATGGCGCTGGCGCGGAATCCAGAAATTGTCGCGGCGATAAAAGCGGCGGATTATGACGTGGTGAGCCACGGCTGGCGCTGGATCCATTATCAAAACCTGGATGAAGCAACCGAACGCCAGCATATGCACCAGGCCATCGAAATTCTTGAAGATTTATTTGGCAGTAAACCGCTGGGCTGGTACACCGGCCGCGACAGCCCAAACACACGTCGGCTGGTGGCTGAAAAGGGTAACTTCCTTTATGACAGCGATTATTACGGTGACGATCTGCCGTTCTGGAACGAAGTGACCTGTAGCGACGGCTCCGTGAAACCGCATCTGATTGTGCCTTATACGCTTGATACTAACGACATGCGCTTTGCCACCGCGCAGGGGTTTAATACTGCCGAGCAATTTTATACCTATCTGAAAGACAGCTTTGATGTGTTGTACGAGGAAGGTGAAACGTCACCGAAAATGATGTCGATAGGTATGCACTGCCGTTTACTGGGGCGTCCGGGGCGCTTCAGGGCGCTACAGCGTTTTCTGGATTATGTGCAGCAGCACGATGATGTGTGGATCTGTCGCCGCCAGGATATTGCCGAGCATTGGGTGAAAACGCATCCATTTTCTTCACTCTCCCGACAGGGAGAGTGAGACTAGTATCAACCCATCAAACTCACATGTGCCGCAACGATACGCCAGCCATAAGGGAACTTGACCCAGGTTTGCATCTGGCGGCCAATTTTATCGCTGCCTTCGCGGGTGAACTCGGTACTGGCAACTGCCATATCATCGCCATATGTCGTGATAGTGGTGTTTTGCAAAAGGCGGTCTAACCCCTGAGATGAACGACTGTTTCTGAACGCTCTGATTTCTTCAATACCGTATAAATTTTCGTTGGCACCGTAGCGGACAGTACGCGGATCGGACCAAAACAGTTCGTCTAATACCGCAACATCGTTGCTGATTAACGCCTGCTCATAGCGGTAAAAAGCGGCACTCACCTCATTAACGATTGCCGGGCGATCAATATTGTCTCGCGTCATAATACTTACCTTACCTGGTGGGTTTTCCCCATCAGCATACCCTTTATTTCAAGCTGATGGGCGGCTTGCAGGCAGATATCTTCCCGCCATGGCGCGGCTATAAGCTGCACGCCAATAGGATGGCCACTTGCGGTAGCTAACGGCACTGTGATAACCGGCAAGCCAAGGAAAGAAATAGGCTGGGTTAGCATCCCCATACTGGCTTTGACAGGGAGCTCTATCCCGTTTATGTGCATGGTTTGCTGACCAATCAGTGTGGCGCTGCACGGTGTTGCAGGGGCGATAAGCAAATCGAAATTTTCGAAGAGCGGCAGGGTCTTATCACGAAACCACGCCCGGAAACGTTGTGCCTGCGTATACCAGGCTGAAGGGGTCATTGCGCCTGCTAACAGGCGTTCGCGGGAGTTAGGTTCAAAACGCTCTGCCTGCTCGCGGAGTGTGGGTAAGTAATGATTTCCCCCTTCCGCTGCGGTCAGCAAAAATGCCGCCGAACGTGCTAATTCCGCTTCCGGTAATGTTATGCATTCGATGGCTTCAAGGGCTCGAGCCACCTGAGCTACCGCCGCTTTAGCATCATCATCACACCCGCTATCAAAAAATCCACCCAATACAGCGCAGCGCATATTAACGGGCTGCTCAAGGATTTCAGAAACGAGTTCGATATTGCGATCTGCCTGGAAAAGATCGTGGGGATCGGATCCCTGGAGCGCGTCATAAACGCGAGCCAGATCATCCACACTGCGAGCTAAAGGCCCGATATGATCGAGGCTTGCAACAAATGGCTGGCTGCCGCTACGGGAAAGGCGTCCGAACGTTGGCTTTAATCCGAGTACACCGCACAGCGAAGCCGGAACCCGAATCGAGCCGTTGGTATCCGTGCCCAGAGTAAAATTCACTACTCCTGCGGCGACGGCTGCGGCTGAACCGCCGGATGAACCGCCCGCAATTCGGGTTATATCATGTGGATTTCGTGTCGCGCCATAATAGCTATTTTCCGTGGTAAAGCCGTAGGCGTAGGCATCCATATTCAGCGCACCTGAAAGCATTGCCCCGGCTTTGCTCAGTTGTTTAATAGCGAATGCATCATCGCTCGTGGCCGGCAGTGTGCTAAAAAGTTCCGCGCCCGCAAGCGTTATCACCTCTTTAATATCAAAGATATTCTTCACCGCATATGGCACGCCAGCTAATAAGGGAAGTGTTTCTCCACGTAAGCGCTGTTGGTCAATGGCGGCAGCTTCTTGCATCAGACGTTTCGCGGTGACTTCCGTAAAAGCATTAATCTCAGGGTGCGTTTTTTCTATTTTGGCAAGCGTAAGCCCGGCCAGTTCCTGCGCGGAAAACTCGCCGCTGGCTAATCCCTGCTGAATTTCACGAATGGAAGGCGTGCTCATAATTTATAGACTCCCGCCACTTCCTGGCGTTGTGGCAGGGGAAATTCCATCAGCGGCTCAGCGAGGGCTGCCATGCGAGTCAACTGGACTTCGAGTTCTTTTCGGCGCGAGTCATCCAGGGGAACGTTGAGCAGTTGTTCCATTAGCTGGATATAAACGGGCCAGTCGATAGGTTTTGCGGTCATTGTTTTATCCTCAAAATCCGGCGGCGCTGCCGTTGCTGCGCGGGTCGTATGCCCCTTCAAGCATGCCGTTGGTATGGCGCACAATGGCACCTGCATGGCCGACGGCTTCGCTAAAGTCTGGCAAGGTTTCTACTTCATGCCCCAGGTCACGAAGAGCGGTGAAAGTTTCCGGGCTGAATCTCGCTTCTAATTTCAGGCTGTCAGAGGCTTGCCCCCACGTTCTTCCCAATAGCCAGCGCGGGGCGCTTACCGCCTCTTGCAATGGCATTCCTTGAATGACATGGCGTGTAAAAATAGCCGCCTGAGTTTGCGGTTGCCCGTCCCCCCCCATCGATCCGTAAACCATCGTTCTGCCATCAGCGAGACGCGCTGCGGCTGGATTCAGGGTATGGAACGGCTGTTTGCCTGGCGCAAGGCTTAACAGGCTTTCTGGTTTGAGACTGAACGCCGCCCCTCGGTTTTGCCATAAAACACCCGTTTTGGGCAGCACCACGCCGCTGCCGAACTCATGATAAATGCTCTGGATAAACGAGACCGCTAAACCGCTGCTGTCAATGACGCCCATCCAGACCGTGTCGCCAGGCCCTTTGCCGGTTCCCCAGGCAGCGGCTTTTGTGTCGTCAATTTCTGCGGCAAGTGCGCTGAGCGGCGCAGGATCTAACAGGCTTTGAATCGAGGTGGTGATATGACGCGGATCGGTGATGTATTGATCGCGCAGCGCAAAGGCTTTTTTGGTCGCCTCAACGATGCGATGAACGGTTTGCGTTTCGTTTGCTTGCGCCATATCCAGATTATCGGTGATCCCCAGGATCGCCAGCGAAACCAGCCCCTGAGTCGGCGGCGTCATATTATAAATATCGCCATGCTGGTGGCTAAGATGCAGAGGAATACGGCGTTTTGCGCGCTGGGCTGCAAGATCCTGCCGATTTATAGGGATGCCTGAATCCGCGAGTTCTTCAGCGATTAGCACTGCTAAAGGGCCGCGATAAAAACTCTCCAGCCCTTCGACGGTCAGGCGCGTCAACGTTTCGGCAAGGCGTGGCTGAGTAAAACGGCTCCCGGCTGGTGGAATTTCACCGCGGTCTAAAAAAGTCTCAGCAAAACCGGAAACATTCACCAGCTCGTCATATTTGCTGCAAGTCGCCAGCGCCTGGGACTGTGTGACGGGAATACCATCTGCCGCATAACGAATGGCATCAGCCAGTAAACGAGAGAGGGGTAATTGCCCCCCACCAAGCTGTGCGGCGATTTTGAGGGCTTCGTCCCAGCCGCTTAGAGTACCGGGTACGGTCAACGCGGATTTTGGCCCGCGATGAGGAATGGATTGCTCGCCTGCGTAAAATTCCAGTGTTGCGAGCGAGCCCGCAGAGCCGCTGGCGTCAATCGCAATGGGCTCACCTTCTGGCGGTACAATCAGCCAGAAACCGTCGCCGCCAATGCCATTCATATGGGGATAGACCACGGCGATGGTTGCGGCGGCGGCAACCATCGCTTCAATAGCATCACCTCCGTGACGCAGCACCGATAACGCGGTTTCGCTGGCCAAATGGTGCGGGGTGACGGCCATGCCGGAAGGTGCCATATTGCTTTGCATCATTATTTACTCTCTCAGAACGGAAGCCCGGTGTTATCTCTAAGCAAGAGATGTTCCAGGTTGCGCAGTGAGTTTCACTGTGCCAGGCTCGGGTGAAACAAAAGTTACAGAGGTCGCAATGAAACAATTAGATGAGCGCTTGAGAGCGACATACGAGCAGCTTTCCCCGCAGGAACAAAAGGTTGCCGCATTTATTGTCGACCATTTTGATGACCTGATTAGCTACAACAGCGCAGAACTTGCTCGCCTTTCTGGCGTATCGAAGGCCACGGTAAGCCGTTTGTTTAAACGTCTGGGTTATGAGCGCTACAAAGATATGCGTGAGGAGCTGCGTACCCTGCGCCAGAGCGGAATGCCGCTTACGGAAAACCGCGATGCTGTGCAAGGTAACACGTTATTAGCACGTCACTACAAGCAAGAAATGGCGAATCTGACGCAGTGGGTCAATCTGCTGGATGCGCAGCAATTCGCAGAAGTTGTGGCGGCGATTAATCATTCAAAACGCATTTTTATCATTGGGTTACGGAACTCATGGCCGGTTGCTATGCACTTGCGCCAGCAGTTATTACAGATTCGGAGCGATGTCTGGTTATTGCCTCAACCCGGCCAGACGCTGGCGGAAGAGGTGGTGGATATCAGCGAGCAAGATTGCGTTATTGCCATCGCGTTTCGTCGCCGCCCACGCATTATCAAACCTTTGCTGGCGAATCTGCATAAACGTCAGGTGCCGCTGCTGGTTATGAGCGAAGCGCAGGGCTCAGGCCTTACGCCTTACTGCCGTTGGCATTTTGCCGCTCCACTCGATAGCGTTTCTGCTTTCGACTCCTACAGCAGCGCGATGAGCCTCGTGAATGTGTTAGCGAATGCCGTGCTGCATGAAGCGTTAACTACGGGCCGCCAGCGTATTCATCATATCGCTGAGCTGTATGCAAAATTTGATGAGCTAGAACAGCGTTAGCGCACTTTATTGGTGCATTTGCACACATCATGGGAGCCATTCTGGTTCAGCTTATGATTCCAGAAATCCTTATTTCACAAGAAATAGAGCTTATTGCTTAGTTTGTCATTCATGAATGCGGGTGGCACATTAGTTGCAGAATATTTTCATAAAGAATCTTTTGTTTCGTAACGAATGAAAGGAAATGCCATGTTCGATATTCAGCACTTCACGCAAATTAACCCGCCACACCGTTTGCTTATGGGGCCCGGACCAATCAATGCCGATCCACGCGTCTTGCGGGCAATGGCGAGCCAGTTAATTGGGCAATATGATCCGGTTATGACCGGTTATATGAATGAAGTGATGGTGCTGTATCGCGAGCTTTTCCGTACCCAAAACCGCTGGACAATGCTGGTGGATGGGACTTCCCGCTCCGGAATAGAAGCTATTTTACTCTCGGCTATTCGCCCCGGCGATAAAGTCCTGGTGCCGGTATTTGGGCGCTTCGGCCATCTGCTGTGTGAGATCGCACGTCGCTGCCGCGCAGAAGTTCATACTATCGAAGTGCCGTGGGGGGAAGTTTTCACCCCGGATCAAATCGAAGATGCGATTAAAACCGTTAAACCGCGTTTGCTGTTGACCGTTCAGGGCGACACATCCACCACCATGCTGCAACCGCTGGCTGAACTGGGCGAAATCTGCCGTCGCCATGGCGTGCTGTTTTATACCGATGCCACCGCATCTTTTGGCGGCAACGTGCTGGAAACAGATGCCTGGGGTTTAGACGCCGTTTCTGCGGGGTTGCAGAAATGTCTCGGCGGCCCCTCAGGCAGCTCACCGATTACCCTGAGTGCGCAAATGGAAGAAGTTATCCGCCGCCGTAAATGTGTGGAAGAGGGGATCCGCACCGCCGAGCACCAGGATGGCGATGACGAAATGATCTACTCGAACTACTTCGATCTTGGCATGGTGATGGACTACTGGGGGCCGGAGCGCCTGAACCACCACACCGAAGCCACCAGCATGTTATTCGCTGCCCGCGAATGCGCGCGAATTATTCTGGAAGAGGGGCTGGATGTTGGGATCGCTCGCCATGAGTTGCACGGACGTGCGCTGGTGGCAGGAATTCAGGGCATGGGGCTGGAAACATTCGGCACTCTGCAACACAAAATGAATAACGTTTTGGGCGTGGTGATCCCGTCTGCGGTTCACGGTGAAGAAGTACGCAAAATGCTGCTGGACGATTTCCATATCGAAATCGGTACGTCGTTTGGCCCGCTGCAAGGCAAAATCTGGCGCATCGGTACTATGGGTTACAACGCGCGAAAAGATTGCGTCCTGCAAACATTGACCGCCCTGGAAGCTGTGCTTAATCGCCTTGGTTTCAAAACGACGCAAGGCGCTGCGATGCAGGCCGCGTGGGATGTTTATTCGCAGGAAAATCGCTGATGATAAAACATGTCATGAATCCCGATGAGGCCAGCGCCGCTGCACGCCGCATCATGCAGCGCGCGGATGAACTGGCGCAAATCAGCGAAACGCCAGGCCAGCTCACGCGCGTCTATCTTTCGCCCGAACATCTGCGCGCAAATTATTTAGTCGCGGGCTGGATGGAACAGGCCGGTATGACGACCTGGCAGGATGCGGTTGGCAATATCTGCGGGCGTTATGAAGGCGAGCGAGAAGGGGCTCAGGCCATTTTGTTAGGGTCGCATCTTGATACGGTACGCAATGCCGGGCGCTATGACGGAATGCTGGGCGTGTTAACTGCCCTGGAGGTGGTTGAATATTTGTCTCGTCATAATCTCCAGCTTGCACAGGCGATTGAAATTGTGGGCTTTGGGGATGAAGAAGGCACCCGATTTGGCATCACCTTATTAGGCAGCAGAGGGTTGACCGGAACCTGGCCGGAAAGCTGGCTTGCGTGTGAAGACGCAGCGGGAATCAGCGTCGCACAAGCGTTAGTGAATGCCGGATTTGATCCGTCACGCATTCGCAGTGCTGAGCGCAGCCCGGAAGAGTTCAGCGCCTACCTTGAATTGCATATTGAGCAGGGGCCGGTGTTAGAGGAAGAAAATCTTGCTCTCGGTGTAGTGACCGCCATCAACGGTGCTCGCCGTTTGAAGTGCCGCTTTGTGGGAGAAGCTGGGCATGCGGGCACGGTGCCCATGACTATTCGCAAAGATGCGCTTGCGGCGGCGGCGGCCTGGATGATGTATGTCGAGAGCACAACGCGCGCCTTTAGCCCTGATATCGTTGCCACGGTTGGTTCGCTGCAATGCTTGCCCGGTGCCGCCAATGTGATTCCCGGTGAAGTTCAACTGACGCTGGATATTCGCAGCCCAAGTGATTGTGACCTTGAAGGACTACTCGAGAATTTGTTAAACGAGGCGAATCAGATCGCTGCCCTGCGAGATGTCACTTTCAGCGCTGAAACCTACTATTCGATTCCCGCCACGCCGTGCGATACCCAATTACAACAGCAGTTAAGTCTCGCCGTTGCTGCCGTGCAGGGGCGAAGTTTATCGCTGCCCAGCGGGGCGGGGCATGATGCTATCGCCATTGCCGAACGCTGGCCCGTCGGCATGCTGTTTGTGCGGTGCGATCGCGGAATAAGCCATCATCCGGCTGAATCAGTCATGGAAGAAGATGTGAAACTGGCGGTGCAGGCTTACACGCAAACGGTGATAGCGATCGCGGGAAAAAATCCGCTGGATGAGTTTAACGACGCCCTGGTGAATGATGCGCTTGAGCTTATAGCGCCTTGTGTCGCGATACCTGCCTGGGCCGAAAGTCTGGTTGCTGCGAGGCCTTATCCGACCGTCAATGCGCTACAGCATTATGCTTCGCAACTGACGTTGGATTGGGGACGCGCGGAACTGAACCTGGCGCTGGCAGCGCATCCACGCATTGGCGAAAAACCGCAAGGTTCCGGTAAAGAAGCGCTGCTTTCGAGAGGCGAACAATCCACGGTGGACACGCAAAATCGCGTGTTGAAAGAGGCGCTGGCACAGGGTAATACGGAGTATGAAGCACAGTTTGGTCGTGTATTTTTGATCCGTGCCAAAGGGCGCAGCGGTGAAGAAATGCTGAGCGAACTCCATAGGCGTTTGAATAACTCTCCTGCCGAAGAAGAAGCTGAAGCTCTCGAACAATTACGCCAAATCACCTTGTTACGTCTCGAAGGAGCCTTTGCCCAATGAGCCAACTGAGTACGCATATTCTTGATACCTCACTGGGGAAACCAGCGGTAAATGTGGCGATTCGGCTTGAGCTGCTGGTGGCGGAAAGCTGGAAGACAATTGCCCGGGGCGTAACGGATGTGGATGGGCGACTAAAAGATTTTACTGAGGAACCGCTGGCGGCGGGGCGTTATCGTCTGACGGCTGAAATCGGCGAGTACTTTGCTGCAACGCAGCGGGAAACGCTATATCCCTGCGCGCAAATTGATTTTGTTATCGCGCAAAGCGACGGGCATTATCATCTGCCGTTTCTTATCTCCCCCTGGTCGTGGTCGACGTATCGGGGGAGTTAGTTGAACTTATAAACTAAAAGGATCGGCGTCCTGCCACGCGGGGAATTTTTCGCGATATTCCTGCAACGCAATCAGGGATAAATCGGCATCCAGGCGCATTGCCTGATGGGCTTCGCCATTCGCCAGAATATCGCCCTGCGGACTAATGATTTTACTGTCGCCACGGTAATGATGCCCGTTGCCATCGGTGCCCACACGGTTGCAGCCTGCGACGTACGCCTGGTTTTCAATCGCGCGCGCAACCAGCAAACTTTGCCAGTGCAGAGAGCGTGGGGCGGGCCAGTTCGCAACATACAACGCCAGATCATAATCGTTGCGGTTGCGGGACCATACCGGGAAGCGCAAGTCATAGCAGACCTGCGGCAAAATACGCCAGCCGCGCCATTCCACCACCACGCGCTCTTCACCCGCCTGATAATGATGATGCTCATCCGCCATACGGAATAAATGACGTTTATCATAGAAATGGACTTTGCCGTCGGGCTGCACCAGCAGAAAACGATTCACAGGCCCGCGCTCGGTTTGCAGCGCAGCACTTCCGCCGATCATCGCCTGCGTTTGCTGAGCTTTAAACTGCATCCAGTCAATCACCTCTTCCTCAGCAAGCGATTGTGTTGCGGCTTCCATCGCAAAACCGGTGGTGAACATTTCTGGCAAGATAATTAAATCGCGGCCATGAATACCATCTAATAGCACGTCAAAATGGCGTAAATTTGCCGCGCCATCCATCCAGACCAGCGGTTGTTGCATAACGGTAATTTTCAGACCAGACACAATCGGAAGCCTCATGATAAACAGTGTTTCATTCACTGTAGCATGACTTAACTGGCTTTTGTTGGGTAATAAAAAACCCGCCGGAGCGGGTTTTTAAGCGTCTTGCAGGTTACGCAGCTTCAATTTTGCGATGCTTTTCCGGCACCTTTACCGGCATGGTTGCCAACTCCTCCGGCTCAAATTCGTCGACGTTAATACTGCGCAGGCGGCTTGCTTCGGCTTTGGTGAGAATCGCCGCTTCGTCCGCGTTGATTTTCCCTTCAGCCAGCCACTGTTTCGCTTGCTCATCAAGGCGAGTGAACGGCAGGTTACGCCCGGTTTCTTTGCAGATGCGTAAATGGATTGGCTCGGCGGCCATCACATCCATCAATGCTTCTTCCAACAGACCCGCCGGGTTGAACTCACTTGGCGTCAGATACTGACCGCGACCGATGCGTGAGCGGGTTGCGGATGGGATCTGCATGATCTTCGCGAGTTTATGATCCAGCTTATCTGATGGCGCCTCGTAGCGACGGCCCAGCGGGAAGATCACCACGCGCAGCATGCCAGCCACAAACGCGTTCGGGAAGTTACGCAGCAGATCGTCCATCGCCTGTTCGGCCTGATACAGCGCATCCTGCACGCCCCAGTGAACCAGCGGCAGATCCGCTTCGTTACGGCCTTCATCGTCATAACGTTTTAGCACTGAGGAAGCGAGGTATAGCTGGCTCAGAACATCACCCAGACGAGCTGAGATACGCTCGCGACGCTTGAGGCTACCACCCAGAACCGCCATGGATACATCTGACAGCAAGGCGAGGTTGGCACTCAGTCGGTTCATATATTGGTAGTAGCGTTTGGTGGAATCTTTGGTCGGCGTGGCGCTGGTCAGACCGTTAGTCAGGCCGAGCCACAGGCTGCGCATTTTGTTGCTACCAACGTGGCCGATATGTTTGAACAACAGTTTATCGAACGCGTTGACGTCATTGTTTTGCGCGGCGGTCATCTCTTCAAGCACATAGGGATGGCAACGAATCGCCCCCTGGCCGAAGATAATCATGCTGCGCGTCAGGATATTCGCGCCTTCTACAGTAATGGCGATCGGCGCGCCCTGGTAAGCACGTGCCACAAAGTTGGAGTTACCCAGCATAATGCCTTTCCCGCCGACAATATCCATGGCATCCAAAATGGCGCGCTGGCCGCGATGGGTGCAGTGGTATTTCACGATGGCAGACAGAACCGCAGGTTTTTCGCCGAGCATAATGCCGTAAGTGACCAGAGATGCAGCGGCGTCCATGACATACGCATTCCCCGCAATACGCGCCAGAGGCTCTTCAATTCCTTCCATTTTACCGATGGAGATTCTGAACTGGCGGCGGATGTGGGCATACGCACCCGTTGCCATCGCTACCGATTTCAAACCGCCAGTTGAGTTAGACGGCAGCGTGATGCCGCGACCAACGGACAGGCATTCCACCAGCATACGCCAGCCCTGACCGGCCATTTTCGGGCCGCCAATGATGTAATCGATGGGAACGAAAATATCTTTGCCGCGCGTTGGGCCGTTCTGGAACGGTACGTTGAGCGGGAAGTGGCGCTTACCGATTTCGACACCCGGCGTGTGTGTTGGGATCAACGCGCAGGTAATACCAAGATCTTCTTCGTTGCCCAGTAAACGATCGGGATCTGAGAGTTTGAATGCGAGCCCCAGAACGGTGGCGATTGGCGCAAGCGTAATATAGCGCTTATTCCATGTCAGACGCATACCGAGAACTTGCTGGCCCTGCCATTCGCCCATGCAGACGACACCGGTGTCAGGGATCGCACCTGCATCAGAGCCTGCTTCCGGGCTGGTCAGCGCAAAGCATGGGATCTCTTGCCCGCGAGCCAGGCGCGGCAGGTAGTGATCTTTCTGCTCTGTGGTTCCGTAATGTTGTAGCAATTCACCCGGGCCTAATGAGTTAGGCACGCCAACGGTGATGGCCAGAATACCGGAAACACCTGAGAGTTTTTGCAGCACGCGTGACTGCGCGTAAGCGGAAAATTCCAGACCGCCGTACTCTTTTTTGATGATCATCGCGAAGAAGCGATGCTCTTTTAAATAAGCCCACAGTTCCGGCGGCAAATCAGCCATTTCGTGCGTGATTTGGAAGTCGTTTGCCAGGCGGCAAGCTTCTTCTACCGGGCCGTCGATAAACGCTTGTTCTTCTTCGGTCAGTTTTGGCTGCGGGTAGTTGTGCAATTTTTCCCAGTCTGGCTTACCGCGGAACAGATCGCCTTCCCACCAGGTCGTACCGGCATCGATAGCCTCTTTTTCAGTACGTGACATGGGTGGCATGACTTTACGGAAGCTGCGGAAAACCGGCGCGGAAATCAGAGATTTACGAATCGGCGTAACGATAAGCGGCACCAGAATAATCGCCAGTGGAACCAATACCCAGAAGGACCAGATACCGGCGAAGCCAAGCGCCGCTGTCCACGCCAGTAAGAGAGCGCTACTGAGCAGTAAATTGACCTGGTGATAGAAAAGCACACCGAGGAGAACAACGGTTGCAACAATACTCAAAATCAACATAAAGGAAACTCCCTTGCTTGTAGGAGGTCTGACCACTTGGATGTATTGGTTTTAGTTCATGTGGTTTTTTTTAGCAATATCTTCACAAAATAATTACAACCTTGCTCACATTGTTACCGCACAGAACAGCAAAAGCAGGAGGATATGGCGCTTCTCGCGCTATCCGGTAAACTGCTGGGGTTAATCAATCGAAAAATACTGAAGGACATCCTCATGTACCAGGATCTTATTCGTAACGAGTTGAATGAAGCGGCTGAAACGCTGGCTAACTTCCTGAAAGATGACGCTAACATTCATGCCATTCAGCGCGCGGCAGTATTGCTGGCAGATAGCTTTAAAGCCGGTGGCAAAGTGCTGTCTTGCGGCAACGGTGGTTCACATTGCGATGCGATGCACTTCGCGGAAGAACTGACGGGGCGCTATCGCGAAAACCGTCCGGGCTATCCGGCGATTGCGATTTCTGATGTCAGCCACATCTCTTGTGTGGGGAACGATTTTGGCTATGACCACATCTTCTCTCGTTATGTTGAAGCGGTAGGGCGTGAAGGCGATGTGCTGCTGGGGATCTCCACTTCTGGTAATTCCGGCAACGTCATCAAAGCGATTGAAGCTGCGCGTGCGAAAGGCATGAAAGTCATCACCCTGACCGGGAAAGATGGTGGCAAAATGGCGGGTAGCGCGGATATTGAAATTCGTGTGCCGCACTTTGGTTATGCCGATCGCGTTCAGGAAGTTCATATTAAAGTGATTCATATCCTGATTCAGCTTATCGAAAAAGAGATGGTTAAAGCTTAACGTTAATCCTCTTTGTTTTTTGTAGGGCGCATAAGCCTGGGCCATTCGCCGCCGCCATAATGCAGGTGGTGGATGGCATTCGGTTTATTCACCCTACAAAATAGTGATGAGGAGAATACAGCAGTGGGAGAAGACTATGTGCGAACTGCTCGGGATGAGCGCCAACGTACCAACAGATATTTGCTTTAGTTTTACCGGTCTGGTGCAGCGAGGCGGTGGTACGGGGCCACATAAAGATGGCTGGGGCATTACTTTCTATGAAGGTAAGGGCTGTCGCACGTTCAAAGATCCGCAACCCAGCTTCAATTCGCCTATCGCTAAACTTGTGCAGGAATATCCTATTAAATCCTGTTCCGTTGTCGCACATATTCGCCAGGCGAACCGCGGCAAAGTCGCGCTGGAAAATACCCACCCTTTTACGCGCGAATTATGGGGCCGCAACTGGACCTATGCGCACAATGGGCAGCTCAAAGGTCATCGCTCGCTGGATACCGGCCCGTTCCGCCCGATTGGTGAAACCGACAGTGAACAAGCGTTTTGCTGGCTGCTTCATAAGCTCACTCAACGTTATCCACGCACCCCTGGCAATATGCAGGCTGTGTTCCGCTATATCACTGAACTTGCCGCGCAGTTACGTGAGAAAGGCGTGTTTAATATGCTGTTGTCGGATGGGCGTTACGTGATGGCGTTTTGCTCGACCAATTTATACTGGATAACCCGACGGGCACCGTTCGGTGTGGCAAAGCTGTTGGATCAGGATGTGGAAATCGACTTTCAGGAAGAGACCACACTTAATGATGTGGTCACCGTAATTGCGACTCAGCCCCTGACAGGGAATGAAACCTGGCACAAAATTGCACCAGGCGAATCGGAATTATTTTGCCTCGGGGAGCGCGTAGTTTGATGCCAACTGCGGTTGTGTCGTAGGCGCAACCGGTTTGCTAATCATGTAATTACCGTTGACCACCGAAACCACAGGTGGCTGGTGATTGGCGGTAAAGTAATCATAACCAGGCTTCAGTTGTTTCCAGAAGTTGATGTAATAAGAGTATTTATGGCGCTGCATATTGGCATCCGTCATGCGGAACGGATAGATGCTGACTTGCACATTCGGCTGACCGAAGACCAGTGCTGCCGTAACGAACTGGAAAATCTCATCAATGCCACTGTCAGTCATGGCATAGCAGCCAATTGATACGCAGGCTCCGTGAATCATCAGGTATTGACCCTGATACCCGTGCGAGCGATCAAATTCATTCGGGAAACCGATATTAATGGCTTTATAGAAGCGGCTATCAGGTTTTAGCTGGTTACGCGCTACGTGATAAAAACCTTCAGGACTTTTAAAATCACCCTGACGTTGTTTTGGACCTAATCCACCGGAATAGTTACAGATGCGATAGCTGTCGAGCAGTTGATACTGTTCGCCCATCTTCACATATAACTCTAGCGTGCGCTCTTCCTTAAATATCTGAATATAAACAGGAGAGCCCATAAGTTGTTGCTTGAATTCTTTACTGACTGGCGTAGCTGACGAATTGCTGCTTAATAAGCTTGCAAACGACATGAACGGCATCAGAAGCATCGCAATCATAAGTGCGATCTTACGCATACTGCTTTATTCCTTGATAAAACTTAAACCAAATGCCAGGACGGCAAAAGTGACCCGGAATCAGAATACTCTGGATTAGGAGCGCTCACATTAGCATCGTTCTGAATTTTCGCAAGCCTCAAACGGAACGATTACATACATAAATAGTATTGAGCAAACCATTTATAAAGACTATGAATTAGCTTTTTGCGTAATAGCTCGCATTGCTGCATATCTCTGCGGTGATTTCTGCACCTTCGAGTGCCTAATGATGCTAAAATCCGCCGCGAATGTTGACCTGCGGATAAGAACGGAAACTATCCATAAGTCAGTTGTCCCGGAAAAAGGATATCAGGGCGACTTATACCTCCCTCTCGTCATAGTGAATGGATGCGTTTCCTTATTTATCTGCCTTATATGTCGCATCGGTTGAACCGTGTTTCGACCCATCCGTTGTCGGCTACAGTTTTTTGTCGGTATGTTTAAGCCAATTTTAAACGTGATAACCTTATGATAAAAATCAAAAAAGGTCTGGATTTGCCTATTGCCGGTTTACCGGAACAGCAGATTCATGACGGCCCTGCGATACCTTTCGTGGCTTTACTCGGTGAAGAGTATGTCGGCATGCGTCCTTCCATGCTGGTGCAAGAAGGCGACAAAGTATTGAAAGGCCAGCCCCTCTTCGAAGATAAAAAGAACCCTGGTGTGTTCTTTACCGCTCCGGCGAGTGGAACGGTAACCGCGATTCATCGTGGTGAGCGCCGTGTTCTGCAATCTCTGGTTATTGAGGTTCACGGTGATGAGCAAGTTGTTTTCGAACGTTTTGCGCCAGAAAGCCTTGCCAAACTGCCGCGTGAAACCGTTCAGACTCAATTATTGGCATCTGGCCTGTGGACAGCGCTGCGTACGCGTCCCTTCAGTAAAACGCCGCAGCCTGCCAGCACTCCCGCTGCCATTTTTGTCACTGCGATGGATACCAATCCGTTGGCGGCTGACCCGCAACCCATTATCCGCGTCCATCGTGAAATGTTTGATGCCGGTTTAACGCTGCTGTCCAGGCTGACCGATGGCAAAGTCCATGTCTGTCAGGCTGGTGGCGGTAAGTTGGGTGGTCATCCAGCCGGGCAAGTCACTTTTAATGAATTTGCCGGGCCGCACCCCGCCGGGTTAGTGGGTACGCACATTCACTTCCTGGAGCCGGTAAGCCTGCAAAAAACGGTGTGGCATCTGAACTACCAGGATGTCATTGCTATCGGCAAATTGTTTGTTGAAGGTGAACTGTGGACCGAGCGCGTGATTGCGCTAGCCGGGCCGCAGGTTAAAAAACCGCGCCTGATTCGTACACGCCTTGGCGCTTCACTGGAGGTGCTGACTGCGGGTGAGTTGGCGGAAGGTGAAAACCGCATTGTCTCTGGCTCAGTTTTAAGTGGAACGCAGGCCGTCGGCCCTCGCGCCTGGCTTGGCCGCTTCCACCTACAAGTCACCGCTTTGAAAGAAGGGCGTGAGAAAGAGTTGTTTGGCTGGGTCATGCCGGGTGCGGATAAATATTCTATAACCCGCACCACACTTGGCCACTTCCTGAAGCGTAAATTATTTAACTTCTCAACGGACACTAATGGTGGAGAACGCGCCATGGTGCCAATCGGTAACTATGAGCGTGTTATGCCGTTGGATATTCTGCCAACGATGCTACTGCGCGATTTACTGGCAGGCGACACCGATAGCGCTCAGGCGTTGGGGTGTCTGGAGCTGGATGAAGAAGATTTGGCGCTTTGTACCTATGTTTGCCCTGGGAAATATGAGTATGGCCCGGTGCTACGCGAGGTCTTAACCCGCATCGAGCAGGAAGGATAAGTCATGGGCTTGAAGCATTTATTTGAAAAACTAGAGCCGCACTTCACGCAGGGCGGTAAGCTTGAAAAGTACTACCCACTGTTTGAAGCAACGGCGACGCTATTTTATACGCCAGGGATTGTTACGCCAGGCGCTTCCCACGTCCGGGACGCTATCGACCTGAAACGCATGATGATCCTGGTGTGGTTCGCGGTATTCCCGGCCATGTTCTGGGGAATGTATAACGTCGGGTTACAAACCATTCCTGCACTCAATAAAATGTACGGTGCGGAGCAGCTCCAGCAGGTGATTTCATCTGACTGGCATTATGTTGTGGCGCAGTGGCTCGGGGTGAGTTTTACGCCTGATGCTGGCTGGCTAAGTATGATGACCCTGGGCGCGGTTTTCTTCCTGCCAATTTACATCACCGTATTCTTGGTCGGTGGTTTCTGGGAAGTTTTATTCTCCATCATTCGCAAGCATGAAATTAACGAAGGCTTCTTTGTTACCTCCATTTTGTTTGCGCTGGTGGTGCCACCAACGCTGCCTCTGTGGCAAGCGGCGCTCGGTATTAGTTTTGGCGTCGTAATCGCGAAAGAGATTTTTGGTGGTACCGGGCGTAACTTCCTCAACCCAGCACTGGCGGGGCGCGCGTTCCTGTTCTTCGCTTATCCGGCACAAATTTCCGGTGACTTAGTGTGGACTGCGGCAGATGGTTTCTCCGGCGCAACACCGCTTTCCCAATGGGCCAACGGCGGCAGCGAAGGGCTGGTAAATGTTGCAACAGGCCAACCTGTCACATGGATGGATGCTTTCCTTGGCAATATTCCCGGGTCAATTGGTGAAGTTTCAACGCTGATGATCCTGATTGGCGGGGCGATTATTCTGTTTGGTCGCGTTGCCTCCTGGCGTATTGTTGCAGGCGTTATGCTTGGCATGATAGCGACCGCCACTCTCTTTAACTTCATTGGTTCTGCAACCAATCCTCTGTTCGCTATGCCGTGGTACTGGCACCTGGTGTTAGGTGGTTTTGCCTTTGGCATGATGTTTATGGCAACAGATCCGGTATCTGCCTCGTTTACCAATAAAGGTAAATGGTGGTACGGGGCACTCATTGGTGTGATGTGTGTGCTAATTCGTGTTGCCAATCCGGCCTATCCAGAAGGGATGATGCTGGCGATCCTGTTCGCCAACCTCTTTGCACCGCTGTTTGATTACCTGGTGGTGCAAGCCAATATTAAGCGGAGGAAGTCGCGTGGCTGAAGTAAAAAGTAACGATAGCATCGGCAGAACGCTGCTGGTGGTGCTGGTGCTTTGCCTGGTGTGCTCCGTCGTGGTGGCGGGTTCTGCTGTCGGGCTCAAAGCTCGCCAGCAAGAGCAAAAAGCGCTCGATAAGCAACGAAACATCCTTGATGTTGCGGGCCTGGCGACACCTAAAATGAGCGGTGAAGATGTCAAAGCCATCTACCAATCGCGCATTACGCCGCGTTTGTTAGATTTGAAAAGCGGTGAGTTGTTGGACAAAGACTCGTCTAAGTTTGACCAGGCTGCGGCACTCCGTGACCCAAATCAGAGCATGACGCTCTCTTCAAACGAAGACCGCGCGGGGATAAAACAGCGTAGCAATATTGTTGAAATTTACCTGGTGCGTGATGAGAAAAACAACGTGCAGGAAGTTGTTTTGCCGGTATACGGTAAAGGTTTGTGGTCAATGATGTACGCCTTTGTTTCATTGCAAACCGATGGCCGGACGGTGAAAGGCATCACTTACTACGATCAGGGCGAAACCCCTGGGCTTGGCGGTGAAGTTGAAAATCCAAACTGGCGTGCGCAGTGGATTGGCAAAAAACTCATTGATGAAAATGGGCAGCCTGCAATCCGCCTTGTAAAAGGGGGGGCGCGTCAGGGGGATGAGTACGGGGTCGATGGTTTATCCGGTGCGACTCTGACGGCAAACGGGGTACAACACACTTTTGATTTCTGGATGGGTGAGCTGGGTTTTGGCCCCTTCCTGAAGCAAGTTCGTGAAGGAGCGCTCAACAATGGCTGATATTTCAGACATGAAAGAGGTCAAACGGGTATTGGTTAGTCCACTGGTGGATAACAACCCTATTGCCTTGCAAATACTGGGTGTCTGTTCGGCACTGGCGGTAACGACCAAACTGGAAACCGCGTTTGTAATGACTATCGCGGTAACCGTGGTGACTGCGTTTTCCAGCATGTTCATTTCGATGATCCGCAACCTGATCCCAAACAGTGTACGCATCATCGTGCAGATGGCGATCATTGCCTCGTTAGTTATCGTTGTGGATCAGATTCTGCGTGCTTACGCCTATGAAATCTCCAAGCAATTATCGGTGTTCGTCGGCCTTATCATCACCAACTGTATCGTAATGGGGCGCGCCGAAGCCTACGCTATGAAGTCGCCCCCGCTGGCAAGTTTCATGGATGGGATCGGTAATGGCCTCGGTTACGGCGTGATTTTGCTGCTGGTAGGGTTCCTGCGTGAGCTTATAGGCAGCGGCAAATTATTTGGTATCACGGTGCTCGAAACGGTGCAGAACGGTGGCTGGTATCAGCCAAACGGGATGTTCCTGCTGGCACCGAGTGCGTTCTTTATTATTGGCCTGTTAATTTGGGCTTTGCGTACGCTCAAGCCTGCGCAGCAGGAAAAGGACTAACTGACTATGGAACATATGATTAGTCTGTTTGTGCGCGCTGTGTTTATTGAAAACATGGCGCTCGCGTTCTTCCTCGGCATGTGTACTTTCCTGGCCGTTTCCAAGAAGGTTTCCACTGCGTTTGGCCTGGGTGTTGCGGTGACCGTTGTGTTGGGGATTTCCGTTCCTGCCAATAACCTGGTTTATAACCTGGTATTACGAGACGGTGCATTAGTCGAAGGAGTTGATCTCAGCTTCCTCAACTTCATCACATTCATTGGCGTGATTGCAGCCCTGGTACAAATTCTTGAAATGATCCTCGATCGTTTCTTCCCGTCTCTGTACAACGCGTTGGGTATTTTCCTGCCGCTTATTACCGTTAACTGTGCCATTTTCGGCGGCGTGTCGTTTATGGTGCAACGTGATTATAACTTTGGTGAATCCGTTGTTTACGGCATCGGCTCCGGTGTGGGTTGGATGCTGGCAATAGTGGCGATGGCGGGTATTCGCGAGAAGATGAAATATGCCAATGTGCCCGCAGGATTGCGTGGCTTAGGGATTACCTTTATCACCACCGGATTGATGGCGCTGGGCTTCATGTCATTCTCCGGTGTGCAGCTGTAAGGGCGGAAACGTATGGAAATTATTCTTGGCGTGGTGATGTTCACGCTGATTGTTTTGGCTCTGGCGCTGCTGATTTTGTTCGCCAAGTCAAAACTGGTGAACTCAGGCGATGTGCTGATTGAAATTAACAACGAAGCAGATAAACAGTTTCATGCTCCGGCAGGTGACAAGCTGCTTAATACCCTATCGAACCAGGGTATTTTCATCTCCTCTGCATGCGGTGGCGGTGGGTCGTGCGGTCAGTGTCGTGTGAAAATTAAAGAAGGCGGCGGCGATATTCTTCCTACCGAACTTTCGCACATCACCAAGCGTGAAGCGAAAGAGGGCTGCCGTTTAGCCTGCCAGGTCGCCGTTAAGCAGGATATGAAAATTGAGCTGCCAGAAGAGATTTTTGGCGTTAAAAAATGGGAGTGCGAAGTTATCTCTAACGATAACAAAGCGACGTTCATTAAAGAGCTCAAGCTGCGTATTCCTGATGGTGAAGTGGTGCCGTTCCGGGCAGGTGGCTATATTCAGATTGAGAGCCCGCCTCATGAAGTTAACTACCAGGACTTTGATGTTCCTCAGGAATATCGAGGCGACTGGGATAAGTTTAATCTCTTCCGCTTTAAGTCCGTGGTTAAAGAGCCGTGTGTACGTGCTTACTCCATGGCGAACTATCCGGACGAGAAAGGCATTATCATGCTGAACGTGCGTATCGCAACACCGCCACCGAATGTGCCAGATGCACCGCCGGGGATTATGTCCTCCTACATCTGGTCGTTGAAAGCGGGCGATAAAGTAACGATTTCCGGGCCGTTTGGTGAATTCTTTGCCAAAGACACTGACGCAGAAATGGTATTCATTGGCGGTGGTGCAGGCATGGCGCCCATGCGTTCACACATTTTCGACCAGCTTAAACGCCTACATAGCACGCGCAAAATCAGCTTCTGGTATGGCGCTCGTTCGCTGCGTGAGATGTTCTACGAAGAAGAGTTTGAAAAACTGGCGCAAGAGAACCCGAACTTTACCTTCAATGTGGCACTTTCTGATCCACAGCCGGAAGATAACTGGACGGGCTACACGGGCTTCATCCACAACGTATTGCTGGAAAACTACCTTCGTAGTCACCCGGCACCAGAAGATTGTGAATTCTATATGTGTGGGCCGCCAATGATGAACGCAGCGGTGATCAAAATGCTCAAAGACTTGGGTGTTGAGGATGAAAATATCATGCTCGACGACTTTGGCGGCTGACGGGAACCCTTATGCTGACACTGTTTTTAGCCACTTTTGCTATTTTCCTGCTGGTGATATTTGGTATGTCATTGGGGGTGATTGTGAAGCGTAAAACGCTTCAGGGTAGCTGCGGTGGTATTTCTGCACTTGGCATGGAAAAAGTCTGCAACTGCCCGGAACCCTGCGATGCGCGTAAAAAACGCATCGCGAAGGCTGAGCGTCAGGAAAAACTCCAGCAAAACCGTATTTTGTGATCCCCCAAAACCTCCCGTCTATCGGGAGGTTTTCTAATAGTGACTCCCCCAGCGCTACACATCTTGAAAGATGACGCCCCTTTATTTTGACTGTATACTTATCCAGTAATTAACGGGTGTGAAAACGTATGCGTAAAATCATTCATGTTGATATGGACTGCTTTTTTGCGGCCGTAGAGATGCGTGATAATCCAGCTTTGCGGGATATTCCGCTCGCTATCGGTGGCAGCGCGCAGCGACGCGGGGTTATCAGCACAGCAAATTATCCTGCGCGGAAATTTGGTGTACACAGCGCGATGTCTACCGCCATGGCGCTAAAATTGTGCCCGCACCTGACGCTTTTGCCAGGGCGTTTTGACGCATACAAAGAAGCTTCAAACCATATTCGTGAAATATTTAGCCGCTACACAACGCTTATTGAACCGCTCTCTTTAGATGAGGCTTATCTGGATGTCACGGAGAGCCCGCATTGCCACGGCTCAGCTACATTAATAGCGAAAGAGATCCGCCAGTCTATTTCGGATGAACTTAATCTCACCGCGTCTGCGGGCATCGCTCCGGTAAAATTCCTCGCCAAAATCGCCTCGGATTTGAATAAGCCCAATGGCCAATACGTGATCACACCCGAGGATATTCCTGCTTTTCTGCAAACTTTACCGCTCGGCAAAATTCCTGGCGTGGGGAAAGTTACCGCAGGAAAACTGGAAAGTTTAGGGCTACGCACCTGTGCGGATGTGCAGAACACCGATTTAGGCTCATTACTCAAACGGTTTGGCAAGTTTGGCCGCGTAATTTGGGAGCGAAGCCAGGGAGTCGATGAGCGAGAGATCAACAATGAGCGTCAGCGTAAATCCGTTGGCGTCGAGAAAACCCTGGCTGAAGATATTCATGAATGGCCGGAGTGCGAGGCAATTATTGAACAACTTTATAGTGAGCTGGAGAGGCGTCTAAAGAAGGTCAAACCTGATTTACTCATTGCCCGCCAGGGGATCAAACTGAAGTTCAATGACTTTCAGCAGACCACTCAGGAACATGTTTGGCCGCAGTTAAATAAAGCCGATCTCATCGCCACGGCCAGGAAAACCTGGGACGAGCGCAGGGGAGAGCGGGGCGTAAGGCTTGTGGGGCTGCATGTGACATTGCTGGACCCGCAGATGGAACGGCAATTGGTGCTGGGGCTATAAAAAAAGCCCCCATCCTGGTGTTTCCCTATGATGAGGGCCAGGGTGAGGGCATTTGAGATCTTACTTAGCTGGAATCGCTTTTAGCAATTCAGTCAGCAAGATCCAGTATTGGCCTACGCTTTCGATATGAACTTGTTCATCCGGGGAGTGTGGACCCGTGATGGTTGGCCCAATAGAAACCATATCCATATCCGGGTAAGGTTTTTTGAACAGACCACATTCCAGACCCGCATGGATAACCATGATGTTTGGCGTTTTGTTGAAAAGCTTCTGGTAAGTTTCACGAACCAAATGCATGACCGGTGAGTTTGCATCCGGCTGCCAGCCAGGGTAGCTGCCTTTAGCAACGGTTTGTGCGCCAGCAAGCTGACCCAAAGCGTTGAGCATACCAACCACATAATCTTTGCCGCTATCAATCAACGAACGAATCAGGCAGATGATTTCTGCGCTTTCATCACTCATTGTTACCACGCCTACGTTCAGTGAGGTTTCAACAACACCTTTCACTGCGTCGGAATTGCGGATAACGCCGTTTGGCATGGCATTCAACAGGCCCAGGAAAGTGTCACGGCTTTTTGCCGCTAGCGCTTTCTTGTCAGTTGTTGCAGGCTCAACCAGAACGGTGATGTTTTTCTCAACCGCGGCCAGTTCATTTTTCAGAATTGACAGGAACTCGTCAGCAAAAGATTTCAATTGTGCAGCTTTGTCTGCTGGAACGACCAGCGTTGCAAAGCCTTCACGTGGGATAGCGTTACGCAGCGTACCGCCATTGAAATCAATCAGACGGGCATCCAGGTCTGCTGCATGTGCAAACAAGAAACGCGCCAATAATTTGTTGGCGTTGCCCAGACCCAGATGAATTTCGCCACCAGAGTGACCGCCTTTCAGGCCTTTGATTGTAAGCTTGTAGGTTTCGTAGCCAGCAGGAACCGCTTCGCGTTGCAGCGGCAGCGTGGAGATAAAATCAATCCCGCCTGCACAACCCATGTAGATCTCACCCTCTTCTTCAGAGTCGGTGTTAATCAGAATATCCGCCTGCAGCCAGTCAGCTTGCAGGCCAAACGCGCCGTCCATACCGGCTTCTTCGGTCATGGTCAGCAGCACTTCTAACGGGCCATGAGAGACGGAATCATCAGCCAGCACCGCCAGTGCGGATGCCATACCGATACCGTTATCCGCGCCAAGCGTTGTGCCGCGTGCTTTCACCCATTCACCGTCGATATACGGCTGAATCGGGTCTTTAGTGAAATCATGGACTGTATCGTTATTTTTCTGCGGCACCATATCAAGGTGAGCTTGCAGGACAACCGCTTTGCGATTTTCCATTCCCGCAGTCGCAGGTTTACGGATCAGGATATTACCGACCTGGTCGCGCTCAACATGCAGGCCTTTTTCTTTTGCCCAGGACAGAATATGTTCCGCAAGCTGCTCTTCATGATAAGAAGGGTGCGGAATAGAACAGATTTTGGCAAAAATATCCCACAGCGGTTGCGGAGATAATTGAGACAGTTCAGACACGATAAGTCTCCTTGACATCGACTCTGCTGACAATTTTGTTTCACGCAGAGCTGGATTAATCTTAATGAAATACAACACAAGTAGGCATTGTGTGCTGACTTGAGAATACCACTATAACTAAGCCTGTGACGATCTAAAGCACGTAAAAACCAGAAGGAGAGGCCTGCAACACTGGTTTTTAGTGCGCCAGATCTCTATAATCTCGCGCAACCAAAACCCCTTTGAACATTTTTAAGCCGTTAATAACTGGCTGGGATAACTTCACATGAGCGAAAAATACATCGTCACCTGGGACATGTTGCAGATTCACGCGCGTAAACTGGCAAGCCGTCTGCTTCCTGCTGAACAGTGGAAAGGCATTATTGCTGTTAGCCGTGGTGGCCTGGTACCTGGCGCACTGCTGGCACGTGAACTGGGGATTCGTCATGTTGATACCGTTTGCATCTCCAGCTATGACCACGACAACCAGCGTGAGCTGACCGTGCTGAAACGTGCTGAAGGCGATGGTGAAGGCTTCATCGTTATCGATGACCTGGTAGACACCGGCGGCACCGCTGTTGCTATCCGCGAAATGTACCCGAAAGCCCATTTCGTGACTATTTTCGCGAAGCCTGCTGGTCAACCTTTGGTTGACGACTATGTTATCGATATCCCTCAGGATACCTGGATTGAGCAGCCGTGGGATATGGGCGTCGTATTCGTTCCACCTTTGGCTGGCCGCTAATAACCGTCATCATTTGAGTCACAGCGGCGTTGGTGCTCTTAATCGCTCCATTGCCGCCTTGTTGCAACTCAAATGATTTAGGTTATCTTTAGCCTGAGAATTTGCATTCCTTTACGCCCGGCTTTGCCGGGCGTTTGTGCTATTTCGCCGTCGACAGAGTACAATAGCCGCATTCCTGATGTTTGTATGGAGGCAACGCGATGGTACAGGCCAATCTTAGCGAAACGCTATTTAAACCCCGATTTAAGCATCCCGAGACTTCGACTTTAGTTCGTCGCGCTCAACATCACACTGCCCCAGTTATCCAGTCCGCCCTGGACGGCCAAACTGTTCCTCATTGGTATCGCATGATTAACCGCTTGTTGTGGGTTTGGCGCGGTGTCGACGCACGTGAAATTATCGAAGTTCAGGCGCGAATCGCCGCGTGTTCAGCAGAACGAACTCATGATGACTTATGTGACACGGTTATCGGTTATCGCAGCGGTAACTGGATTTATGAGTGGTCAAAGCAGGCAATGCTGTGGCAGCAGCGGGCCAATCAGGAAACGGATCAAGTTAAAAGCGGCAAATATTGGCTACATGCGGCCAATCTTTACAGCATCGCGGCTTATCCACATCTGAAAGGCGATCAGCTCGCGGAACAGGCTCAAGTCCTCGCCAATCGCGCTTATGAAGAAGCGGCTCCGCGCCTTTCAGGCGGTTTACGCGAACTGGAATTTACGATTCCCGGCGGCGGGGCGATAACGGGATTTCTGCATGTTCCAAAAGAGGGGGAAGGCCCATTCCCGACGGTGCTAATTTGCGGCGGTTTGGATGCCCTCCAAAGCGATTATTACACTTTGTTTGAGAAGTATTTTGCACCTCAGGGTATCGCGATGTTAACCATCGACATGCCATCGGTCGGGTTTTCTTCAAAATGGAAACTAACGCAGGATTCTAGCCTTTTGCACCAACACGTTTTGAAGGCGCTGCCCAATATCCCGTGGATTGACCATACTCGCGTAGCGGCGTTTGGTTTCCGTTTCGGTGCTAACGTCGCAGTGCGTCTGGGTTATATCGAAGCACCTCGTTTGAAAGCGGTAGCCTGTTTAGGTCCGGTTGTTCATAGTTTATTGAGCGATGCATCACGTCAGGCGAAGGTGCCGGAGATGTATATTGATGTACTGGCGAGCCGCCTTGGGATGCATGATGCGTCAGATAACGCATTGCGTGTGGAGTTGAATCGCTACTCGCTAAAAACCCAGGGGCTTTTAGGCCGCCATTGCCCAACACCAATGCTTTCGGGTTACTGGGCAAACGATCCATTTAGTCCGGAAGATGACTCTCGTTTAATCACTTCGTCATCTGCTGATGGTAAGTTATTAGCGATTCCGTTTAACCCGGTGTATCGCAATTTTGACAGAGCGTTGAAAGAAATTACAGAATGGATCAAGCATAGATTACGTTAATGATTTGCTAAATTTCATTGGTTTGGTAAAACAGTTGCTTCACAACAGGAGATCGCAATGACGTTACCGAGTGGACACCCGAAAAGTAGATTGATTAAAAAATTCGCCTCGCTTGGCCCCTATATCCGGGAAGAGCAATGCGAAGATAACCGTTTCTTCTTCGATTGCCTGGCTGTGTGCGTCAATGTGAAGCCTGCACCAGAGAAGCGAGAGTTCTGGGGCTGGTGGATGGAACTGGAAGCGCAGGAAAAGCAATTTACCTACACCTATCAGTTTGGGCTGTTTGATAAAGACGGTAAGTGGACTGCAACGGCGACAAAAGACAAAGAAGTGGATGAAAGACTTGAGCAAACATTACGTGGTTTTCACGAACGTTTACGCGAGTTGTTAAGCACTTTGGGTCTTGATTTGGTACCGGCAGAAAATTTTGCCGGAAAGCCGGTAAAGCTCTCAGCGTAAAAATGAAAATCCCCACCCGTAAAAAGGTGGGGATTTTTTATTGGTGGATTAGAACTGGTAGACCAGACCTAATGCAACCACATCATCGTTGTTCAGATTAAGCGCATTGTCATCGCTCAACTGGCTAATTTTATAATCAACAAACGCTGACATGTTTTTGTTGAAATAATAGGTTGCGCCAACATCAATATATTTCACCAGATCTGCATCACCTACGCCTTCAATATCCTTACCTTTTGACTGGACATAACCTACAGATGGACGCAGGCCAAAATCAAACTGATATTGAGCAATTACTTCGAATGCCTGGTTTTTATTAGCAAAGCCGCTGATGCTTGTGTTCACGCCATTAATTGATGCAGTACCAGAAACGGGTGTCATATTACGCGTTTCGGCATACATCGCCGCTAAGTAAATATTATGATCATCATATTTCAGGCCAGTAGTCCACGCTTCGGCATTATCACCTCTGCCAACAGTCAGGTTTTTCTGCGCCAAAGTACGGTTGGAATTAGCATAACCGGCGCCAACAGTTAGACCCGTGTCGCCAATATCATAAGTCAGGGAAGTACCAACGCCGTCACCGTTTTGCTTGCTGGTTGCGCGTCCGTCATTTTCATTTTTTCCTTGATACTGCAAGGAGAGTTTCAGGCCATCGACCAGGCCAAAGAAGGTGTTGTTGCGGTAGGTTGCAACACCATTGGCGCGGCCTGTCATGAAGTTATCAGTTTTGGTGTAAGAGTCATCGCCAAATTCTGGCATCATATCTGTGAAGGAGGCGACGTTATACAGCACGCCATAGTTACGTCCGTAATCAAATGAGCCGATATCTCCCGCTTTTAGTCCGGCAAAAGCCAGACGAGTTTTCGTCGTACCAGGATCACCCTCTACTTTGTTAGCGGCAACTTGATATTCCCATTGCCCAAAACCGGTCAGTTGATCATTAATTTGGGTTTGGCCTTTAAAGCCCAGGCGAACATAAGACTGGTCACCATCCACAGAGTTATTATCGCTCATATAATGTTCAGCTTTAACTTTTCCGTAAAGGTCTAGCTTATTGCCATCTTTATTATAAATTTCGGCTGCCTGCAAAGAGGTTGATGACGCCAGGAAACCTAATACCATTAATGCCAGAGTGGACTTTTTCATTTACTCATCCCAATAGTGTTATACGCGCTAAATTTAATCGGGAAATATCCCGTTAAAAAACGCTGAGAGTTTTATCGTTCTGAGATGAAAGATTTATGACAAAGTAAGATAAAGTTTAAATAAAAGTAATTAATGTTAATTGTCATAATTATGTCAAAAACTCTCATTACGTTATTCGATCCTTTACGCAAACTTCACCGTTTTCCATGCCACGGCAGTTGGCAAGCCGCGCCAGTCCTGTTACAACGTCATCTGGCATTTTAATTTTCCAATTTCGTTGAAACGGCAGAGAATCATGAGTGATAGCCAGACGCTGGTGGTTAAACTAGGCACGAGCGTATTAACCGGTGGCTCACGCCGCCTGAATCGGGCTCATATTGTTGAGCTGGTGCGTCAGTGCGCACAACTTCATGCCTCAGGGCATCGCATCGTTATCGTGACTTCCGGGGCTATTGCTGCGGGACGTGAGCATTTAGGCTACCCCGAACTCCCCGCAACCATCGCCTCGAAACAATTGCTGGCGGCGGTAGGGCAAAGCAGGCTGATCCAACTTTGGGAGCAGCTGTTTTCTATTTACGGCATTCACGTTGGGCAGATGCTGCTGACGCGTGCTGATATGGAAGATCGCGAACGTTTTCTTAATGCGCGCGATACCTTGCGTGCCCTGCTGGATAACAACATCGTACCTATAATTAATGAAAACGATGCCGTTGCGACAGCAGAAATTAAGGTCGGCGATAATGATAACCTTTCTGCGCTAGCCGCTATTCTGGCGGGGGCGGATAAGCTACTTTTGCTGACCGATCAGCAAGGGCTATTTACTGCAGACCCTCGCAATAATCCAGCCGCTGAATTGATCAAAGAAGTCCACGGCATTGATGATGCGCTGCGCGCAATTGCCGGTGACAGTGTTTCCGGGCTGGGAACCGGCGGTATGGGCACGAAATTGCAGGCTGCCGATGTTGCCTGTCGGGCTGGTATTGATGTTGTGATTGCTGCGGGTAGCAAGCCTGGCGTAATTGGCGATGTGATGGCAGGAACGCCGGTTGGAACGCGCTTCCACGCTCAACAATCACCATTAGAAAATCGTAAGCGCTGGATTTTTGGTGCTCCTCCTGCGGGTGAAATCACCGTTGATGACGGTGCGCTGGCAGCGATCCTTGAGCGCGGTAGTTCTTTATTGCCGAAAGGTATCAAAGACGTAAAAGGTAATTTCTCCCGCGGGGAAGTCATCCGCATCCGTAGTCTGGAAGGGCGTGATATTGCGCACGGAGTTTGCCGCTATAACAGCGATGCTCTGCGTCGAATTGCGGGCCACCACTCTCAACAAATTGATGAAATTCTCGGTTACGAATATGGCCCGGTTGCCGTTCATCGTGACGATATGATTGTTAACTAAGGAGCAGGCAATGCTGGAACAAATGGGCAAAGCAGCCAAGGCCGCCTCTTATCAGATGGCACTGCTCTCCAGCCGCGAAAAAAATCGTGCGCTGGAAAAGATTGCCGATTATTTGGAAGCACAATCCGAAAGTATCTTATCGGCCAACGAGCAGGATTTAGCTGAAGCAAAAACGAATGGCTTGAGCGAGGCCATGCTCGATCGTTTGCAACTGACTCCGGTACGCTTGAAAAGTATTGCTGACGATGTCCGACAAGTCTGCAATCTGGCGGATCCCGTAGGGCAGGTGATTGATGGCGGTTTGCTGGATAGTGGATTGCGTCTTGAACGCCGCCGCGTGCCACTGGGCGTGGTAGGTGTCATTTATGAGGCGCGTCCAAATGTCACCGTTGATGTGGCCTCCCTGTGTCTGAAAACTGGTAATGCGGCAATTTTACGTGGTGGGAAAGAAACCTGGCGTACAAATGCGGCAACGGTAAAAGTTATTCAGCAAGCGTTGACCGAATGCGGCTTGCCGTCTGCTGCTATACAGGCAATTGAAAGTCCAGATCGCGCCCTGGTGTCTGAATTACTGCGCATGGATAAGTATATCGATATGCTGATTCCACGTGGCGGCGCGGGTCTGCATAAACTTTGCCGTGAACAATCCACGATACCTGTTATTACCGGTGGCATCGGTGTCTGCCATATTTTCGTCGATGAAAGCGCTGAATTTACTCCGTCTCTGAATATTATCGTGAATGCCAAAACGCAACGGCCAAGCACTTGCAACACCGTTGAAACGTTATTGGTGCATCAGAAAATAGTCGAAACCTTCTTGCCGGCATTAAGCCAACAAATGGCAAAATCTGGCGTTACGTTGCATGCAGATGAAAAATCGCTGCAGTTGTTGCAAAACGGCCCGGCGGAAGCTATGCCAGTTAAAGCGGAAGATTATGACGATGAGTGGTTGTCACTCCATCTGAATGTGAAAGTTGTCGCTGATATTGATCATGCCATCGATCATATTCGTGAACACGGTACGCAGCATTCGGATGCCATCCTGACTCGCACGTTAAGTCACGCAGATCGTTTTGTTAATGAGGTCGACTCCTCTGCGGTTTATGTCAACGCTTCAACACGCTTTACCGATGGCGGCCAGTTTGGCTTGGGAGCGGAAGTCGCTGTGAGCACGCAGAAACTTCATGCCCGCGGGCCGATGGGGCTTGAAGCCTTAACGACTTACAAATGGATAGGGTTTGGTAACGATACTATTCGTTCGTAAATAATAAACAGGTAACACATACAATTCTGGAAATTATAAAATTGTATGTGTTATCTGTATTTTATAATTACTGATTCCTGCCTGTATTGTCATTAGTGTCCATTCAAATACACTATCAATGAAATTTCTCAATAGCATCTCTATTCATTCCAATAATTATAGGGTGACTGCAAATAATAAAGTTACACTCTTTAATGTTATTGTTGATTAATGTTTTGCATGTGAATGAATAAATGATTTTTTAATAATTATTTATATAATTCATGGCTTTTCTAACGTTCGCCTTGAGATGCGAAGAGTTTTTGTTTTTCGTTTTTCGTTTTTCCACCTGTTTTTTGTTATTTGTCTGTTTCCATACTAATTTAAAAAATTAATTGAACGAATTGCTTTAGGCACATAATAATCTTTTCGCTAATACCCTAACATCTATTAGTGATTACAGCTTACTGCATTGAATATTGATGGACCAACATAAGATTAAATCCCTTAGGAGGGATGACAAATGCATTCTTGGAAAAAGAAACTCGTTGTATCTCAACTAGCATTAGCCTGCACGTTGGCAATTGCTTCTCAGGCAAATGCTACCACTTATAACACTTTCGGTTATCACGATGACTCAAAAACTGCATTTAGTTGGAGTGATTGGGAAAACGCCGATAAACTTAACTACATTTCTTACGATGGTTATATCTATAACAATGCGGCTGATGGCGCTTATGATCAAACCTTCAATAACGATGTTGTAAATGGTGTTATTTCTACATACTACCTTAGTAATGATTATGCTGACGGTGCGGCGAATACGCTGAATATTTCCAATTCAAATATTCATGGCATGATTACCTCTCAGCAAGTTACTGACAATGATGGTCATTCCTGGACAAACAGCGATATTAACGTCGATCACAATTGGGTTGACGGTGATGTATTTACGTTGAATATAGCTAACTCCACAATTGATGACGATTATGAGTATTTCTATTTTACTGACAGCTATTTGAATGCTGATGGTAAAGCTGCTTCAGAAGAGTACCGCACTGCTGACTTAGCCAATTTAGGTACGGCGGTCACGCTGGATGTAGAAAGCAATATCACAATTAGCGATAACTCTCGTGTTGCCGGTATTGCTCTGTCTCAAGGCAACACCAGCAATGAAAAATACACCAGTGAATCTCATACCTGGGATAACAATATTTCTGTTGTTAACTCTACAGTGACTTCTGGTTCGTACACTCCGTTGGAAGGCAATGGTTTCTATGGCAACTCTGCAGAGCCAAGTGACTATTCAGGATCTGGTGGTGGTAACGACGTTGCAATGTCTTTTGCTGATAGCTCAGCATCTGATTATGCGATGAAAAACAATGTAAAACTCGACCATTCAACACTGATGGGTGATGTGAAATTTGAAAGCACCTGGAATGCTAATTTCTATCCCAATGGACATGATTCTAACGACGATGGTGTTCTTAACACCAACGGCGGCTGGGTTGACGATAGCCTGAACGTTGATGAACTCAACATCACCCTGGATAACGGGAGCAAGTGGGTTGGGGCGGCTGAATCCAATTATGAATCTATTAACACGACTCAGATTTACGATGTCGCAGTTAATAGCCTGGAGCCAGCTTCCACTTATGATCATTGGGGTAATACTGTTGATGATCAGAGCTTCCAGAGCGGTCTGTTCAACGTTGCGCTGAATAACGGTTCTGAGTGGAATACTGTTAACGGCTCCAATATTGATACGCTGACTGTGAATAATGCTTCTCAGGTTAACGTAGCTAAAGGCTCATCTCTGTTGGCTGACGCTATTACTCTGACCAACGGTTCGACCATGAATCTGAGTTCAGACGGTGTAGTGGGTACCGATCATCTGACCGTTGACGGTTACAGTAAAGTCGATCTTTATGATGAAACGGCTTACCTGGTTGCAAATACTATTACCGTGTCTAACGGCGGTGAATTCAGTATCGGTGCCGGAGATCTTGATGCTGGCCTGTTTAAAACCGATAAAATGGAACTGACTAATGGTGGTGTCTTCAACATCAATAGTAGTGACTATGTGTTAGATGCAGATTTGGTCAATGGCCATACCAATACCACTAATACTCAAGATGCAACCTATGGTTATGGTGTCATTGCCATGAACTCTGACGGGCATCTGACCGTTAACGGTAATGGCAACACGAACAATCCTGATCAAGAATTTAGTGTAAATGATGCTAATGATGGCACCGTAGCTGCGGCAGGTAATTACAAAGTTCGTATCAATAATTCAACAGGTGCGGGTTCAGTTGCTAATTACAAAGATAAAGAAATTATCTATGTAAATGACCAAAATAGTACGGCAACTTTCTCTGCTGCTAACAAAGCTGATTTGGGTGCTTACACTTATCAGGCTAAGCAGGAAGGAAATACTGTTGTACTGCAGCAAGGTGACCTCACTGATTACGCTAATATGGCGTTGAGCATCCCTTCTGCTAACACCAATATCTGGAACCTGGAACAAGACGCTCTGGCAACTCGCCTGGCTAATGGCCGCCATACTCCAGCGGGTGATACCGGCGGTGCATGGGTAACTTATATCGGTGGTGGTTTCTCCGGCGACAACGGTGTGCTGAACTATGACCAGGATGTTAACGGCATCATGGTGGGTCTGGATAAACAGATCGATGGGAACAGCGCGAAATGGACTGTTGGTGCGGCGGCGGGCTTTGCTAAAGGTGATATCAGCAACAATAGCGGTAGCGTTGATCAGGACAGCCAGTCTGCCCGCATCTACTCTTCAGCTCGTTTCCAGAACAATATCTTCCTGGATTCAACGTTGAGTTATAGCCATTACAGCAATGATTTGACCGCAACGATGAGCAACGGTACAGCGGTTGATGGTGACATTTCTTCCGATGCCTGGGGCTTTGGTATGAAACTGGGCTACGACGTGCAGCTTAACCAGCAAGGTTATGTGACTCCATATGCATCAATTTCTGGTCTGTTCCAGGATGGGGATAATTACCAACTGAGTAACGACATGAAAGTGGGCAGCCAATCTTATGACAGCTTGCGTTATGAGTTAGGGGTGGATGCTGGATATACCATCAACTATGGTGACCAGGCGCTGATTCCCTATTTCAAACTGGCCTACGTTTACGACGATTCCAATGGCAACAGTGCTGATGTCAACGGTGACGACATTGACAATGGTGTAGAAGGCTCCGCTGTACGTGTCGGTCTGGGTAGCCAATTTAGCTTCACCAAGAACTTCGCAGCTTATGCTGACACTAACTACCTTGGCGGTGGTGATGTGGATCAGGATTGGTCAGCGAATGTCGGTGTTAAATACACCTGGTAATTACATAATTAATTGGTTGAATGGTTATAGGATAATTTGCTCTTGTTAATCTTATATCTAATTTAAATCAAATGGTTATAATTAATGCCCGCCTCGAAAAGTGACGGGCATTTTATTAGACTCTTAAGATAAAGGAATATCTATTATGTACACAAAACCATTAACCCAGCTCGAAACCATTCGCAGCAGGTTGGTGGTCGCTGGGGAAAGCTTTTCTTTGCCAGCAGACAATGAATTAAGAATGTTTAACGAAAACAATGAGCCATTAATTTGGTTCTTCGATGAAGGGAGTGTCGTACTACATCGCGAAACCGACGATCTCTTAATGGATCTTGTTTCGGCCCCCACATTGATTGGTTTGGCAAATATAATTCACACCTCTCAAATTAAATATCGCATGATCACTCAAACAAATTGTAAAGGTTTTTTCCTTCCCGCAAACCTTGCTTTTGACATCATTGAAAAAAATAGATTATGGAAGCACGCCTGCCATTGGACGACCTACATCTTGCGCAGCCTTGAGTATCGTGATGCGCGTTTTGTCGGTGCAACAACTTATTCTCAAATTCGAGCTACTTTACTCATCATGGATTCATGGGGAGTTGATTTACGTGCGCGTACGGGCGTTATTAATTTTATACAAAAAAGAACCAAAATATCGCGCTCAGTCATAGCAGAGATATTATCTGCCCTACGCAAAGGGAATTATATTGAGATGGATAAAGGTAAGCTAATAGCGGTGAATCGTCTGCCAAGTAGTTATTAAAAATGGCAGGTCGACGCATCGACCTGCTTTACTATCAGGATGCCGGGCTTGCTTTCGAGGTAAAGCCACTTAATTCTGAGACTAAATCATTCACACCATCACTCATATTCACGAAACGAGTTAATGGCGAACGAGTCACGACAACGAATACACCGACATTACTTTGCGGAACCATTGCCATATAGGTGATAAAGCCTCCGCCACCACCGGTTTTTTGCACAATGCCTGGGCGGCCATTTTTCGGTGCCATATATACCCAACCCAGCCCTAAAGCGTCTGCTTTTCCTGGGACATCCATGCCAATCACTTTAGTGAGCTGCGCACGCTGATAAATTAGCGTCTGCATTCTGTCGGCCTGGGTATTGCGGCGATGGAAATCAGAACTCAGGAATTGCTGCATCCAGCGCATCATATCGTCTGGCGTGGAATAAACGCCACCGCTGCCAATGGCCGCAAGCGTGTTATCACACGGGCTGGCCCCTTTCTCCGCCACCATTAAGCGCTTGCATTGGTCAGGCGATGGGGTAAACGTTGTATCTTTCATACCTAACGGGCGCGTTATTTGTTCTTCAAACAGCGCCGGGTATGGTTTTCCTGCTGCTCGCGCCAGTGCATCAGCGAGCAAATCAAAAGCAAGGTTCGAATAAGAGGCAATACTTCCTGGTGCGCTTTTTAAACTCGCGTTGGCGAGCCAATTCCAGCGTTGGTCACGCGTAGGCCAGGTGAATACCGTTCTGTGGGCTGCACCGCCGGGTTGTTCACGCGGTAAGGCGCTGGTATGCGTTGCCAGATTGACCAGAGTGATGGGTTTACCGTTGTAAGTTGGAACGCGTGCACCGGCAGGCGCATATTTACTTAGCGGGTCATTGAGCTGAACTTTGCCCTGATCCAACATTTTTACCAGCATTTCACTGGTCATGAGCTTGGTCAGCGAGGCAATACGAATGACCGAATCAAGCTGAGGGCGCACATTACTGCCCGGCCGGGTTTCCCCAAAACTTCTGAAAACGCGTTGATTACCATCAATGACTACCATCGCCATACCCGTTGCACCACTGCCGTAATAAATATGATTGGCATAACGGTCAGCTATCTCAGAAGCAAAAACGGGATCGGGAGAGGTTTGTGCAAAGCTTAAAATTGGCAGCGCAGCAATAACAAGCGCAGCAAGGCGCGGGAGACGAATTTTCAACGCGGGTAACCCATAAACGAAGTGGAGCGATATTGATCGTATTTATACTACTCTACGGCACTTCGCAAACGGGGAAAATGAGGAATGTGATGAGAAAAAGCGTAACGCGGCGTTTCAAGGAGATTTTTGTTCAGTAATGCACCACAGTTTGTTGCTGTGGTGCATCCGGAATTAATTCGTTTTTTGTACGTCTTTTTGTGTCACCTCGTCTGAGGTACCACCTTGTTTCAACATTTTGTCGTCGCTTTTATGCTCTTTGCGCAGCTCCTGCCCTGATTCACAGCCTTCTTTTTTAACATCAGTCCCGGCTGCTCGGCAGTCATCAATGATGTGATCAGGATTATTGAGCTGTTCTTTTTCCGCCTGCATACCCGATGTGCTGCTGGCTGGATTTTCGGCAAACGCACCGGTGCTTGCGAAGAGCAGCGTGCTGGAAAGTAAGGCTAGAGTCAGTTTTTTCATTATGTAGGTTCCTGAAGAGTGTAGGGAAATCCCACTAAGTATTAGTGCAAAAATCCTTTTCTGACAGGTTTGTAAGGCTAAAATTTATTCAGTCAACATTAGCGTTATTTTGAGCATCTTGATTGATTCTGGAGTGCTCACGAAGGGGGAGGGTGAATGCTCTGGAAAAGCCAAAATCAGATTTAAATTGTCTGTTTTTTGAGCGCTAAAGTGCGTATAAAGGTTGTTGCTGACTCAATTAAGCAAAATACGCAAAAAAACTGACATCATCTATACATGGCTTGATCAGAAAGTGCGTATCATCAGCATAACTTTTATTACTATGCTGCAACTATTACTGTCGGATAGCGTCCAAGTAATAGCACTACGTTGTACCGCTAATGACTCAGTTCCTTATGCGATACACACTCATTACGCATACAGAAGCAGAGAATGTCTAGTAAACCATCCTTTAGAAAAGAACTTATTCACCCTCGTTACTGGCTCACCTGGTTTGGCCTGGCTATTTTGTGGCTGTGGGTTCAGTTGCCATACCCCGTACTCCTTAAAATGGGCAATTTGATTGGCCGCACATCCATGCGTTTTCTCAAACGCCGTGTTTCCATCGCTCGTCAAAACCTTAAACTTTGTTTCCCGCAATACTCCGATGCGCAGATCGATGCCATTGTTGAGCAGAATTTCGAATCACTCGGCATGGGCCTGATTGAAACCGGTATGGCCTGGTTCTGGTCGGACGAACGTGTGCGCAAGTGGTTCGATGTTCGTGGGCTTGAACATATCACTACTGCCTGTGAGAAAGGGCAGGGCGTCATGGCTATCGGCGTGCACTTTATGTCGTTGGAATTAGGTGGCCGTGTGATGGGGCTTTGCCGTCCGATGATGGCGATGTACCGTCCGCACAACAATAAAGCGATGGAGTTTGTCCAGACGCGCGGGCGTTCGCGCTCCAATAAAGCCATGCTCGATCGTCGTAATCTTAAAGGGATGGTGAAAGCCCTTAAATCAGGCGAGGCCGTGTGGTTTGCGCCGGATCAGGATTACGGCCCTAAAGGCAGTTCGTTTGCACCATTTTTTGCCGTTCAGCAAGCTGCAACAACTAACGGAACGCACACTATTGCCCGTCTGGCCAAACCAGCCATTCTGACTATTGTACTGATCCGCAAGGCAGATGGTACCGGCTATCAATTGGTTATCGAGCCGGAGTTTTGTGACTACCCGCTTGATGATGAGCAGGCCGCCGCAGAATACATGAACCGCAAAATCGAACACGAAATCATGCGTGCTCCAGAGCAGTATCTTTGGCTGCATCGCCGCTTTAAAACCCGGCCAATGGGTAAACCTAAACTTTACACGGTCTAGCGCAAAAACAGGCATGTGTTACGCTCTCTCTTTCCTCGTTTTAGTGAGAGAGCTTAAACATGCCTGCTCAACGTGTATTGATGGTTATTGATATGCAAAATGGGGTTTTTGAAACCCCTCGTATTAATCGAGAATCCTGCACCACGCGTATTAACCAACTGATCAACGCCGCCGATATAGTCATTTTCATTCAGCACACAGAACCAGGGCTTGAGCAGGGAAGTGCGGCGTTCGATCTGTTGCCCGAATTGCTCCGACCTGCTGATGCGCTTTATGTCAGCAAAACAGCCTGCGATGCATTTTATCGCACTGAACTTGAGGATGTTCTCAAGCGCCATCAGATACGCGAATTTGTGGTGTGCGGTTGCGCGACGGATTACTGCGTGGACGCCACGATTAAAAACGGGGCCAGTCGTGGCTATGCCATAACTGTCGCTGCTGATGCTCATACCACAGCTAATCGTCCGGCTGCATTGGCTGAAGTGTTGATCGCCCATCACAATGATGTCTGGCGCAATCTTACGATTCCGGGAAATACCTTGTTGGTAAAACCTACACAAAAAATTCTCGAAGAGTGGTAAATAATCAGCCTTACACCTCTTGATACAACATTCAGTGAGCCTTATTGTGCCGGGATAGTTATAACAACAGAAGTTATAACAAGAAGAGTGTGTTTTCAGGAGTGTTGTAATGTTTAAATCGTTTTTCCCACGCCCGACAGCGTTTTTCCTGTCGGCTTTTATTTGGGCGATGATAGCCGTTATCTTCTGGCAGGCCGGCGGAGGTAATTGGCTTGAGCATTTGGTCGGTGCTACCGGAGAGTTCCCCATAAGTGCTGCTCGCTTCTGGTCGCTAAAATCTCTGGTTTTCTATGCATTTTACGGTTTTTGTGTCGCCATCTTTGCCAGTTTCTGGTTTATCTACAGCCCACATCGTTGGCAAAATTGGTCAATACTCGGTTCCGCACTAATTATATTTGTCACTTGGTTTTTGGTGGAAGTCGGGGTGGCAATTAACGCCTGGTATGCACCATTTTTTGACTTAATTCAGACCGCGTTGAGCTCTCCGCATAAAGTGACAATTCATCAGTTCTACAGGGAAACAGCGGTGTTCCTCGGTATTGCGCTTATTGCTGTCGTCGTGTCAGTACTTAATAGCTTTTTTATCAGCCACTATGTTTTCCGTTGGCGTAATGCGATGAATGATTACTACATGGAAAACTGGCAGATGCTGCGTCATATCGAAGGTGCCGCGCAACGTGTGCAAGAAGACACCATGCGGTTTGCGCAGACGCTCGAAGACATGGGGGTAACCCTGCTACAGTCAGTGATGACCCTCATTGCTTTTCTTCCGATACTGGTTGCTCTTTCTCCACATGTCAAAGAACTGCCTATCGTTGGGCAGATTCCTTACGGTCTGGTGATTGCCGCGATTATTTGGTCGTTGATGGGGACAGGGTTGTTGGCAGCGGTGGGGATCAAACTTCCGGGTCTGCAATTTAATAATCAGAAAGTGGAAGCAGCCTACCGTAAAGAGCTGGTCTATGGTGAAGATGATGCTGCACGTGCCACGCCGCTAACAGTAAAACAATTATTTGATGCTGTGCGTCGCAATTATTTCCGCCTTTATTTTCACTACACCTATTTCAATATTGCCCGTGTTCTTTATCTGCAGATCGATAATATCTTTGGTTTATTCCTGCTTTTCCCATCGATTGCCGCAGGTGTCATTACTCTGGGTTTGATGAACCAAATAACTAACGCATTTAGCCAGGTTCGCGGTTCGTTCCAGTACCTGATTAGCTCATGGACAACGCTTGTTGAACTGATGTCTATCTACAAACGTCTGCGTAGCTTTGAGCGCACATTACAAGATATTCCTGTGGAAGCGGCAGGTGAGTCGGCCTAAAAAGCAAAATCTGGCGGGGCGACCCGCCAGATTGATTTAATGCCCTGCAGCCGGAGCGCCAGGCGCACCTGAACGGACAAACGGCGGGCGAGCAAACCAGATAATCACGATCAATCCCATAAACCCCCACCCCAGAATCCAGAAGTAATCAATGGTCGACATCATATAAGCCTGCTGCTCAATCGTTTTGTCGACAACCGCCAGATGCTGCTGTGTTACGCCTCCCATCTTATCCAGATAGTCTACGGCTGAAGGGTTATAAATCGACACGCTCTCGGTCAGATTGGCATGGTGAAAAACTTCCCGGCGCGACCAAATCCACGTAGTAAGCGATGATGCAAATGAACCGCCCAGCACGCGGAAGAATGTTGCCAAACCTGAGCCTTCCGCCACTTCCGCCCCGTTAAGATTCGACAGAACAATGGTCGTAATTGGCATAAAGAAGAATGCCACGCCAATCCCCATAAACAGCTGTACTTCTGCAATCGTGCGGAAATCCACATCGGTATTAAACTGCGCACGAATGAGACACGAAGAACCCATGGTCAAGAACGACAGCGAGGCCAGAATACGCAGGTCGAACTGAGTGGCGTAACGCCCGATAATCGGCGTCATAACCAGCGGTAACACACCCATTGGCGCCGCGGCAAGCCCGGCCCAAATTGCGGTATAACCCATCTGGGTTTGCAGCCACTGCGGCAAAATGATGTTGATAGCGAAAAATGCCGCGTAGCCCAGCGTAAGTGAGAGTGTGCCAATAGCAAAGTTGCGGTCTTTGAACAGACGCAGATTAACAATCGGATGGCGCTCCCCCAGCTCCCATATCACAAACGATACCAGTGAGATCGCCGAAATGACCGACATAATAATAATATGCGGCGAAGCGAACCAGTCGAGGTCGTTCCCCTTATCCAACACAACTTGCAACAGCCCAACGCCAAGTACTAAGAGCGCAATGCCGATATAGTCGATTGGCGCATGAGTGGTGGTTTCTTCGCGCGCGCGTAACTGCGTCCAGACGACGATCGAGGCAAATATCCCGATCGGCACGTTAATGTAGAAAATCCACGGCCAGGAATAGTTATCGGTAATCCAACCGCCTGTAATCGGCCCGACAATAGGCGCAACCACGGTAACCATCGACAGCAGCGCCAGCGCCATACTTCGCTTACTGGAGGGGAAAATCACCAGCAGCAGCGTCTGGCACATCGGGAACATCGGCCCGGCGAAAAACCCCTGCAGCGCACGGAAGATGATCAGCTCAGTCATACTGTGGGCGAACCCACACAGGAACGAGGTGAGGGTGAACATCATTACCGAGCCAATAAACAGTTTTAGCTGCCCAAAGCGTCGGGTAAACCAGCCGGTAAGCGGGAGGGCAATGGCGTTACACACCGCAAATGAGGTGATAACCCACGTCCCCTGATCCGCGCTGACGCCCAGATTACCGGCGATAGTCGGCAGCGCAACGTTCGCAATGGTGGAATCCAGCACCTGCATAAAAGTCGCCAGCGACAGCGCGAGCACCGCCAGCCACATATTGGGAGGCGTAAATGCGGCTTTATCTTGCATAACGTCTCTCTTAATGGGCGCGGGAAGCTACCGCATTGCTGTTGTCATGAAGAATTTGTGCCACCAGTTTGTCTGCGGCCTCAAGCGAATCCTGATAGACATCGGTCTTAAAGCGAGGTGCGCTAACGGTCTGCTGCGGCAACAAATGCCCATCGGTATTACGAATATCGACACGCGCATTCATAGACAGGCCAATGCGTAGCGGGTGCTTTTGCATATCGTGTGGATCGAGAGTAATGCGCACCGGTAAACGCTGAACAATTTTGATCCAGTTACCGCTGGCATTCTGCGCAGGCAAGAGTGAAAACGCGCTGCCGGTGCCGATACCCAGGCTCTCGATAGTACCGTGATACTCCACATCATCCCCGTAAAGATCGGCATTAAGCGTCACTTTCTGCCCAAGACGCATCGCTTTCAACTGACTTTCTTTGAAGTTTGCATCCACCCAAACTTCATTAAGCGGAACGATCGCCAGCAGCGTCGTACCGGACGTAACGCGCATGCCCAACTGAACCGCGCGTTTAGCCACATACCCACTCACTGGCGCAACAATGGTGGTGCGAGAATTATCAAGATAACGCTGGCGAAGCGTCGCCACGGCGGTTTTGATCTCCGGGTGGCTATCAATCACCGTGTCATCCACCATGGCAAGATTAGTGCGTAATGCTTGTTGAGCTGCGGCCAAATCGCTTTGCGCACTGGTGACCGCATCGCGGTAATGGGAGAGATCTTCAGCGGCAATCGCACCGGTTGAGAAAATTTTCTGGCGGCGAGCATAGTCATTTTGCGCGGTTTGCAGGGCAACCTGTTTTGCGGCGACCTGAGCGCGGTAGTTATCTGCCGTGCTATATAAACCGCGCACCTGGCGTACGGTATTCGCAAGGCTTGCTTCTGCTTGCTGAAGGGCAATTTGCGTATCGCTAGCATCAAGCAGAACCAGCGGCTGGCCTATCTCGACGAAATCCCCTTCGTCCGCCGTTACCTGAGTCACCGTGCCGCTGATTTGCGGCGTAAGCGCGACCTGGTTGCCGTTTACATAGGCGTCATCTGTTGATTCATAATATTGCGCATACAGGAAGTACCAAGCGAGGCAGCCTGCGGCCGCCAGCACAAGAACCAGTATAAAAATAATAAAATTACGTTTGCGCTTACTGGAACGCTGAACGTGTTGTTCTGGAGTGGTTTCCATCTTTTTACCTTTATACGGTGTTATTTATGTGGCGCAGTGAGTTCATCAGGCAGCATTTTGGTGATAAGAGCCACCAACTGCTGAGATTCTTCCTGCGTCAGTCGCTCGGTGAGCGAGCTAATAATTGAGGCCAGCGCTTCATTCTGAAAATGGTCACAAATGACCTGGCCCTTTTCGGTCAGAGCCAGAATCACCTGACGTTTATCTTGTGGATTGGGCTTACGAAGAATCAGCTCACGCTTGACCATACGATCAACCATACGGCTCATGGCCCCTGCGTCCATGGCCAGATTTTTGCTAATCACAACTGGGCTAGTGGTGCCTTTATAAATATTAATCAACACCTTAAATTGTGCTGCGGTAATGTCCATGCCGGAAAAGTAATGGCTGATAAGCTGATCTTTAAACTGGTTTGCGAGATGGATCAGCAAACCGAGATGAAATTTGTTGTCGATATTACCCGGGTTGTTGCTCATGATATTTGCCTGGTCAGTAATTACATTTGAAATTAATGACCAGGCAGTGAATTGTCAAGTTTATGTCAAGATAAGCGCACTATTTGTCAGCGAGCCGCGAGGTGTTCATCTATTTATAAGTCAATCTCTGATAAACGCGGGGCAAGGGAACTGTTATTGTTCTCTAAATCTTATAAAAACAATCACAACGGAACGTTATGACTACAGTGACTTTTAACAGGCAGCACGGATTCTTCGCACTGAGCCTGGCTGCCGTTTTTGTGCTTGCCGGGTGTACGACTAAAACGACGACTACGGCCCCCGAAAAAGCAAAAGCGGTGGATGTCGAAACGGTTGTAAAACAGAAAATCCCAGCCAGCGTGAAAGACAGAAATAGCTGGGCCAAAGATTTAGCGACCACATTTAAGAGCCAGAATATTGCCCCGAGCGAGGAAAATATCTGCTCGGTGCTGGCTGTCGCTCAGCAAGAATCCAACCTGGTTGCCGATCCCGCAGTGCCGAATCTGAACAAAATTGCCTGGAAAGAGATCGACCGACGCGCTGAAAAAATGCACATTCCGGTATTTTTAGTGCATACCGCGCTACTGATTAAATCGCCGAATGGCAAGAGCTACAGCGAGCGCCTGAATAACGTCAAAACCGAAGGGCAACTGAGTGCAATATTTGATGATTTTATTGATATGGTGCCGATGGGGCAGAAACTGTTCGGCAATCTGAACCCGGTCCATACCGGCGGGCCAATGCAGGTGAGCATCGCGTTTGCTGAACAGCATACCGATGGATACCCGTGGAAAATGGAAGGCACCGTACGCCAGGAAGTTTTCACCCGCCGCGGTGGATTGTGGTTTGGGACGTACCATCTGCTGAACTACCCGGCAAATTATACTCAGCCTTTGTATCGTTTTGCCGATTTCAACGCCGGTTGGTATGCCAGCCGCAATGCCGCATTCCAGAATGCGGTCAGCAAGGCAACGGGTGTGAAACTGGCGCTGGATGGCGACCTGGTTTTATATGATACCGATAAAGCGGGCAGCACTGAGTTAGCGGTCAGAAAACTGGCCGATAAACTCGATATGAGCGACAGCCAAATTCATCGGGCTTTGCAAAAGGGTGATAGCATTGATTTTGAGAAAACCGATTTATATCAGCAAGTTTATGCGCTAGCGGAGAAAAAATCGGGTAAGAAGTTGCCGCGAGAAATGTTGCCAGGCATCACGTTAGAAAGCCCGAAAATTACACGTAATCTGACGACCGCATGGTTTGCAAAACGGGTGGATGAGCGACGTGCTGCCTGTATGAAACGTTAGAAAGCGTTAGAAATAGTGGCGATGGTGGAACTTCATCGCCAGACTAATTACGCCTAAAAGCGCACAACCGGCCAGAAATGGCACTACGCCAAATACGGTGCTGACGGCAAAACCCATTTCAATATGCGGCCGCGTGGCATCGTTGCCTTGAGCGAGATGTTCAAGCACACCTGGCGCGTGAACGACCAGGCTCAGAAACTGCGAACCGGCCCAAAAGCAGAATAAAATGAAGGCAGCATACGCCAGATTACTTCGGGTAGATCCCTCTGCTTTTGTTGTTGAAACGGCGTATACAGGCACAACCTGTTTCGACAAACTCACATCAGTCATCACGACCTCCCAGATAACTTTAAAGCGATTTCAGGCCACAGCCTGGTGAACTGACAGACTCCAATGAGGCTGATTCTGGCAGGTCATATTGTTTGTCAATATCAGATTGTTGGTAATTTAGGGTGCAGAATGCTCCTGGTTTGCGAATATATGTTTGCGATCACATATTTGTAACTTAGGTGAAATTTCCGTAACAATATTCTGTTCCGAACGCGTAAACGTGCAGTTTCTCGTCGCGGGCTATGCCACAATAAGTCCTCTTTTTTGTCCTGACGGATTGCACCATGTCTGCGAAAACATTGTCTTCAAAAATGCGCCGTGACTGGCACTATTACGCCGTAGCGATCGGTTTGATCTTTATTTTGAATGGTGTGATTGGCTTGTTGGGTTTTAAAACGGAAGGGTGGCAGAATTATGCTGTCGGCCTGGTGACGTGGGTGATTTGCTTCTGGCTGGCGGGTTTTATCATTCGCCGCCGCCCGGAACCTGAAGCCCCAGAGGCGGCGAAAGAGTAGGTTTTTAAGCCGTAATCGAACTTTTTAGGGCGCTATCTTGCTGGTGGCGCTCAAGAGCCAGTTCAATCAAACGTGTAATCAGCGTCTGGTAATCCAGACCGCTTGCCTGCCAGAGTTTCGGATACATACTGATATTGGTAAAACCAGGCAGTGTGTTGATTTCGTTAATAATAACTTCATTTTCGGCCGTCAGGAATACGTCAACTCGCGCCATTCCGCTGCACCCCAGGGCCTGATAGGCCTGCACGGCAATCTCACGAATTTTATCGTTGATCTCAGCAGACAGTGCTGCGGGTACCACGACCTGCGCGCCTTTATCATCAATGTATTTGGTGTCGTAAGAGTAGAAATCGCTATTCACCACGACTTCGCCGCAGGTACTGGCTTGTGGTTCATCGTTGCCCAACACCGCGCACTCGATTTCACGGCCCACAATTCCGGTTTCCACCACAACTTTGCTATCGAACTCGAAAGCTAAAGCGACAGCCGTTTCGTATTGCTCAGCGGTTTTCACTTTGCTGACGCCAACGGACGACCCCTGGTTCGCAGGCTTAACAAACAGCGGCAGGCCGAGTTTGGCTTCAACGTCGGCAAAGCTAATTTTGTTACGGTTAGCGCGGGTAAGCGTAATAAACGGCGCGATATTCAGGCCTGCATCGCGCAGCAGACGCTTGGTCACGTCTTTATCCATGCTTACGGCAGACCCTAACACGCCGGATCCGACAAATGGCAAATTCGCCATACGCAGCATGCCTTGCAGAGAGCCATCTTCGCCTAATGTTCCGTGAACGATTGGGAAAATAACATCTACCGGCGCTAAAAACTGCGCGGAAGAGGATTCAATCAGCTGGTTTTCTGTTTGACCTGGAACCACGGCAACATTAGTTCCCGAACGATTCAGGGCGATCAATGCCGGGTTTTCTGCGTTTAACAGGTAGTTGGACGCATCGTTGATATGCCACTGGCCTTGTTTATCGATACCCAGTAACACCACTTCAAACTTTGATTTATCAATGGCGTCGACAATATTTTTCGCCGACTGCAACGACACTTCGTGCTCGGCTGATTTGCCTCCAAACACGATACCCACCCGCAGTTTTGCCATGCCCAAACCCATCCTTAAACAGTACAAAGGCGGACAACATACCACGCTCAAAGCGAGGATTCATGTGCTTCCTGCGGCTTAAAACAGCTCAAGTTCTATAATGATTATTCCGTAGACAAAATCGGGTAATGGGATGGCAAAAGGAGTGAAGATAGTGATTGGAATAACCCTCATGGCTGCGGCTGCATTCTGGCTCTATGAGCGCCTGCCCGCGCAGTACAATCCGTTCGCTCCACTTTCTATTAATGATCCGCCGACGCTCGTTACACGCTACAAATTACGCCAGATGGGAAACCATCCGCAGACCTGTCTTGCCCTGTTACAGCAGGCGAAGGCACAAGGGCAATTAACTTTTCGCCGCGTGCCGGACAGCACCGGAAATTGCCCGCTGAACAATGTCGTACGCGTGCAGAGTTTCGGTAACGTAGAGTTAAGCAGCAGCTTTCTGGCAAGCTGCCCGCTGGCGCTAAGTAGCACAATGTTTGTCCATCAACGAGCCGTTCCTCTGGCGCAGAGCATAATCGGGAGCGACCTTAAACGTATCAATCATCTAGGCAGTTTCGCCTGCCGTAATATCTACAATCGCGAAGGGGCGCGACGCAGCGAACATGCTACGGCAGAGGCGCTGGATATTAGTGGATTTGGATTTACGGGGAAGCAACAAGTCAGTGTTTTGAAAGGCTGGAAAGCCGACGGGAAGGGGCGAGAATATCTCCATGCCGTGTTCGAAAACGGCTGCCCATTTTTTGGTAACTCACTGGGGCCGGAATATAACGCGGCGCATGCAGACCACTTTCATCTCGGCATGCGCGGCTACGGGCTTTGTCGATAAAATTAATTTGTATGATAAACTTCACAGAATTCCGCTCATCCTGTTTATCCCACTTATAAAGCGTGCCTGGTATGGAATCCTGGAAGGTCAATATTATCTCGGTGTGGTTCGGTTGCTTTTTTACCGGGTTAGCCATCAGCCAAATTCTACCGTTTTTGCCGCTCTATGTTGAACAGCTTGGCGTCACTTCTCATGAAGCGCTATCCATGTGGTCCGGGCTAACCTTCAGCGTTACGTTTCTGGTTTCCGCAATCGTCTCGCCCATGTGGGGAAGCCTGGCCGATCGTAAAGGCAGAAAATTAATGCTGCTGCGTGCTTCGCTCGGTATGGCCGTTGCTATTTTATTGCAGGCGTTTGCCACGAATGTCTGGCAGCTCTTTATTTTACGCGCCGTGATGGGGCTGACTTCCGGTTATATTCCTAATGCAATGGCATTAGTGGCATCACAAGTGCCGAGAGAACGAAGCGGTTGGGCATTAAGTACGCTCTCCACCGCACAAATTAGTGGCGTGATTGTTGGCCCGCTGTTGGGGGGATATATGGCGGACACTCTCGGGTTACGTATGGTGTTTTACGTGACAGCAGTATTATTGATGGTCAGCTTTTTAGTGACCTTATTTCTGATAAAAGAAAACGCGCGCCCTAAAATGAGCAAAGCCGATCGTTTATCAGGCAAAGCCGTATTTGCCTCGCTGCCTTATCCTAAGCTAATGATTAGCCTGTTTGTCACTACCATGGTCATTCAGCTTTGTAATGGCTCCGTCGGGCCCATTCTCGCGTTATTTATCAAACATCTTTCTCCTGAAAGTAACAACATTGCCTTTATTAGCGGGTTTATTGCCGCCGTACCCGGTATTTCCGCGCTTATTTCCGCGCCACGTTTAGGTAAGCTGGGGGACAGAATTGGTACTGCCCGCGTATTAATGGCAACGCTCATCTTTGCCGTGGGTTTATTTTTTGCGATGTCATGGGTAACATCGCCTATGCAACTGGCGGTATTACGATTTTTACTCGGTTTTGCCGATGGGGCTATGTTACCGGCAGTGCAAACCCTACTGGTCAAATATTCAAGTGACCAGGTCACAGGGCGAATTTTTGGATACAATCAATCGTTTATGTACCTTGGTAATGTCGTTGGGCCTTTAATCGGAGCCGGTGTTTCCGCAATGGCAGGCTATCGCTGGGTATTTATTGCAACCGCCTTCGTCGTATTACTGAACGTCTGGCAATTGGCGGTAATGTTGCGGCGTAAAAAGCAGCAGGATGCTCTGCGAAAACAGATCGCACCATAGGATCTCATCAGATAAAAATAGTCTATTTGCCCTCTAGGCAACATGAAAACAGAATGTTAACTTCATGTTTAAAATCCCTATATGGCAAACGTTATGAAAAATCTCATTGCTGAGTTATTGATTAAACTCGCTGAAAAAGAAGAAGAGTCGAAAGAGTTTGTCGCACAAATCGAAGCCCTGGAAATAGTCGTCACGGCGATGCTTCGTAAAATGGAACAAAGTGACAGAGAAGCCATAATCAGCAACATTCAAGGGGCGTTACATGAAGTGCGACCAGATGAAAGCGTCACTTCTCATGATACCGAACTGCTGGAGCAACATTTAGAAAGATTGCTGACTCATCCTCGAGCTTAAAACTATTTCCATGCCCGTTTTTAATAACGGGCGAAATTAAAAAACAGCAGCGCCTTCGTTATATCTGAAATCCTTTTCCGGAGGTTCGCCTTTTCTTCAACCTGCGACCAAAATTAAAGCACCACAATAAAAAAGGATGGTGCTATGAAAACAGTATTAATGATGGCGTTACTGGCGGGGTTTGTAGGGGCGACTGCGGCGGCAGATAAAGCAATGACCCCGCAGCAGCAACGAATGACAACGTGTAACCAACAAGCGACCTCGCAAACGCTGAAAGGGGACGCCCGTAAAACTTACATGAGCAATTGTCTGAAAAATAGTCAGTCAACGCCTGCGGAAAAAAGCCTGACGCCGCAGCAGCAAAAAATGAAAGAGTGTAATGCCGAAGCCGGGAAACAAACCTTATCCGGTGATGCACGAAAAACTTTCATGAGTAATTGCCTGCAAAAACAAGCCCGATAGCCTAAATGGGTGAGTCGGTTCGCTGGCTCACCCGAAAAATCATACTTTCCCCCTAAGCAAACTTTCTATAATTACGGCAAATATTTCAGAATATTCCGAATTATCATGATTGATGAACGCAGTTCTGGTAGATGGCTTCCTGGGGGAATGATGGATAGCTCAACGTACCTTGATGAAGACCGGCATCACTCCGCGCGGAGATTTGCCCGACGTCTTTATATTCCGCGAATCATAGGCCTGGCGACGGGCTTTTTTTGTGTTTCTTCAGTATTGGTGATGCAGCCCGTAAGCGGATGGTGGTGGCTGTTATTGGTGGCGTACTGTTTTATTTGGCCGCACTTTGCCTGGCAAACCGCCGATCGTGCATCCGACCCTGCGCGCGCGGAAATCCGTAATTTGATGGCTGATTCCATCATGGGCGGAGTATGGATTGCCGTCATGGGGTTAAATGCGCTGCCTTCGGCACTTATCCTGGCAATGCTATGCATGAATAACGTCGGGTGTGGGGGGCTAAAATTGTTCCTCGGCGGCCTGGGTATTATTGTCCTGAGCTGCGTGCTTACGTTGGGTCTGCTTCATATTCCCCTTAACTTACAAACTATGCCCTCGCAAGTTTGGATTTGTCTGCCTTTTTTACTGATTTATCCTGCCTACTTTGGTCTGGTTAGTTACCGAACCGCATTGAAACTTTCTGAACATAAGCGACGGTTGATGCTCATGAGCACGCGTGACGGTATGACGGGCGTCTACAACCGGCGTCATTGGGAGCATTTGCTGCATGGCGAGTATGACAACTGCCAACGCTACCAACGAAGCGCCACGCTGTTACTCATTGATATTGACCACTTCAAGTCCATCAACGATTCATTTGGCCATGATGTTGGCGACGAAGCTATTCTCGCCATCACTGAACATTTGCAGCTCACCTTGCGGATAACCGATGTTATAGGGCGTTTCGGAGGCGATGAATTTGGCGTGATTATGTCTGGCACCTCGCAAGAGAGTGCCATACAGGCAATGGCGCGAGTCCGGGAGTATCTTGAAGAGTTTCGTTTGCCGCATGCACCCCACATTTCGCTGCATATCAGCGTCGGCGTGGCGGAATTTGACCAGAGTATGATGAATTATCGCGAATGGCTAAAAGCGGCTGATGTCGCGTTGTATAAAGCAAAAAATCTCGGGCGCAGCCGCACAGAAGTTTATGATATTGCAGCGTAAAACCCTCCCCGTGCAGGAGAGGGTGTGAAAACTATGATTTCCCGAGCAATTCGGATTTCGCCATACATTTCACCATCGCTTCCATCACGGCCGCTCTGAAGCCTTTTTCTTCCAGAACTTTTACCGCTTCAATGGTGGTACCGCCTGGTGAACACACCATATCTTTCAGCTCGCCCGGATGTTGACCGGTTTCCAGCACCATTTTTGCGGAACCCATTACCGCTTGTGCGGCAAACTGGTACGCCTGTTTGCGCGGCATTCCACCTAATACTGCGGCATCGGCCATCGCTTCAATAAACATAAACACATAGGCTGGCGCCGAGCCGCTGACGCCCACAACCGGGTGGATCAAGGCTTCTGGTACCACTTCGGCAAGCCCGAAGCTGCGGAAAATATTCACCGCATCGGCAATATCTTCCGAACTGACCAGCGCGTTTGGCGTAATGGATGTCATCCCGGCATTCACCAGCGCCGGTGTGTTAGGCATCGCGCGGATAATTTTGCGGTCATGGCCCAGGGCTTTAGCCAGAGAATCCAGCGTCACGCCTGCTGCAATGGAAATAACGACGGTATCTTTATTCAGGCTGGAATTAACTTCACTCAGCACTTTTAGCATGACATTTGGTTTCACCGCACCGAAAACAATATCGGCGATTTGAGCCACTTCCTGCGCGCTTTGTGCCGCGTTGATACCATATTGCGCGCGTAAGGCTTCCACTTTGTCGGGGGACGGCGTATAGACCCAGATATTACCTGGAAGCACTTGTCCACTGGCTATCAGACCACCAAGGATGGCTTTTCCCATGTTGCCGCAACCAATAAATCCAATCTTCTTATCCAAAGTCTCACTCCATCGTCTGAGTTGTGTGGTGAGCATAGCTTAACGCGCTTTCAGGCGCGCTTAAACAAAACAGTCAGTTGCTCTATATCTAAAAGATAAAGTTTGCGATTCTCAAAAAGCACGGCAAGATCGCCTCCATTCCCGTCGACAATCAGGAGTCGTCATGCAAATTTGGGTGGATGCGGATGCGTGTCCGAAAGTGATCAAAGAAGTGCTGTTTCGCGCCGCCGAACGAGCGCAAATAATGGTAACGCTGGTTGCCAACCAGGGGATGAAAACTCCGCCCTCACGCTTTATTCGTAGCCTGCAAGTGGCTAGCGGATTTGATGTGGCCGATAACGAAATTGTGCGCCGCTGTGAAAAAGGGGACTTAGTTGTGACCGCCGATATTCCTTTGGCCGCCGATGTGCTGGAAAAGGGTGCTATCGCCTTGAATCCTCGCGGAGAACTTTACACCCCAGCCACGATTCGCGAACGCCTGACCATGCGTGATTTTATGGATACATTAAGAGCCAGCGGAGTACAGACCGGCGGCCCTGACAGCCTTAGCCAGCGCGACCGTCAGCTCTTTGCCAATGAACTCGAAAAATGGCTGCTCGCCGCCAGTCGCTCAAAAAGCGCTTAATAACGATGTAATTCTATTCCACGTACTAGCTTGCTGGTATTATTCGTTGTGTAACGATGAACGTTATAAATTTTCTTTCCATGTTTGCGAACAGCAAAGGATTAGCCACTGATGACTCAACCCATTTTTTTAGTCGGCGCTCGAGGTTGTGGTAAAACAACCGTAGGTGTTGCGTTAGCGCAGGCATTGGGCTGTAACTTTGTTGATACCGACCACTACCTTTTAACCAGCACGAACATGAGCGTTGCCGATATTGTGGCGCAAGAAGGCTGGGACGGTTTTCGTCGCCGCGAATCTGGCGCACTGCAAAGTGTTACCGCGCCTGGAACGGTTATCGCAACGGGTGGCGGCATGGTTCTGGCTGAAAGTAATCGCCAGTTTATGCGCGAGCATGGCGTGGTTATCTACCTGCGCGCTCCGGCACAAATTCTGGCATCGCGCTTAGAAGCATTCCCGGAAGAGGGCCAGCGCCCAACGCTTACCGGCAGGCCGATTACCGATGAAATTGTTGAAGTGCTCGCCGCGCGTGAAGCCCTCTACAACCAGGCTGCACATCATGTCGTTGATGCCACGCGCCCTCCCGCAGAAATTGTCGAAGCGGTATTAGCGGCGCTGCGTACGGCTCGCGCCAGCTGATTCCTGGCTATACTTAACGCTCATTCATCACCAAAGGAAGAGCGATGGCGAGCAATCCTCCATATCCCCGGGAAGCGCGTATTGTTACCGTTGAAAAGGGTTCAACAGAAAAAACGGTCACCTGGTATCAACTTCGTGCCGACCATCCCCATCCTGATACGCTGATCAGCGAGCACGAAACAGAACAAGAAGCGTTAGATGCGAAGCGGCGTTATGAAGACCCGCAAAAAACGTAAGATCCCGGCAAGGACGCCATCATTTCCGACTCCTCCTTCAAATTAATTCACTGGCATGGCGACAAATCACATCTTTAACGCCATTTGCTTGTTAAATATTAATTATCATGATGTTGTATCGTTGTGATTGACGTTTCGTTTAATATTCCGGCAGATACTCTGCAATTATGCTGCTACGCTTTGTGGTTAATTATTGAGCGACCTTCAGCAGAGTATCCTTCGAGAGGAAAGGTACCAGCGCAGCAATGAAGGGCTGATATGGGACAAAGGCGGAACGAAACATGAAGCAAACATTGGCAATAATTACTATCGGCGTCGTTCCGGTCAGTGAAATACTGCCGCTACTCACGGACCACATTTCTGTAGAACAAATCAAACTACTCAGTTTATTGGGTAACCTTTCGTATGACGAAGTGATGGCGGAATATGCCCCATCACCTGGCGAAGAGCCGCTTCTGACACTTTTATCTGGCGATGCTTTGGCTTACGTGGGCAAAGAGAAAGTCGAGCGTGCGTTGCAGGCGACGATTGAGCTTCTCGATAACCAGGGGTTTGATGTCATTTTGCTGATGAGCACCCACAGCTTCTCCACGCTGACGGCGCGAAAAGGCATTTTGCTGGAACCCGAACGTATTATTCCGCCGCTGGTGGCCTCGATTGTGGATGGGCATCAGGTCGGCATCATTCTTCCCGTTCCTGAAATGATGAAATTCCAACATAAAAAATGGCAGATGCTACAAAGCGAACCGTTGTATGAACTGGCGAATCCGGTTCATGGAACCGAGCAGGATTTAATCGATGCAGGGAAAAAACTGGTTGCTGACGGCGCAGATGTGTTAGTTCTCGACTGCCTGGGGTTCCACCAAAAACACCGCGATTTATTGCAAAAAACATTAGATATCCCGGTATTGTTATCGAACGTTCTGATTGCGCGCCTGGCGTCAGAATTGCTCACTTAACACCGGGCAATAATTTGCGTGACAGGCTCTCGAGTTCCCCTCTATATTGTTTTTTCAACTATTTTAAAAGGGCCTGGTCATGCTTCAAAGTAATGAGTACTTTTCCGGTAAAGTGAAATCTATTGGGTTTACGAGCAGCAGCACTGGCCGCGCAAGTGTTGGGGTAATGGTCGAAGGTGAATACACGTTTGGCACAGCCCAGCCAGAAGAAATGACCGTGATTAGCGGGGCATTGCACGTTCTGCTGCCGGGTGAAACTGAGTGGAAAACTTATGCAGCGGGCACCGTGTTCCATGTTCCAGGGCACAGTGAGTTCCATTTACAGGTAGCCGAGCCGACATCATATCTCTGTCGTTATTTAGCTGATAAATAAATGATTATGGTGGATGGCGCGTTCGCTTATCCACCCTACAATACCGAATTTGTAGGTCGGGTGGCGCATTCGCTTATCCACCCTACAATACCGAATTTGTAGGTCGGGTAAGCGAATGCGCCACCCGACATAAAACTTAGCGCTGTGCTTCGCCGCCTAACGCTTCAACCAGATTCTTAATCAACGCCGCTAACTCGCCGGTCATCAGAATAAAATCGGCATCAAAACGCCCACCGAAATCTTCGCGGTCAATATCATCATTCTGCTCACGCAGCGTGTCGGCAAACTTCAGGCGCTTAATCGAGCCATCATCGGCAACCAAAAACTGAATGCGTTCTTGCCAATCGAGAGCCAGTTTCGTCACCACTTTATCGGCTTCGATATGGGCTGCGATTTCGTCACACACCAGATCCTGTTGCTTACAGCGAATCACGCCGCCGCCTTCAAGAATGGCTTTCAGTTCAGCTTCATCCATCAAGGCAAAGCCCGCAGGCACATCGCCGGAGCGAACCCATTCGGTCAGCGTCAGCTCAATCGGATTTTCCAGCGCTAACGGGACAACCGGCAATGAACCGAGGCTTTTACGCAGCAATGCCAGGGTATCTTCCGCTTTTTTAGCGCTCGCGCAGTCCACCATGATCAAACCATTTACGGTGTCGATCCACATCATTGTTTGATTGAAACGGCTGAATGCACGCGGCAACAAAGAGTGCAGCACTTCATCTTTCAGAGAATCTTTCTCAGTCTTTTTCAGCTTACGAGCCTGTTCGGCTTCGAGGCGGCTGATCTTCGCTTCGAGTTCTTGTTTAATCACCGGAGCCGGGAGAATTTTTTCTTCTTTACGGGCGCAAATCACAATCTGCCCGTTGGCAACATGGGTTAATGCATCGCTGTGCGAGCCCATTGGCGACACCCAGCCGGTCTTGGCCATATCCTGGCTGCCGCATGGGGTGAACGTGAACGCGGCCAACTGTTTTTCCATGTCATCCGCTGAAAGCGTGATGTCACGGCTTAAACGGTAAACCATTAAATTTTTGAACCACAGCATGATTATTTCCCGGACTGTCAGTTAAACGCAGCGGGCATGATAGCGAATCAGCCGCTGGGTTTCATTGCCTTTACGGGGCTTCACTTCTATTCTATTGATAATGTTAATTAAATGAGGGCATCGCTGTGCGCATTGGTATCGACTTAGGTGGAACAAAAACAGAAGTGATCGCTCTGGCGAACGATGGCAAACAACTTTTCCGCCACCGTCTGCCGACACCAAAAAATGATTATCAGCAAACTATCGGCACGATTGTGGAGCTGGTGCGTCTGGCAGAAGAAGCCACGGGTGAAAAAGGCACGGTCGGCATTGGTATTCCTGGTTCGATTTCGCCTTATACCCGCGTGGTAAAAAATGCCAACTCGACCTGGCTTAATGGGCAACCTTTCGATAAAGATCTGTGCGACGCGTTACAGCGTGAAGTCCGGCTGGCAAACGATGCCAATTGCCTGGCCGTTTCAGAAGCCATTGATGGCGCAGCGGCAGGCGCGGGAATAGTCTTTGCGGTGATTATCGGCACGGGGTGTGGATCGGGTATTGCCATTAACGGGCGCAGCCTGATTGGCGGTAATGGCACGGCGGGCGAGTGGGGGCATAACCCATTACCCTGGATGGATGACTCAGAGCTGCAATTTCGTGAAGAAGTGCCGTGCTACTGCGGCAAGCAAGGCTGTATCGAAACCTTTATTTCCGGCACTGGCTTTGCCACGGATTACCATCGTCTAAGTGGTAACCCGCTTAAAGGCAATGAAATCATGAATTTGGTTGAGCAGGGTGATGCTGTAGCGGAACTGGCTATCAATCGCTATGAAATGCGTCTGGCAAAATCGTTGGCCCATATCGTCAATATTCTTGATCCCGATGTGATCGTGCTGGGTGGCGGTATGAGCAACAACGAGCGTTTGTACAAAACGGTGCCGCAACTGGTGAAACCGTGGGTGTTTGGCGGAGAATGCGAAACGCCTATCCGTAAAGCGGTGCACGGTGATTCCAGCGGCGTACGCGGGGCTGCATGGCTGTGGCCGCTGGAGAAATAATTTTCCTGTCACCAAAACCCTCGCCCCTTTGGGGCGCGGGTCGTACTACTCGACCGCAAACTCCTTCTCTAATCGGCTTACGCCCAATCCATTGATCTTCTTCACCTTAATCTGAACCGGAATACGCTCTTTCATCGCCTCAACGTGGCTTATCACGCCGATGGTTTTGCCGCTGGCATTAAGCGTGTCGAGCGCATCCAGCGCCGTATCCAGCGTTTCGGCATCCAGCGTGCCAAAGCCCTCATCCAGGAATAGCGAATCAATACGCGTTTTATGGCTCACCAGGTCGGACAGCGCCAGCGCCAGCGCCAGGCTCACCAGGAAACTTTCGCCGCCGGAAAGTGTGCGCGTGTCACGGACCGCGTCGGCCTGCCACGTATCCACCACTTGCAGCTCTAAAGCCTCGCTATCTTTGCGTTGCAATAAATAGCGCCCGTGTAAGCGATTAAGCTGGTTGTTCGCCAGCCACACCAGATTATCGAGCGTCAGCCCCTGGGCAAATTTCCGGAATTTATCGCCTTCTTTCGAGCCAATTAGGGCGTTGAGATAGCCCCAGTCTTCCACCTGTTGCTGGCACTCAACGATTGCCAGCATGAGTCCTTGTTGGCGCTGGCGGTTTTCCGCATCATGTTGAAGCTGCTGTTGGATTTGCCCTTGCTGAGTCGTGTTCTCGCGCAGTTGCTGATTGCAGCGTGCGAGCTGCTGCTGCAGAGCATCTAATTCAGCATCACTCGCCAGCGATTCTGGACGAGCCACGTGATGCTCGATCAGCGCTTTTTCCGCCTGCTGGCAGAGAACCGTTTGTTGCTGATGCTGTTGCTCAAGTTTTTGTTTTTTCTGCTCAAGCTGTTGGCGTTCGCCCTCATCCAGCAAAGCTGCCTGGAAAGTTTCTATGTTTTCAAACGGGCTTTCGGCCAGCGCTCTGAGGAAATGTTCATGCGCCTGGGTTGCACGTGCCTCTTCCTGCTGGCTCTGCTGTTGCAGCGTCTGCCACTGGCTTTCCAGAGCAATACAATCGCTGTGAAGCTGGTGCCAGGTTTGTAGCGCAGAAACCTGCTCGCTTTCCGATAATGCTGCAGGGGTGGTGCCATCGTCGACCAGGGCGTTGAGCACATTTTCCAGCGTAGCTAACTGCTGCTGCAAACGCGGAAGCTGCTCACTGCGTTGCTGCCAGCTCTGAGATTCCTGCTGACGTTCTGCGATCCAGCTCGTTTCCTCGCCGGAAGCGGGGTGTTGCAAACCCATATTTGTCAGCGATGCGTTCAGCGTATCGCGTTGCCCGGTGACCTCGGCAGCAAGTTTTTCATACTGCAGCCGCGTCTGAGAAAGCTGCTCTTCCAGCACGATGCGCTGGCTGAGTTGATGCAACGCCTGTTCGCGCTGCTCTTCGTTTTCCAGCCACTGCTGGAGATCATCCTCTGGTGCCAGCGCCAGTTGCAGGTGGGCACACAGTTGTTGCCAGCGTAAACGCAGCGCGGTTTCTTCTTCGTCCAGGGCAGTGATTGCGGAAATCAGGTTTTCGCGCTGCTTACGCTGGGTATCAAGCTGACCTTTCATCGCAAAGCCCGTCTCCGCAAGGCTCGCCACTTCACGTTTTAATGCTGCATGCCGCTGCTGGTTCTCTCCCGGCACAATGGCCTGATAATCCGCCACCGCCGGATGCTGCGTGGAGCCGCACAGCGGACAGGGTTGATCGAGCTGCAAATGGGCGCGTTCTGCTTCAAGGCTGACAATCCGCAATTCCAGCTCACACACTTTTTCCAGGTCGCTTTCATGCTGTCGGCGTTCTTTATATTGCTGCCGTTTTAGCGCCAGCTCCGCATCGCCTTCGGTAATCAGCTTATCAAGCGTTGCAATTTCTTGTTGTTGCTGATTTTTTCGCTTGAGAAGCGAAGAGAGCTGCGGCTGTAACGTCGCAAGCTGCTGCCGATGAGGACGTGCGGTCACCATCGCCTGTAAATGAGCACTCACTTCTTCAGCGTTAAGTGACAAAGCGGGCGCGGGCAGTCGTTCCAACTTTTTCTGGCTGGATTCAATATCGCGCTGCAAGGTTTGTAGCTGAGCGGCATCGCGCTGTTGCTGGTTGAACGCCATGCGCCAGCCTGCGAGTTCTGCACCCCACTGGCGATAACGGTCATGTGTTTTTAGCCATTCTTGCAACTGCGTGTTTTCTTGTGCCAGTTTTGCCGTCTGATTTACTGCTGCAATGCGCGTCTGCTGGCGGCGCACCGTTGCCTGATGTAAGCGAGTATTCACTTCTTCGGTTTGAGCATGCGTTTTTTGCAGCGTAGTTTGAAGTTCCTGCAGCCGCTGCCAGTCAGGGCGCAATTTTTCTGCCGGTTGTGCACGCTGGAGTTTAGCCAACTGCGGCGCTGCTTCTTCAATCGCCTGGGCGGCAGTTTTCAGCGCGAGCTCAGCCTGCATGTGGCTTTGGGTGAGTTGGTTAAGTTGGGTTAGCCACTGCTGCTGTTGCTGGAGCGTAACCTGTTCTGCAAGCACGGCTTTTTCTGCTGTAGTCAGTGCTTGCAAACTCTCTGAGAGTTGCTGGCGCTGCTCTTCGCTTAACAGCACGACCCCTGCGGCCTGCGCCTGAAGGTTCTCAAGCTGGCAACGCATATTTTTATGATTTTCGAATACTGCCGCAGAGACCGTGCCGTAAATTTCAGTTCCGGTAAGCTCCTCAAGCAGTGACGCCCGGTCATTGGCATCGGCGTTTAAGAACGCGGCGAATTGCCCCTGGGATAGCATCATTGAGCGGGTAAAACGATCGTAATCCAGGCCGGTCAGTTTGGCGGTGACATCCAGTTTGTCTTTAACTTTATCGGCAATGATTTTTCCGTTCGCCACTTCTGCCAGCTCTACGCGCGGGGCCTGCAGATTGCCATTTACCGCGTTGCGCGCGCGGTTCTGGCTCCAGAAAGCACGGTATGCCACGCCTTTGACTTCAAACTCGACTTCCGCCAGGCATTCGGCGGTGTCACGCGTCATCAGGTCATTTTGCGACTGAGAGACGGTATTGAGCCGTGGGGTTTTGTGATAAAGCGCGAGGCAAATCGCATCCAGCAGTGTGGTTTTCCCCGCACCGGTGGGGCCGGTAATGGCAAACAAACCGTTGCTGGCGAAAGGTTCGCTGGTGAAATCTATTTTCCATTCCCCTTTCAGGGAGTTCAGGTTTTTTAAGCGCAGGCTAAGGATTTTCATGCCTGTTCCTCCGCGTCATGCAGGCTCGCCACCGTTTGAGCAAACAGGGTGCGCAAACGGTGGGCGCGTTCTTCGGTAGTTTCTTCCTGACTCAGGCGGCGTTCAAAAACCTCTTCAACCGTCAGTTCACTCAATGTTTCTTTATGCTGCTGAGCAATAACGCGCTCGCGCTGTTCACGGCTTCGGCGCAGCAAAACGACTTCGACGGGCAGTGTTTCGGTGAGTTGCTGAATATGGCGTTGCATATCATGCAGATATTCATCGGTGGCGATTTCAATATCCAGCCATACTTTGGGTTCTGCGGGAGCATCGCACCACTGTGCAAGCTGCTGTTCTATTTCACTGAGCGAACCTTTGATAACCGCTAAAGGCTGGCTGACAGGAACCGTGAGCGGCATAACGTCATGAAGTTTACCTTCGGCAAACTCAACCAGATATACGCTTTTGGCCTTGCCGGTTTCATCAAAACTTAAAGGAATCGGCGAGCCGCTGTAACGGATATGTTCGGTACCGCCAATGAGTTGCGCCCGATGAATATGGCCCAACGCGATGTAATCCGCCTGCGGGAAATGCTGCGCCGGGAAAGCATCAAGCGTGCCGATATAAATGTCGCGAACCGCATCACTTTTGGTCACGCCGACGGTGGTTAAATGCCCGGTGGCGATAATCGGCAGCTTCGTATCAGCGCGTAATTCGCAGGCTGCGCTGTAACACTGCTGATAATGTTCGCTAATGGCTTCCATTAATGAACGCTGTTTTTCATGGCCGGACAAACCCGCCTGGCTGCTCTGAATATCGCGTGGTCGCAAAAAAGGGATGGGGCAGAGTATCGCGCCAGGCTGGCCGGCTTTCGTATTAAGGATGATCGCCTGCTGGCTGGCATCATGGCGCGCGCTGGCGATAACGTAGGTATTCAGGCACGCCATCAGTTCGCGGGATTCATTCAGCGTGGCAACGGAATCATGGTTCCCTGCCAGAACCACCAGAGAGCAGCCGGTCGCCTGAAGCAGCACCACAAAGCGGTTGTACAGTTCACGGGCATAGCTTGGCGGCGATCCGGTATCAAAGATATCGCCAGCAACAATTATGGCATCCACATGATGTTCGACGGCCGCGTTCAGTAGCCATTCAAGAAAAGCCTGGTGCTCCGGCCCGCGGCTTTTGGTATAAAAATTTTGACCAAGATGCCAGTCCGATGTGTGAATGATGCGCATATCTATCCCATGCCAGAAAAAACCTGCGGGGATTATAAGGCCTGGCATCACGAAGGGCACTTATGGTTGTCATAATTCAAGGTGATGAGTCATTGAGCGGTCATGTTTTTCATAAATCTGTCATAAATCTGACGCATAATGGCGCGGCATTGAAACAACAATAATTATTCCTTGAGCAAGGCGAATCATGGCGAAGCGTATATTAGTCGTAGAAGATGAAGCTCCAATCCGTGAAATGGTGAGCTTTGTGCTTGAGCAAAACGGTTTTCAGCCCGTAGAAGCGGAAGATTATGACAGTGCAGTGAATCTCCTTATCGAACCTTTCCCCGATCTGATCTTGCTGGACTGGATGTTGCCCGGCGGCTCCGGGATTCAGTTTATCAAACACCTCAAGCGTGAAGCCCTGACGCGTGAAATACCGGTGATGATGCTGACGGCGCGTGGCGAAGAAGAAGATCGCGTGCGCGGCCTTGAAGTCGGTGCGGATGACTATATTACCAAACCGTTTTCTCCGAAGGAGCTGGTGGCCCGCATCAAAGCTGTGATGCGCCGTATTTCGCCGATGGCGGTTGAAGAAGTCATTGAGATGCACGGGTTAAGTCTTGATCCCTCATCACACCGTGTGATGGCGGGTGAAAACCCATTAGATATGGGGCCAACGGAATTTAAGTTATTACACTTCTTTATGACGCATCCGGAGCGGGTGTACAGCCGTGAACAGTTGCTTAATCACGTCTGGGGCACCAATGTTTATGTCGAAGACCGAACGGTGGACGTCCATATTCGGCGGTTACGCAAAGCGCTCGAACACAGTGAACATGACAGAATGGTACAAACAGTACGCGGTACGGGCTATCGGTTCTCAACCCGTTTTTAATTCTTTCTCAGGAGAGTGACGCGTGCTGGAACGGTTGTCATGGAAAAGGCTGGTGCTGGAGCTGGTGCTCTGTTGCATTCCCGCCGCCATTTTAGGCCTCATCTTTGGCCATTTACCCTGGTTTTTATTACTGTCTGTCACCGGGCTGCTGGTCTGGCATTTCTGGAATTTGCTGCGTTTGTCGTGGTGGTTGTGGGTGGATCGCAGTATGACGCCGCCGCCGGGGCGGGGGAGTTGGGATCCACTGCTCTACGGCCTGCATCAGATGCAGTTGCGTAATAAAAAACGCCGTAAAGAGCTGGGAAGTCTTATCAAACGCTTTCGTAGCGGTGCGGAATCGCTGCCCGATGCGGTGGTGCTGACCACTGAAGAAGGGACAATCTTCTGGTGTAACGGGCTCGCTCAGCAACTCCTGGGTTTGCGTTGGCCGGACGATAACGGGCAAAACATTCTTAACTTATTGCGTTACCCGGAATTCACCCGTTATCTGTCCCAAAAAGATTTTGCCCGCCCGCTAACGCTGGTGCTTAACAATGGTCGCCATCTGGAATTTCGCGTGATGCCTTACAGTGACGAACAGTGGCTGCTGGTGGCGCGGGATGTCACTCAAATGCACCAGCTTGAAGGTGCGCGGCGCAACTTTTTCGCCAACGTCAGCCATGAGCTGCGAACGCCGTTGACCGTGTTGCAAGGCTATCTTGAGATGATGCAGGACCAGGCGCTGGAAGGGCCGCTGCGGGAAAAAGCGCTCGGCACAATGCGCGAACAAACTTCGCGCATGGAAGGGCTGGTTAAGCAGCTTCTGACGTTATCCAAAATTGAAGCGGCTCCGGCGATGGTGCTCAATGAAAAGATTGATGTGCCTTTGATGCTGCGTGTGGTGGAGCGCGAAGCGCAAACGCTCAGCCAGAAAAGGCAAACGCTACAGTTTGAAATCGATTCCACTCTGAAAGTGTTTGGTAACGAAGAGCAACTGCGCAGTGCGATTTCGAATCTGGTGTATAACGCGGTAAACCACACGCCAGAAGGGACGCATATTACGGTGAGCTGGAAGCGGGTCGCGGGTGGCGTGAGTTTTAGCGTGGCCGATAGCGGCCCGGGGATTGCGGCAGAACATATTCCTCGTCTGACTGAGCGTTTCTATCGGGTAGATAAAGCGCGTTCACGTCAAACAGGCGGCAGCGGGCTTGGGCTTGCGATTGTAAAGCATGCGTTAAGTCATCACGATGCGCGGTTGAATATTGAAAGCCAGCCTGGCAAAGGCTCGACGTTCTCCTTTGTACTACCTGAGCGTTTGATTGTTAACGAGAAAGTGGTGCAGGCAGAGTAGCTCAAAGGTGTCATGTCAAAATAACTTTCCACAGGCCCTAATTTTGGCCTGTGTTTTTTTTAGTCTATTGTAAATCAAAAAACCTTAATTGGTGATATTTTAACCACATAAAAGACCATGATCTTTTCTTATGATTAAACTAATCAACCAGGAATTGTGTTAATTAAAGCATATCAATCTGGTTTTTAGATCCCTTCTTGCCTTCAAACGCTATAAGCGTTTTAATTGCCGCCCTGTGATTGGCAGACAGACTGGATATGAGTGGTAATTCAAACAACTATTCTTCTCCACCGATCCCGGAAAGGATTTTCCGCTGCTGTAATTGCCGATTGCCGCTTTTATGCTGAGTTTACCGGCATGAAAATTTGAATACTTTCAACACCACACATCCACAGGCTGCAAATATTTTATGACCCATCATTTAAAATCTCGTGACATCCTGGCATTGGGCTTCATGACCTTTGCGCTGTTTGTCGGCGCCGGTAATATCATTTTCCCGCCGATGGTGGGTCTTCAGGCAGGTGAACACGTTTGGTGGGCATCGCTTGGCTTCCTGGTCACCGCAGTGGGTTTGCCGGTGCTTACGGTTGTCGCTATCGCCCGCGTTGGCGGCGGTATTGATAGCCTGAGCTCACCGATTGGCCGCCGTGCGGGCCTGGTGCTGGCGACGGTTTGTTATCTGGCCGTTGGCCCGCTATTTGCGACTCCGCGTACCGCGACAGTTTCCTTTGAAGTCGGGATTGCCCCGTTGACCGGTATGGGCGAGCTGCCGCTGTTCATCTACAGCCTGGTCTACTTTGCGCTGGTAATGGGTATTTCCCTGTACCCTGGCAAACTGCTGGATACCGTCGGCCATGTGCTGGCTCCGGTAAAAATTGTGGCGCTGATTATTTTATCAGGGGCGGCGATTCTTTGGCCTGCGGGGGGGATTAGCACCGCGACTGAGGCCTACCAGAATGCTGCGTTCTCCAACGGTTTCGTCAATGGTTATCTGACCATGGATACCCTGGCGTCGCTGGTATTCGGGATTGTTATTGTTAATGCCGCACGTTCTCGCGGCGTGACCGAAGCGCGTCTGCTGACTCGCTACACCATCTGGGCAGGTATTATCGCGGGTATCGGTTTAACACTGATTTACCTGGCGCTGTTCCGTTTGGGTTCCGATAGCGCAACGCTTGTGGATCAAGGCGCAAATGGCGCGGCCATTCTGCATGCTTACGTTCAGCACACCTTCGGTGGCGCGGGCAGCATCTTCCTGGCAGCGTTGATTTTCCTCGCTTGCATGGTAACGGCAGTTGGCCTGACCTGTGCTTGTGCTGAGTTCTTTAGCCAGTATTTGCCGCTCTCTTATCGCGCACTGGTGTTTATCCTTGGGCTGTTCTCGATGGTGGTGTCAAACCTGGGCCTGAGCCATCTGATTCAGATTTCAATCCCCGTGCTGACGGCCATTTACCCTCCGTGTATTGCACTGGTCGTGCTGAGCTTTACTCGCCCATGGTGGAATAACTCATCGCGAGTGATTGCTCCGGCAATGTTAATCAGCCTGCTGTTTGGCATCGTTGATGGAATTAAGGCTTCAGCAATCAGCAATATATTACCTGATTGGACCGCGCGTTTACCGCTGTCTGACCAGGGCCTGGCATGGCTCATCCCAACCTTGATTATGGTGGTTATTACCATCATTTGGGACCGGGCAGCAGGGCGGCAGGTGGCTTCCGCCGCGCACTAAAATTTGATTTGTTGTTTAACCACGGGGCTTTGCTCCGTGGTTTTTTTATTATTAAGCAGGGTGTGGAATCAATGGAAAACGCTAATAAACTCAAGCGCGGCTTGAGTACCCGGCACATACGCTTTATGGCGTTGGGCTCGGCAATTGGCACCGGGCTGTTTTATGGCTCGGCAGATGCAATCAAAATGGCAGGGCCGAGCGTTCTGCTGGCTTACATTATCGGCGGCGTGGCGGCTTATATCATCATGCGTGCGCTGGGCGAGATGTCGGTTCATAACCCTTCCGCCAGTTCGTTTTCTCGTTACGCGCAGGATAACCTTGGGCCGTTGGCGGGCTATATCACCGGCTGGACTTACTGCTTTGAAATATTGATAGTGGCGATTGCGGATGTCACCGCATTCGGCATTTATATGGGCGTCTGGTTCCCGGCGGTGCCGCATTGGGTCTGGGTTTTGAGCGTGGTGCTGATTATCTGCGCCATCAACCTGATGAGCGTGAAGGTATTTGGCGAGCTGGAGTTCTGGTTCTCCTTCTTCAAAGTTGCCACCATCATCATCATGATTGTCGCCGGTATCGGGATTATCGTGTGGGGGATTGGCAACGGCGGCCAGGCAACGGGCATCCATAATTTATGGACCAACGGCGGCTTCTTCAGCAACGGCTGGATAGGCATGATTATGTCGTTGCAGATGGTCATGTTCGCCTACGGCGGCATCGAAATTATCGGGATTACCGCCGGTGAAGCGAAAGACCCACAGAAATCTATTCCGCGTGCGATCAACTCAGTGCCACTGCGTATCCTGGTGTTTTATGTGGGCACGCTGTTTGTGATTATGTCCATTTACCCGTGGAACCAGGTGGGCACCTCCGGTAGCCCGTTCGTGCTGACCTTCCAGCATATGGGGATCACCATCGCCGCAGGCATTCTGAACTTTGTGGTTATTACCGCTTCTTTGTCCGCGATTAACAGCGATGTGTTCGGCGTTGGCCGTATGCTGCACGGTATGGCGGAGCAGGGCAGCGCGCCGAAAGTGTTCGCTAAAACCTCACGCAACGGGATTCCGTGGGTGACGGTCATGGTGATGTGCTGCGCGCTGCTGCTGGCGGTGGTATTGAACTACCTGATTCCTGAAAACGTCTTCCTGGTGATTGCATCGCTGGCGACATTTGCCACCGTGTGGGTCTGGATAATGATCCTGCTGTCGCAGATTGCTTTCCGTCGCAAGCTCTCTCCTGAAGAGACGAAAGCGCTGAAATTCCCGGTACCGGGCGGTGTGGCAACGACTCTTGTTGGGCTGGTGTTCCTGGTGTTTATCATCGCGCTAATCGGCTGGCACCCGGATACCCGCATTTCGTTGTACGTCGGCTGCGTGTGGATTGTACTGCTGCTGGTTGGCTGGATGTTTAAACGTCGCCAAATTCTGGCGGCAAACCAGGGTTAATCTCTTCTCTCAAACTCACTGCTAGCGCGGTGAGTTTGAGCTTCTCTTTCTCCGCCCCCGTTTTCCTCCCCCAATAAAAATAGTAATGATGAGTGATCCCCAGCTACGCTGTGGCAAGGTGGCGTCAATTATTTATCTGGGGATGCGATTATGTTGAATGCCTGGCACCTTCCGGTGCCCCCTTTCATACAAACACGTAAAGATAAGCTGCACATTACTCTTTGGGTTTCAGGCACGGATTTACCGCAGCGTGTAGTTTTGCGTTATGAGAAAGATAACGAAGACACGTCGGTTCAGATGACGCGCCAGAAAACGTCGCCAGAAGAGGAAATCGTCGCCTGGCGCGGCGTGATTGATTTATCCGAAGGGCAGCCACGCCGTCGCTACAGTTTTAAACTGTTGTGGCTGGATAAACAGCGCTGGTTTACCCCTCAGGGAATGGGATCCATTCCTCCTGCAAAACTTGAGCAATTTGCCGTTGATCTCCCGGATGATGGCCCCCAATGGGTGCAGGATCAAATCTTCTACCAGATTTTCCCCGATCGTTTTGCGCGAACCGAGCAACGCACCCCGGAGCAGGATCAGGTTTATTATCATCACGCTGCAAAGCGCGACATTATTTTGCGAGACTGGAATGAGCCGTTGCTTGGCGAGGCAGGCGGATCGACATTTTATGGGGGCGATCTGGACGGTATCAGTGAAAATCTGCCGTATCTCAAAATGCTGGGTGTTACCGCGCTCTATCTGAACCCCATTTTTACCGCCCCGAGCGTACACAAATACGATACCCAGGATTACCGCCACGTCGATGTGCAGTTTGGGGGCGATCATGCTTTTTTACGCCTGCGTAAAAACACTCAGCGATACGGCATGCGCCTGGTGCTCGATGGGGTATTTAACCACAGCGGCGATACGCACCAGTGGTTTGACAGGCAGCAAACCCATGGCGAAGGGGCGAGTCACAATCCACAATCGCCGTGGCGTGACTTTTACAGCTACAACGACGATGGGCGCGCCCTCGACTGGCTTGGATATTCCAGTTTGCCGAAACTGGACTACCAATCCACTACCCTGGTTGATGAAATTTACCAGGGGGAGGACAGTATCGTGCGCCACTGGTTACGCGAGCCCTGGGGCATTGACGGCTGGCGGCTTGATGTCGTGCATATGCTCGGTGAAGCGGGAGGCGCGAAAAATAATCTTCTGCATGTTTCGGGGATTACCAGGGCCGCAAAAGAGACGAAACCTGATGCTTACATGCTGGGCGAACATTTTGGTGATGCGCGGCAGTGGCTGCAAACCGATGCTGAAGACGCCGCGATGAACTATCGCGGTTTCACCTTCCCGCTGTGGGGATTCCTGGCCAACACCGATATTTCGTACGATCCGCAGCATATCGACGCGCAAACCTGTACCACATGGATGGATGAGTATCGCGCAGGGCTTTCACATCAGCAGCAGTTGCGTATGTTCAACCAGCTTGATAGCCATGATACCGCGCGCTTTAAATCGATCCTTGGCAAAGATGTCGCAAGATTGCCGCTGGCGGTGGTGTGGCTGTTTTGTTGGCCGGGTGTGCCGTGTATTTACTACGGCGATGAAGTGGGGTTAGACGGCAACAACGATCCGTTCTGCCGCAAGCCTTTCCCGTGGAATCCTGATCAACAAGATCTGGGTCTCCTGGCGCTCTACCAGCGGCTCGGTAAATTACGCCATAAAAGCCGTGCTTTGCGCCAGGGCGGCTGCCAGGTGGTTTACGCCGAAGGTGACGTGGTGGTGTTTGTGCGCGTATACCAAAACGAACGCGTGCTGGTGGCGATTAACCGTGGGGTACCTATCGACGTTACGCTGCCATTTAATCCGTTATTAGGCGGCAAAACCTGGAAGCAGCACGAAGGCAAAGCAGTGCTGGAAAATTGCCAGTTGTCGCTGCCTGCTGTTTCCGTCTCTCTCTGGCAAAATCTTTAATCAGGTAACCGGTTTCCCTCTTCGTCAGGCGAGGGCGGAAACTGGTGCTATTCTTATTTTTCGTCCCCTTCATCAATACTATCCAGGCTAGAAATTTCCAGCTCTCATGCCCTACGGGCTTACTGAATCTGAGGAAACACTATGTCTATACGTGAATTGATCGACCCGACTAACTCCACGCTGATTTTCATCGACCACCAACCGCAGATGTCTTTTGGCGTGGCGAACATTGACCGGCAAACGTTGAAAAACAACACGGTAGCGCTAGCGAAAGCGGGCAAGATTTTTAACGTTCCCACCATTTTCACCTCGGTAGAAACCAAAAGTTTTAGCGGATATATCTGGCCTGAATTGCTGGCGGTTCATCCAGAAATTACGCCAATCGAACGCACTTCAATGAACTCCTGGGAAGATGCGGCGTTTGTCGCGGCGGTGAAAGCCACCGGGCGTAAAAAACTGATTATTTCAGCGCTCTGGACGGAGGTATGCCTGACGTTTCCGGCTTTGATGGCGCTGGAAGAAGGGTTTGAAGTTTACGTGGTGACGGACACGTCGGGCGGGACTTCTGTGGATGCGCACGAACGCTCAATTGATCGTATGGTGCAGGCGGGGGCGGTTCCCGTGACCTGGCAACAGGTGTTGCTTGAATACCAGCGCGACTGGGCGCGCAGAGACACCTACGACGCGGTGATGGACTTGGTGCGAGAGCACAGCGGCGCGTACGGCATCGGCGTGGATTACGCCTACACCATGGTTCACGGTGCGCCAGAGCGGAAAGCCTGATTCATCGCCGCAGGAATTTTCCTGCCTTCTGTTTTCTTTGCATCAGGAATAGCCCATGGCTGACAACAACACTGTCACGCTGGTGATTACCCACGCCCTGAAAGCGGGTCAGGCTGCGCATTACGAAGCGTGGCTGGCGAGAATCATGCCGACTGCGGCGCGTTATCCGGGTCATCTTGGCGTGCATGTTATTCGTCCCACAGCCGGAAATGATGTGTACAACATCGTTATCCGCTTTGACACGCTTGAAAATCTCACCGCCTGGACAAAATCGGCTGAACGCGAAGCGCTGGTCGAGGAGATCAAACCGGCTCTGAGCCAGGACGATCATCTGGAAGTTCGGACTGAAACGGCTTTCTGGTTCACACCGGAAATGCCAGCGGTTAAGCGCCCGGCGCAGTGGAAGCAATTCCTGATCACGCTGGCGGTGATTTTCCCCAGCACCAACATCGTTCCGCGAATCACCGCTTTGTTTTTCCCCTCGCTCAAAGGCTCGCTGTTATTACATTTTATCAATGACGCGTTAGTCGTGGCGTTGGTGGTGTGGCTATGGATGCCCGTAATGACGCGCCTGTTAGCGGGCTGGCTGAAAAAATAACACTTCACCGAGGAGAACAGGTTATGTCGCAATCTGCTTCATTAATTCTCACTAACGGTCAGTTTCATACTCTTAATAGCGAAGCTCCACTTGCGCAAGCCGTGGCGATCAAAGATGGAAAGATCATGGCCGTCGGCAGCGAGCCGATGGTGATGAGCTTTGCTGACGATCAAACGCAGTTGGTCGATCTCAAAGGGCATACGGCGATCCCCGGCCTTAACGACTCACATTTGCACCTAATCCGAGGCGGGCTGAATTACAACCTGGAATTGCGCTGGGAAGGCGTGCCTTCGCTTGCGGATGCGCTGCGAATGCTCAAAGAGCAGGCATTACGCACGCCGTCGCCGCAGTGGGTTCGCGTTGTGGGGGGCTGGACGGAGTTCCAGTTTGCTGAAAGGCGTATGCCAACGCTTGAAGAACTGAATGAAGCGGCACCGGAAACGCCCGTTTTCGTGCTGCATCTTTATGATCGCGCGTTGTTAAACCAGGCGGCACTCAAAGCGGTGGGCTACACCAAAGAGACGCCAAATCCGCCCGGTGGCGAGATTGTTCGTGACAGGAATGGGAATCCTACCGGGATGCTTATCGCCAAACCGAATGCGATGATCCTCTATTCGACGCTGGCGAAAGGGCCGAAATTACCGCTGGAAATGCAGGTTAACTCCACGCGTCAGTTTATGCGTGAGCTTAATCGTTTAGGCGTTACCAGCGCCATTGACGCCGGTGGCGGCTTCCAGAATTACCCGGAGGATTATCAAGTCATCGACCAGCTCCACGCCCAGAAACAGATGACGGTGCGTATTGCCTACAACCTGTTTACTCAGCGCCCTCAGCATGAACTGGAAGATTTTGAAAAGTGGACCGACATGCTGAAACCGGGGCAGGGGACGGATTTTTATCGCACTAACGGTGCCGGAGAAATGCTGGTCTTTTCCGCCGCCGACTTTGAAGATTTCTTACAGCCACGCCCGGATTTACCGGACGGCATGGAACAGGAGCTTGAACGCGTGGTGCGCCATCTGGTGGAGCAGCGCTGGCCGTTTCGCCTGCATGCAACCTATAACGAATCCATCAGCCGGATGCTGGACGTCTTCGAAAAGGTGGATCGTGATATTCCGTTTAACGGCCTGCACTGGCTGTTTGACCACGCGGAAACCATCAGCGAAAAGAATATCGAGCGGGTTAAAGCGCTGGGTGGCGGGATTGCGGTGCAACATCGCATGGCGTTTCAGGGAGAATATTATGCCGCACGTTACGGGGCTGAAGCCGTTAAACAGACGCCACCGATAGCGAAAATGCTGGCGGCTGAATTGCCTGTCGGGCTGGGGACGGATGCAACGCGTGTCGCAAGCTATAACCCGTGGACAGCGCTTTACTGGCTGGTGTCAGGGCGCACCGTGGGCGGGATGCAAATGTATGACAACAATAACCGACTGCCGCGTGATGTTGCGCTTGAGTTGTGGACGGCGGGCAGCGCATGGTTTTCCAGCGAAGAGGGCAAAAAAGGGCGAATCAAAACGGGGCAATTGGCCGATTTGGTTGTGCTGTCGAAAGATTTTTTTAGCGTAACGGAAGAGGAAATTAAAGGCATTGAATCGGTGCTGACGCTGGTGGATGGCAAAGTGGTTTACGCCGCCGGTGCGTTTACCTCACTGGCTCCGCCGCCGATTCCTGTGTTACCGGAATGGTCACCCGTAGCAAATGTACCTGGACATTATCGAAGCGATCCGCCAATAGCCGCGAAGGTGGGCATGGTCGCGCAGGTTCATCAGTGTTGCGGGCGTTGTAGCGTGCATGGTCACCAGCATGATGCGGCGCGTAAATCGGTGATTCCGGTTTCTGATGAAGGGGCTTTCTGGGGCGTGATGGGGTGCTCTTGTTTTGCTTTTTAGGTGGGAGTTAAGCGTTTGCGGTGAGTCTTGATCTGGTTCGGACCCCCTCCCAACCTCCCCCTTGCCAGGTGGAGGAGTTAAAACTCCCTCCCCTGGAAAGGTGTACAGTCCGGGGACATGGTAGACAGGTGTTCGGACACATGGTGAACACTTTTTAACATCCTTTACCCATCGTGATCGACCTGTTTTTCAGGTCGATCACGCCCACTCTTGTGCTGTACCACCACACTTCATATTGTCCCTCTCCTGTCTCCTTCAACCCGACATGCTCGCCGATAAACGCCTTGCCCGCCTTCAGTTGCATCCCCTTAATACTGAGTTTTCCGCTTATATCCACCTTCCTGACCATCATCCCGGCATCATACTCTGCCGCCGCCGGACGGGCCTGATACTGCCGCGATGAGGGCTGGTAGCGTGATGCCGGCACCTGCATTCCCAGGGCCTCATGAGGCCGTTCCAGGTTGTATCTGTCCCGCCAGCTGTCGAACGTCTGCTGCAGCTGCTCACTGCTGAGGAACCAGCGCCCCTGCAGCAGTTCAGCCTTCAGGCTGCGGTGAAACCGCTCCAGCTTGCCCTGGGTCTGCGGGTGATAAGGCCGTGAGTGCCCGACGCAGATACCCTGGCGCATCAGCCACAGCTCCAGCGCTGTCCACGTTCCGGTGGTATCTCCCCAGGGCGCGCCGTTGTCCATGGTCATCCGCTCCGGCAAACCGTAGCGTTCGAAGACCTGCCGCAACTGAGCCTGTACGGTCCCGCGGCGCTCGTCGGCACAATGGGCCAGGCACAGGGAGAAACGGGAGTGGTCATCGAGCAGGGTGAGTGGATGGCAGCGACCGGCGGCAAACGGAAAATGCCCTTTAAAATCCATCTGCCAGAGCTGGTTAGGGGCAGCATGTTCGAAACGCCCGGTGGCAGGAATGCCGGACGGGAGGCCGGGCAACAGCCCATGGCGTGCCATCAGGTTATGGACGGTGCTGAAGGCAGGCAGGGTGTGGCCCTGGCGCTCGAGTGCGACCTTTATCTTGCGGGCGCCCCATGCCGGATAGCGTGCGTGAGCCTGGCGTAACAGGTCGACAACAGCCTCAGGCGTGCAGTGGGGAGAATGACGGGGTGTTCGCGGGCGCTCAGTGAGGCCCGCGTGGCCTTCAGCCAGCCAGCGGCGCAGCCACTTGTAACCTGTGGCAGGCGCAATGTTAAAGCGACGACAGAGCGCCCGGATGTTGGCCCCGTCCTGCGAGGCAAAGTGAACGAACTCGGTACGTAATGACATGGTATCTCTCGCATCCCACGGCATAAGCGGCTCCTGAAAGAAGTACTCATGCCTTAGTTGTAAGTGTCTACCATGTCCCCGAACAAGTGTTCACGATGTCCCCGGACTGTACAAAGGGGAGGGTTGGGGTGGGGTCATACAGGTCACAAAAACAAAAAAGGCCGCTTTCGCGGCCTTCTTTTCAAAAACGTTTAGCGATTACAGGCTAGAAACGTTTTCGCTCAGGTATTTAGCAACGCCGTCTGGAGACGCGTTCATACCTTCTTTACCTTTTTCCCACTGAGCCGGGCAAACTTCACCGTGCTCTTCGTGGAATTGCAGCGCATCAACCATACGCAGCATTTCATCAACGTTACGGCCCAGCGGCAGGTCGTTTACAACCTGGTGACGCACGATACCGGCTTTGTCGATCAGGAAAGAACCGCGCAGAGCAACGCCTGCGTCTGGATGTTCGATGCCATAAGCTTTCTGAATTTCACGCTTAATGTCAGCAACCATCGCGTATTTCACTTCACCGATGCCGCCTTTATCAACAGGGGTTTTACGCCATGCGTTGTGAACGAACTCGGAGTCAAAAGATACACCAACGACTTCTACGCCACGTTTCTGGAATTCTTCGTAACGCTTGTCGAACGCAATCAGTTCAGACGGGCAAACGAAAGTGAAGTCCATTGGCCAGAAGAACACAACGGTGGTTTTACCATTGGTGTGTGCTTTGAAGTTGAAGTTTTCAACGATTTCGCCACTGCCGAGAACGGCTGCAGCGGTAAAGTCAGGGGCTGGACGAGTAACCAGGACCATATGTACTCCTGTTAATATTGTTAAAGTGAGTGTTAACGCAACGGGGGGGAGTATAGGGGCGGCAATCCCTCTAACTCAAGCATGCTGCGCCGATTAATCAGATAGGATTTACCTATCAAAAAATGAATATTTGCACAGAGGCGATCCAAAATAGCCCTTTTTTGTAAAAGGGCAAGAATTTAATCGTGAGGCTGCGAGCGGCTACAAATTCTTTTGTTCAGCCAGCGCCATCATGCGGGGGTAGAACTGCCAGAACAGCTCCTCTAGCGCATAGTAATGTGTATCAAGATCGTGCCAGGAGGCTCGCAAAGCATCGAGTTTTGGTCTACGGCTTGCCATGCCATTGAGAACATTAGCAATAAAAGCCATATCGCTATAACGCTCCAGCCAGCGCTCATCCCAGATATAGTGGTTCAGATTGATAAAGCGTGGCGGCGTGTCTGGTATGAACGGCTCAATGTTGGCGCGCGCGTGGGCGATAAATTCGGTAAGCGCGATGTCTGGGCTAAGCGTCTGCCAATGGCGTGAAACGAAATGATCCCACATGACATCCAGCGTAATCGGCGCGACTCGGCGGGTTTCCGGGCGAAACCACTGGCGGGCAATCGCCACTTCCGGCAAGCCATCGGTTAGCACATCCACGCGACGGTGCATGTGGATACCCGCCACTACATCGCCAGGAAAGCTTTCATTCGGGTTGCCGCGAACAAAATCAGCCAGCAAATTCCCCAGAAGTGAGCTGTCGGCAAGGCTTGCAAGATGTAAATGGGCGAGAAAATTCATAGTGACTTTGTCCGTTAATAGTTTTGCTGCGGCTTATTCCTTGCAGGGAAAGGCCCCTGGCACTAGACTGTAGCGCCTCTTTTTAAGTCTCGAGTTCTTTATCATGCGCGTTGCCGATTTTTCCTTTGAATTACCAGACTCCCTGATTGCTCGCTATCCGCAGGCAAGCCGCAGTTCCTGCCGTTTGCTATCGCTCGATGGGCCGACGGGCGCGCTCGCGCATGGCACTTTCACCGATTTGCTCGATAAGCTCAACCCTGGCGATCTGCTGGTCTTTAATAATACCCGCGTAATTCCGGCGCGCCTTTTTGGCCGCAAAGCGAGCGGCGGTAAGATTGAAGTGCTGGTCGAGCGCATGCTGGATGACAAACGCATCCTCGCTCATATCCGCGCGTCTAAGGCCCCTAAACCGGGTGCCGAATTGCTGCTGGGCGATGATGAAAGCGTACATGCGACCATGGTTGCGCGCCACGATGCATTATTCGAAGTGCAATTTGAAGATGAACGCAGCGTGCTTGATATCTTAAACAGCATCGGCCATATGCCGCTGCCGCCGTATATCGACCGCCCTGATGAAGAGTCTGACCGCGAGCTGTATCAAACCGTTTATAGCCAAAAGCCCGGTGCCGTTGCGGCGCCAACTGCCGGCCTGCATTTTGACGAACCGCTTCTGGAAGCGCTGCGTAAAAAAGGCATTGAGCAGGCGTTTGTCACGCTGCACGTCGGGGCAGGGACATTCCAGCCGGTGCGCGTTGATAGCATCGAAGACCACATCATGCACTCCGAATATGCGGAAGTGCCGCAAGACGTGGTTGACGCGGTTTTAGCCTGTAAAGCGCGAGGAAATCGTGTTATCGCGGTGGGGACAACCTCGGTGCGTTCACTGGAAAGTGCGGCACAGGCCGCAAAAAATGACCTGATCGAACCGTTCTTTGGTGACACGCAAATCTTCATCTATCCAGGCTATCAATACAAAGTGATAGATGCGCTGGTGACCAACTTCCACCTGCCGGAATCGACCTTAATCATGCTGGTTTCTGCGTTTGCTGGTTATAAAAACACCATGAACGCGTATAAACAGGCTGTAAGTTCCGAATATCGCTTTTTTAGTTACGGGGATGCGATGTTCATCACGTACAATCCGCAGGCGATTAATGAGCGCCCCGGCGCTTAATCACTCAATTCTACGCCGCTGGTTAATCCGGCGGCGTTTTGTCTTAACCATCGGACTGTGTCTCCGGTGCTGGAGGAAATGTGAAATTTGAATTAGATACAACCGACGGACGCGCTCGCCGTGGCCGCCTGGTGTTTGACCGTGGCGTAGTTGAAACGCCTGCATTTATGCCTGTTGGCACTTACGGCACCGTAAAAGGGATGACGCCGGAAGAAGTTGAAGCCACCGGCGCACAGATTATTTTGGGCAATACTTTCCACTTATGGCTGCGTCCTGGTCAGGAAATCATGAAGTTGCACGGCGACTTACATGACTTCATGCAGTGGAAGGGGCCTATCCTGACCGACTCCGGCGGTTTCCAGGTCTTCAGCCTTGGTGACATCCGTAAAATTACCGAAGCGGGCGTGCATTTCCGCAACCCAATCAACGGCGACGCGATTTTCCTCGATCCAGAAAAATCCATGGAAATTCAATACGATCTCGGTTCCGACATCGTGATGATTTTCGATGAATGTACGCCTTATCCTGCTGACTGGGATTACGCGAAACGTTCAATGGAGATGTCCCTGCGATGGGCGCAGCGTAGCCGCGATCGCTTTGATTCTCTTGAGAATAAAAATGCGCTGTTCGGCATTATTCAGGGTAGCGTTTACGAAGATTTACGTGATATCTCGGTAAAAGGTCTGGTAGAGATTGGCTTTGATGGCTACGCTGTCGGCGGCCTGGCGGTAGGTGAGCCTAAGGAAGACATGCACCGGATTCTGGAGCATGTGTGTCCGCAAATCCCTGCAGACAAGCCACGTTACCTGATGGGCGTAGGGAAACCGGAAGATCTGGTGGAAGGTGTTCGTCGCGGTATTGATATGTTCGACTGCGTAATGCCGACCCGTAACGCACGTAATGGCCACCTTTTTGTCACTGATGGCGTGGTGAAAATCCGTAATGCGAAGCATAAAGATGATACTTCGCCGCTGGATTCTGAGTGTGATTGCTATACGTGTCGCAATTATTCACGTGCTTACTTGCATCATCTTGACCGTTGCAACGAAATACTCGGTGCGCGGCTCAACACTATTCATAACTTGCGCTATTACCAGCGTTTAATGGCTGGTTTACGCAAGGCCATTGAAGAGGGTAAATTAGAGCACTTCGTGAGTGATTTCTACGAGCGAACCGGTAAACCAGTTCCACCTTTGAATGTTGATTAATTTAATAATGAGGGATTTTTAATGAGCTTTATCATTTCTGATGCGGTTGCTGCAACAGGTGCTCCGGCGCAAGGTAGCCCGTACTCTTTGATTCTTATGCTGGTGGTATTTGGTCTGATCTTCTATTTCATGATCCTGCGCCCACAGCAAAAACGCACCAAAGAGCATAAAAAGCTGATGGACTCCATCTCTAAAGGGGATGAAGTGCTGACTACCGGTGGTTTGGTTGGTCGCGTAGTGAAAGTAGCTGAAACTGGCTATATCTCTATCGCGTTAAACGACACCACTGAAGTGGTTATCAAGCGTGATTTCGTAGCTGCCGTTCTGCCGAAAGGCACTATGAAGGCGCTGTAATATTCGTTTTTCCCTAAGGGAACTACCGTGCTAAACCGCTATCCTTTGTGGAAGTACATCATGCTGATCGTCGTGTTTATCGTCGGTCTGCTATACGCACTTCCCAACCTATATGGTGAGGATCCGGCAGTTCAGATCACTGGCGCGCGCGGCGTCGCCGCCAGTGAACAAACGCTGATCCAAGTCCAGAACATTTTAAACGAAGATAAAATTACCGCTAAGTCTGTGGCTCTGGAAGAAGGTGCCATTCTTGCACGTTTTGCCAGCACTGATACGCAGCTCCGCGCTCGTGAAGCGCTGATGGGCGTACTTGGCGATAAATATGTTGTGGCACTTAACCTTGCCCCCGCAACTCCTCGCTGGTTAACCGCTATTTCCGCAGAGCCGATGAAACTCGGTCTTGATCTGCGTGGTGGCGTGCACTTCCTGATGGAAGTGGATATGGACACCGCTCTGGGTAAACTCCAGGAGCAGACCATTGATAACCTGCGTACCGACCTGCGCGACAAGGGCATTGTTTACACCAACGTACGTAAAGCCGATAACTATGGTGTAGACGTTGTCTTTCGTGACAGCAAAGCGCGTGATGACGCTATCTCTTATTTAACTCCACGCCATCGTGATCTGGTGATTTCCGGTCAGGGCAGCAACGCACTGCGTGCTGTAATGACGGATGCTCGCCTGAGTGAAGCGCGTGAATATGCTGTTCAGCAGAACATTAATATCCTGCGTAATCGTGTAAACCAACTGGGTGTCGCGGAACCTCTGGTACAGCGCCAGGGGGCAGATCGTATCGTTGTCGAATTGCCTGGTATTCAGGATACGGCACGTGCGAAAGAGATTCTGGGTGCGACAGCAACGCTTGAGTTCCGTTTGGTCAACACCAACGTGGATGCTTCTGCTGCGGCTTCTGGCCGTGTGCCGGGTGATTCCGAAGTGAAACAGACCCGTGAAGGTCAACCGGTTGTCCTATACAAGCGTGTGATTCTGACCGGCGACCATATCACTGATTCCACTTCCAGCACCGATGAATACAACCAGGCTCAGGTGAACATTTCACTCGACAGCGCTGGCGGTAACATCATGTCTAACTTCACCAAGGACAATATCGGTAAACCGATGGCGACCCTGTTTGTGGAGTACAAAGACAGCGGTAAGAAAGATGCAACGGGTCGTGCGATTCTGGCGAAACAAGAAGAAGTTATCAACGTGGCGAACATTCAGTCGCGCCTGGGTAACAGCTTCCGTATCACCGGTATCAGCAACCCAAATGAAGCACGCCAGCTCTCCTTGCTGTTACGTGCGGGTGCATTGATTGCGCCAATTCAGATTGTTGAAGAACGTACCATCGGCCCAACTTTGGGTATGGAAAACATCAAGCAGGGTCTTGAAGCGTGTCTGGCTGGCCTGGCGGTTTCAATCATCTTTATGCTGTTCTTCTATAAGAAGTTTGGCCTGATTGCGACCACTGCACTGCTGGTTAACCTGGTGATGATCGTCGGGATTATGTCTCTGTTACCAGGGGCGACACTGACCATGCCAGGGATTGCGGGGATCGTGCTAACCCTTGCGGTGGCCGTCGATGCCAACGTGCTGATAAACGAACGTATTAAGGAAGAACTTAGTAACGGGCGTTCAGTTCAGCAGGCTATCCACGAAGGCTACCAGGGCGCGTTCAGCTCAATTTTCGATGCTAACATTACGACGCTTATCAAGGTCATCATCCTGTATGCCGTAGGCACCGGGGCAATTAAAGGCTTTGCGATCACGACCGGTATTGGTGTGGCGACGTCAATGTTTACCGCCATCGTCGGTACCCGTGCCATCGTAAACCTGTTGTACGGCGGCAAACGCATCAACAAGCTGTCTATCTGAGGAGTGCGTTGTGGCACAGGAATATACTGTTGAACAATTAAACCACGGCCGTAGAGTCTATGACTTTATGCGCTGGGATTACTGGGCTTTCGGCATCTCCGGCCTGTTCTTGATCCTTTCCGTCATTATCATTGGCGTGAAAGGTTTCAACTGGGGTCTGGATTTCACCGGTGGTACGGTTATCGAAATCTCGCTGGAAAAACCAGCCGATTTAGATCAGATGCGTGAAGCATTGCAGAAAGCGGGCTTTGCTGATCCGCTGGTGCAAAACTTCGGTAGCAGCCGTGACATTATGGTGCGCATGCCACCGGCTTCCGGTGAAACCGGTGGTCAGGTGTTGGGTAGCAAAGTCGTTAATGTGATTAACGAAGCGACCCAACAAGATGCCGCAGTTAAACGTATTGAGTTCGTTGGCCCAAGTGTGGGTGCGGATTTGGCACAGAATGGTGCGATGGCGCTGCTGGTTGCGCTGATTTCCATTCTGGTTTACGTCGGGTTCCGCTTTGAATGGCGTCTGGCTGCAGGGGTGGTTATCGCACTTGCGCACGACGTTATTATTACCATGGGTGTCTTGTCGCTGTTCCACATCGAGATCGACTTAACTATCGTCGCATCCCTGATGTCGGTTATCGGCTACTCGCTTAACGACAGTATCGTGGTATCTGACCGTATTCGTGAGAACTTCCGTAAGATTCGTCGCGGCACGCCTTATGAGATCTTTAACGTGTCATTGACCCAGACGCTGCATCGTACGTTAATTACTTCCGGTACCACTTTGGTTGTGATTTTGATGCTGTATCTGTTTGGCGGCGCGATGCTGAAAGGCTTCTCGTTGACGATGCTTATCGGTGTTTCTATCGGTACAGCTTCTTCTATCTACGTTGCGTCTGCACTGGCGCTGAAGCTGGGCATGAAGCGTGAGCACATGTTGCAGCAGAAAGTAGAAAAAGAAGGCGCGGATCAGCCATCGATTCTGCCTTAATCGTAAAGATGTCAGACAAAACCGCGGCCTCGGTGCTGCGGTTTTTTTTGCCTGTAGCCTGAGATGGATGTAAAAAAGCCAGCGGTTAAGCTGGCTTTAGCGGTGGATGGTGCATTTTGTAGGTCAGGTAAGCGCTAGCACCACCCGACATAACTGATAAATATTAGAAGTTATAACCCACGACCAGATAACCACCCCAGCCGGTAGAACGAACGCTGAAATCACCGTTACCGAAGTTCAGGCTTGCATCGTCATTCCACTGACCACCGTTGTGCCAGTAACGCGCAACAACTGCATAGTGGAAGTGATCGTAGTTCAGAGACAGAATATGGCTGGATGCGATTGAGTCGCTGGTACGAGCATGTTTCCCGTTGTTATCGAGGAAATTGTCATCGCCCAGATCTGAACCCCAGTCAAAGTTGGTGAAACCGATGTAGCTCAGGTTACCGCCCCACAGAGAAGTAATCGGTACAAAGTATTTCACTTTAAAGCGGTAGCCATCCCACTCGTTTTCGTTGGACGCACCATAGTTCTGCCACTGGTACTTGGCGTACACGTTCATAGACAGGCTCATTGGCAGGCCGGTGTCGATGTCAGTACCCAGACCCATATACCAGGTGCTCTGGCGGCCATCTTTGTTACGACCCATATCGTAGATATAGTTATTCGCAACATACCACTCTTTGAACGGACCAAAGCTCAGGTCAGTGCCAGTCAGTTTGTCGATAGAGAAGCGTGGTTCGATTTCCATAAACAATGGAGAACCGTGGTTCCAGATACCTTTCGCATCAGTGTTACCACCGAAGAATACTGGCGCATCCATGTAACCATAGAAATCAAACCAGTCTTTCTTCGCGAAAGCTTCATATTCCAGATAGGTATCGTTGCGGATCTGTGGTCCGAAGCGAGTGTGGTAACTGCCCACAACGTTTACGCTTTGGTGCCACCAGTCAGAGAGGTATTCGGTATTTTTTGTATCTTCGGCGTGTGCCGTGAAAGAGCTTGAAAGCGCCAGGACGGTGCTAGCCGCCAAAATAATTTTTTTCATATTTTATGCCACTGTTTTTACATGATTCCCGTGAGGGCAGGAGGTGAGTAATCACCTGGTCACTAAACCATTCAGCTGGTTTCTTATTGACGCGCCTATTATAGAAATCCCTGCTCACAAAAATATGTTTCATTTCACATTATCAACAGATGCGTAATCGATTGCGTTCACGTTTGCGCACATTAAAAACGGGCGAGATTCTACATACTTCGTGAATTTAAGCAAATAGATGGCTTTCAGTTACAAATATATGTGATTTAGATCACTAGATTATTTGTTGGATAGCGTGGGGATTCTTCGAGTTTTATTCGCTGAGTTATAAGAGAAAACGTAGATGTTACTGAGGCTTACCCTCGCTAAGGTGAGGGTTGTGATTTTTATTGGGGAGGCAACGCCTGAGAAGGATCTACAGGCTGGATGTCATGAATGCGTACAAAACCCAACTGATCCGGTGAAAGAGCTGAAAGTTGCAACGGAATGCTAACGTCGCTCGGCGCTAATACGCTCGCTGGAGCATTGAATTGCTGGGACTGGACATTCACTTCCTGATAGTTATCGGTGGTGCCTTGAATCTGACCCCACTCCACTTTGCCAGTAAAAGCAGGCAGCGGCTCGTTGGATTCACCTTTAATAATCAGCATGCCACGACTGCCGTTGGTTTCAGCCGTAACTCCGCTCAGGGACATCTGCAAATTGCCTAACTGGCTATTTAGGCGAGCAGGCGTTTTTGAGCCGGGTAGCAAATAGACGCCCGTTGTCGATTTGGCATTTAGTGCATTTTGCTGTGTCAGCTTCAGGGTTTGGTTGCTGAGTTGCGTTAAGTCCTGATTTAATGCACCCACTTCGCTCTTCATCTGACGCACTTTATTTTGCTGGGCGCAGGCACTGAGGCTCACCAGGCTGGTAACCAAGAAAATTCTTAGGTAACTCTTTGTCATCGCTAATTTTTCCTTAAAGTTTTGTCCTGATTTAAGCGTAGCTGGTCACCGGTGAAAAGTCATATTTAACAGGATGAAGTGGCGTTGCCTTTGTACTCCCGCGACTTCGCGGTAAACTATTGTTCATTTGAATAATCCTTCAGGACGCACCATGCATTGCCCATTCTGTTTCGCAGTAGACACTAAAGTGATTGATTCCCGACTCGTCGGCGAAGGATCATCCGTGCGTCGCCGCCGTCAGTGCCTGGTTTGCCATGAACGTTTTACGACTTTTGAAGTGGCAGAGCTTGTGATGCCGCGTGTTGTCAAAAGTAATGATGTTCGTGAGCCGTTTAATGAAGACAAGCTGCGCAGCGGGTTTTTAAAAGCGCTGGAAAAACGCCCGGTAAGTTCAGACGACGTTGAGATGGCGATAAACCATATCAAATCTCAGTTACGCGGAACCGGCGAGCGTGAAGTGCCGAGCAAAATGATCGGCAATCTGGTCATGGAACAGCTTAAAAAACTCGATAAAGTCGCCTATATCCGCTTTGCCTCGGTTTATCGCAGTTTTGAAGATATCCGCGAATTTGGCGAAGAAATTGCCCGTTTACAGGATTAACGCTGATGTCGCTTGATGAAAAATTTATGGCTCGCGCTCTGCAATTGGCTAAGCGTGGACGTTTCACTACTATGCCCAACCCAAATGTAGGCTGCGTGATTGCTAAAGATGGCGAAATCGTTGGGGAAGGTTTTCACTTTCGAGCGGGTGAACCGCATGCGGAAGTGCATGCGTTGCGTATGGCTGGCGAGAAAGCGCGGGGCGCTACGGCGTATGTGACGCTTGAACCTTGCAGCCATCACGGGCGCACACCGCCATGTTGCGATGCATTAATTGCGGCCGGTGTTTCACGCGTGGTTGCTGCAATGCAGGACCCAAATCCGCAAGTTGCAGGGCGTGGTTTGTACCGCCTGCAACAGGCGGGCATCGACGTCAGCCACGGTTTGATGATGAATGAAGCCGAAGCGATTAACCGTGGTTTCCTGAAGCGTATGCGTACCGGCTTCCCGTTTATTCAACTGAAATTAGGTGCGTCTCTTGATGGGCGCACAGCGATGGCAAATGGCGAAAGCCAGTGGATTACTTCGCCTGAATCACGTCGCGACGTACAGCGCCTGCGTGCGCAGAGTGCGGCGATCCTTAGCAGTAGCGCAACAGTGTTGGCGGACGATCCCTCTTTAACTGTCCGTTGGAATGAGCTGGGCGGCGCGACTCAGGCGGTTTATACCGAAGAAAATCTGCGTCAGCCGACGCGTATTATTCTCGATCGCGAAAATCGCGTCACGCCGGGGCATAAAATCATCGCCCAGCCAGGAGAAACATGGCTTGCACGCTGCAAAGCGGATGAGCAAACATGGCCTGAAGGCGTTGAACAATTTATCGTGCCAGAACATAACGGCCACCTCGATCTGGTTGTGATGATGATGTTGCTGGGCAAGCGCCAGATCAACAGCATCTGGGTCGAGACGGGGGCTACACTCGGCGGTGCGCTTCTACAAGCGGGGCTTGTGGATGAATTAATTGTTTACGTTGCGCCAAAATTATTAGGTAACGACGCGCGTGGTCTTTGTAACCTGCCAGGCCTTGAAAAGCTTGCCGATGCGCCTGAATTTAGCTTTAGCGAAGTGAGAAGAGTTGGCCCTGATTTGTGCCTTCATTTAACGCCTCGATACGCTGGCTCGTAAAACGTAAGCAGCCACGAAAAGATTATGATAAAATCCGCCCCCCTGCGGGGCTAAACAGAACCCGTAAAGGAAGATTATGAACATTATTGAAGCAGCCGTTGCTACTCCAGACGCTCGCGTCGCCATCACCATCGCGCGTTTTAACAACTTCATCAATGACAGCCTGCTCGACGGTGCGATTGACGCCCTGAAACGTATCGGCCAGGTTAAAGATGAAAATATCACCGTGGTCTGGGTTCCGGGTGCTTATGAGCTGCCACTGGCGGCAGACGCACTGGCGAAAACTAAGCGTTATGACGCGGTGATTGCGCTGGGTACGGTTATCCGTGGCGGCACAGCTCACTTCGAATATGTTGCTGGCGGTGCCAGCAATGGCCTGGCACATGTTGCTCAGGAAACAGGTATTCCAGTCGCCTTTGGCGTGCTGACCACCGAAAGTATTGAACAAGCCATCGAACGCGCTGGCACAAAAGCCGGTAACAAAGGTGCAGAAGCTGCACTGACCGCGCTTGAAATGATTAATGTATTGAAAGCCATCAAGGCCTGATTTTTTGTAAGGGGAAATCTGTGAAACCTGCTGCTCGTCGCCGTGCCCGTGAGTGTGCCGTTCAGGCGCTTTACTCCTGGCAGTTATCTCGAAATGACATCGCTGATGTCGAATACCAGTTCCTGGCGGAACAGGACGTCAAAGACGTTGACGTTAACTACTTCCGCGAACTGTTGGTCGGGGTGGCTACTAACAGCGCGTATCTGGATGGGCTGATGAAGCCTTATCTGTCCCGTCAACTCGAAGAGTTGGGCCAGGTAGAAAAAGCGGTTCTGCGTATCGCACTGTTCGAACTGTCTAAACGTGATGACGTGCCATACAAAGTGGCGATTAACGAAGCCATCGATCTGGCGAAAACCTTCGGTGCCGAAGACAGCCACAAGTTTGTGAATGGTGTTCTTGATAAAGCTGCTCCGCAAATTCGTCCCCGCAAAAAGTAATCTTCTGGCCGGTTAATCCGGCCTTTTTCTTTATTCTATACCCGTCATCCTTCAAGTTGCAGCCAACACCCTTCAACTTGAAGGATGACGGGTATATTCAGAGGCATAACGCATGGCATGCGGTGAGTTTTCCTTAATTGCCCGTTATTTTGATCGCGTAAGAAGTTCTCGCCGCGATGTGGAAACCGGAATTGGCGATGATTGTGCATTGCTGACGGTCGCCGAGAAGCAGCTATTAGCGATAAGTACCGATACGCTTGTCTCGGGCATTCATTTCCTGCCGGATATTGACCCGCGCGATTTGGGCTACAAAGCGCTGGCGGTGAATTTAAGTGATTTGGCTGCCATGGGTGCCGATCCGAGCTGGTTGACGCTCGCTATTACTCTTCCTGAAGTTGATGAAAGCTGGCTTGCAGCCTTCAGCGACAGTCTGTTTGAACAACTCGACTATTACGATATGCAGCTGATTGGCGGCGATACCACGCGTGGCCCGCTCTCCATGACGCTCGGCATTCATGGTCTGGTGCCGGTTGGCCGTGCCCTTAAACGAAGCGGTGCGCGTCCGGGCGACTGGATTTATGTCACCGGTACACCGGGTGATAGCGCTGCTGGCCTGGCGATTTTGCAGGAACGTTTAACCGTTGAAGATCCGCAGCAAGCTGCATGGCTGAAAAAACGCCATTTGCGACCAACGCCGCGAATTCTGCATGGCCAGGCGCTGCGTGATTTGGCGAGCAGCGCGATTGATCTTTCTGACGGTTTGATTTCCGATTTAGGTCATATCCTCAAAGCCAGTGAGTGCGGGGCGCGAATCGATCTCGATTCCCTGCCATATTCTGAAGCCATGAAAGCTAACGTGAATCCCGAGCAGGCGATGCAATGGGCGCTTTCTGGTGGAGAAGATTACGAATTGTGCTTTACCGTGCCCGAGCTAAACCGTGGTGCGCTGGACGTGGCTATTGGCAATCTTGGGATTCCCTTTACCTGCATCGGCCAGGTTGGGCCGGAGTCAGAAGGGCTACAATTTTTCCAGGATGGTAAACCGGTAAAGCTGAATTTAAAAGGATACGACCACTTTGCTCCGCTCTAAAGATGTGGCTAAAAGCCGTCTCAAGCTCAGCAATCCCTGGCATTTACTCGCTACGGGTTTCGGTAGCGGGCTAAGCCCGATTATGCCGGGAACGGTGGGGTCGCTTGCGGCAATCCCATTCTGGTATGGCATGACATTTTTGCCATTGCAGCTTTATTCGCTGGTGATAATGGTCGGTATTTGTATCGGGGTTTATCTTTGCCACCAGACCGCACGCGACATGGGCGTTCATGACCACGGCAGTATCGTGTGGGATGAGTTCATCGGCATGTGGATTACCCTGATGGCGCTGCCAACGAATGACTGGCGTTGGGTTGCGGCCGGTTTTGTTGTCTTCCGTATTCTTGATATCTGGAAGCCGTGGCCGATTCGCTGGTTTGACCGCAATGTGCATGGCGGGATGGGCATTATGGTAGATGACATCATCGCAGGCGTTATCTCTGCGGGGATAATCTATGTCATTGGGCACCACTGGCCCATCGGGCTATTTTGATTTAAAAACGCTCCCTGCCTCAGGGAGCGTTTTAGTCGGCTACTTAAATCCTACTTTTTCATGCGGCTGGTAAACTGTCTCCAGCTCCGCAATCTCTTCCGGTTTCAGCGTTAAATCTACCGCACCCAGCAAGTCATCCAACTGATGTTCACGAGACACGCCAATAATCGGCGCGGCCACGCCTGGTTTGCTTAACAGCCAGGCCAGCGCGACCTGTGCACGCGACACACCTCTATCTGCCGCTACATTCGCCAGACGCTCGGCAATCAGGGCATCGTTATCTGCGCTTGCGTCATAGAGATTTTTACCGACCTCATCGGATACTGAGCGCGCGGTAGTATCGCCCCACGGACGGGTCAGTTTGCCTCGCGCCAACGGGCTCCATGGGATCACCGCAACCCCTTGCTCGTAGCATAGCGGCAGCATGTCGAGCTCTTCTTCGCGGTAAAGTAAGTTGTAGTGATCCTGCATGGTGACGAAACGCGCCCAACCGTGCTGATCCTGCAATGCCAGCGCCTGAGCGAACTGTGCGCTGTGCATGGATGATGCGCCGATATAGCGCGCTTTACCCGCTTTCACCACGTCATTAAGCGCCTCAAGCGTCTCTTCAATCGGTGTGTTGTAGTCCCAGCGGTGGATTTGCAGCAGATCGACATAATCGGTTCCCAGGCGACGCAGGCTGTCATCGATTGAACGCAGTATCTGCGCCCGCGAAAGGCCCTCGGGTAAATCACCGACCTGAAAATAAACTTTGGTGGCGAGAACGGCATCTTCACGTCGCATAAAATCTTTCAGCGCACGCCCGACAATCTCTTCGCTGCTACCGTCGGAATAGCTGTTGGCGGTATCAAAGAAATTAATGCCGTTATCAATGGCGTGTTTGATGATGAGGCGGCTGCTCTCTTCGGGAAGGGTCCAGGCGTGATTGCCACGGTCTGGCTCACCAAAGGTCATACAACCCAGGCAAAGACGGGAAACCTTGAGATCTGTTTTTCCTAACGTGTTGTATTGCATGGTTCCACTCCAGTTATGCAGAATACTTTAAGCATAGCAGGAGTGGAGGAGGGGATTATTTAAGCCAGTCGCGGATTTTCGTTTCCATACCGTTTGCATCAAGGCCGATAGCGGTGCGCGCTTCTTCCTGTGAGCCTTGCGGAATGAAGTAATCTGGTAAACCGATATTCAGCACGGGAACGACTTTACGGTTTGCCATTAGCACTTCGTTTACGCCGCTACCCGCACCGCCGATAACCGCATTTTCTTCAATGGTCACAAGCGATTCGTGGCTGGCAGCCAGCTCAAGAATCAGAGCCTCATCAAGCGGCTTCACAAAACGCATATCGACCAGCGTGGCATTAAGGGATTGCGCTACCGCTTCGGCTTCAGGAAGTAAAGTCCCGAAGTTCAGCAGGGCGATTTTCTCACCTTCACGTTTCTTCACGCCTTTACCGATGGGTAGTGATTCCAGTGGTTGCAACTCAGTACCCGTACCGTTGCCACGAGGGTAACGCACGGCGGATGGGCCTTCATTATAGTGATAACCGGTATGCAGCATCTGGCGGCATTCGTTCTCATCGCTTGGCGTCATGATGACCATTTCAGGAATGCAGCGTAGGAAGGAGATGTCGAACGCGCCCTGGTGGGTTTGCCCGTCTGCACCCACGATACCTGCGCGATCTATTGCAAATAAGACAGGCAGTTTCTGGATAGCAACGTCGTGAATCACCTGATCGTAGGCGCGTTGCAGGAAGGTCGAATAAATCGCGACGACCGGTTTATACCCGCCAATGGCAAGGCCTGCGGCAAAAGTCACGGCGTGCTGTTCAGCGATAGCGACATCAAAATATTGCGACGGGTACTGGCGCGAAAACTCAACCATGCCTGAACCTTCGCGCATGGCTGGCGTAATTGCCATTAGCTTGTCGTCTCTGGCCGCCGTTTCGCATAGCCAGTTGCCGAAGATTTTTGAATAGCTTGGTAGACCGCCGGACGCTTTCGGCAGCGTTCCGCTTTGCGGGTCAAACTTAGGCACCGCGTGGAAACTTATCGGGTCTTTTTCGGCAGGCGCGTAACCACGGCCTTTTTTGGTCATGATGTGCAGGAACTGCGGGCCAGTCAGGTCACGCATGTTTTTAAGCGTATTCACCAGCCCGAGAACATCATGCCCATCGACAGGGCCAATATAGTTAAAGCCCAGCTCTTCAAATAAGGTACCCGGAACTACCATGCCTTTCAGGTGCTCTTCGGTACGCTTGAGCAATTCTTTAATTGGCGGCACGCCAGAGAACACTTTCTTCCCCCCTTCACGTAGTGAAGAGTAGAGTTTGCCGGAAAGCAACTGCGCGAGGTGATTGTTCAATGCGCCAACGTTCTCGGAAATCGACATTTCGTTGTCGTTGAGAATCACGAGCATATTTGGGCGAATATCACCCGCATGGTTCATCGCTTCAAATGCCATACCTGCGGTAATGGCCCCATCGCCAATCACACAGACTGTGCGACGGTTTTTGCCTTCTTTTTCGGCGGCTACGGCAATGCCAATTCCCGCGCTAATTGAAGTAGACGAGTGGCCGACGCTCAACACGTCATATTCACTTTCGGCACGCCACGGGAAGGGGTGCAAGCCACCTTTCTGCCGGATGGTGCCAATTTTGTCACGACGGCCAGTAATGATTTTATGCGGATAAGCCTGATGACCGACATCCCAGATTAACTGGTCGAATGGCGTGTTATACACATAGTGAAGCGCCACAGTCAGTTCTACTGTGCCAAGGCCAGAGGCAAAGTGCCCGCTGGAGCGGCTTACGCTATCGAGCAAATAGCGACGCAGTTCGTCGCAAAGTTTCGGTAAGCTCTCTTTTGGCAACAGGCGTAGCTCGGGGGCTGATTCCACCAGTGCGAGGGTCGGGTATTTGGCAATATCAAAACTCATTAGAAACTCATCGTGGTGTTTACCCATCATCCTTCAAGGCTGCGCCTGAATGCCAAAGGGTAAGTTAATAATTATTTATCACGTTGGATTATATAGCTTGCTAACGCTTCCAGTGCGGTAGTGTCTAACGACTGGTGAGCCAAGCCTTCCAGCGCCCGGAGAGATTCCTGGTAGAGATCCCATGCTTTGGTTTTGGCATTTTCTAGCCCAAGCAGCGCCGGGTAGGTGCTTTTGCCGAGTTGTTGATCGGCACCCTGACGTTTACCCAGTGTAGCGGTATCGCCGATAACGTCGAGAATATCGTCCTGAACCTGGAATGCCAGCCCGATACTTTCCGCATAATGGTCAAGCAAGGGCAGGGCGTTACGGCCCGCTTCACCGGCGCTCAATGCGCCCATGCGCACCGCCGCACGAATTAATGCCCCGGTCTTATGGCGATGAATACGCTCAAGGCTTTGCAGATCCACATGCTTGCCTTCTGCTTCCAGATCTAACGCCTGGCCGCCACACATTCCGGCAACGCCGCTGGCGCTCGCCAGTTCTTTAACCATCAAGAGTCGGTCTGCAATAGCGACGCCAGGCATTGGTGCATCACTAAGTATAGAAAACGCCAACGTTTGTAGGGCATCTCCGGCTAAAATGGCGCTCGCTTCACCGAATTTTATATGGCAGGTTGGCTGCCCACGACGTAAATCGTCGTCGTCCATGGCGGGTAAATCGTCATGAATCAATGAGTAAGCATGAATGCATTCCACCGCCGCTGCGGGTGCATCCAGCGCTTCTTGCGTTACGCCAAACATTTCCCCGGTCGCATAGACCAGAAACGGGCGGAGTCTCTTACCGCCCAATAGTGCGCCATAGTGCATTGCCTCAACCAGAGGAGTGTTCTGAAACGGTAGCGGTGCCAGAAAACGCAGCAGCGCATCGTTGGCCCGCTCGGCGTGGGCCTGCAACTGATGGTTAAAATCCATTTACTCGTTATCCGGGGTAAAAGGCTTGAGTGGGGCGTCTTCGCTATCATTTAGCAGGATTTGCACGCGTTGCTCTGCCTGCTGCAGTTTCACCTGACCCTGGCGCGCAAGCTGTACGCCACGTTCAAATTCATTTAACGCTTCATCGAGCGCTAAATCTCCGCTCTCGAGACGAGTAACAATCTGCTCAAGCTCCACAAGCGCAGTTTCAAAACTGGCCGGGACTTCGGTTTTTTTCGGCATAGTGAATGTCTGACTCTACTGTTTTTTCGACCCTGCAATGGTAGCGGAGTCATTTGTCTAACGCTATGGCAAGCTGTTAGTGATATACTTTTGCGCCTCGGATGTAACGGCGCTACTGCCGCTGCAATTCTTTAAGTCTTTCAGCCCGCATGGATCATCATGTCATGCCTGGCTCACCAACGAATCATGAGCGCCATGAAGTTTATCATTAAATTGTTCCCGGAAATCACAATCAAGAGTCAATCTGTGCGCATACGCTTTATTAAGATGCTCACCGGGAACATTCGCAACGTTTTAAAACACTACGATGAAGATCTGGCGGTTGTTCGCCACTGGGACAACATTGAAGTTCGCGCTAAAGATGAAAATCAGCGTATCGCCATTCGCGAAGCGCTGACCCGTATTCCAGGTATTCACCATATTCTGGAAGTTGAAGATGTGCCGTTTACCGATTTACACAATATCTTCGAGCAGGCGCTGGAACTTTATCGCGAACAACTGGAAGGCAAAACCTTCTGTGTGCGTGTGAAACGTCGTGGTAAGCATGAGTTTAGCTCGATTGAAGTTGAGCGTTATGTTGGTGGCGGCCTGAATCAGCACATTGAATCGGCGCGCGTAAAACTGACCAAACCGGATGTAACGGTTAACCTGGAAATTGAAAACGATCGCCTGCTGTTGGTTAAAGGGCGTTACGAAGGTATCGGCGGCTTCCCGATTGGTACGCAAGAAGATGTGCTGTCGCTGATTTCCGGTGGTTTCGACTCCGGCGTTTCCAGCTACATGCTGATGCGTCGCGGTTGCCGCGTGCATTACTGCTTCTTTAACCTCGGCGGTGCTGCGCACGAAATCGGCGTTAAACAAGTGGCGCACTATTTGTGGAACCGCTTTGGTAGCTCCCACCGCGTGCGTTTCGTGGCAATTAACTTCGAACCGGTTGTGGGTGAAATCCTCGAGAAAGTCGAAGATGGCCAAATGGGCGTGGTGCTCAAGCGTATGTTTGTGCGTGCGGCTTCTAAAGTGGCAGAGCGTTATGGCGTGCAGGCCTTAGTGACCGGTGAAGCACTGGGCCAGGTTTCCAGCCAGACGCTGACGAACTTGCGTTTAATCGACAACGTTTCCGATACGCTGATTCTGCGCCCGCTTATCTCTCACGATAAAGAGCACATCATCGATTTGGCACGTGAAATCGGTACCGCTGATTTCGCGCGTACCATGCCGGAATACTGCGGCGTTATTTCGAAAAGCCCAACCGTAAAAGCGGTAAAAGCGAAGATTGAAGCCGAAGAAGCTAACTTTGATTTCTCGATACTCGATCGCGTTGTTGAAGAAGCGACGAATATCGATATTCGCGAAATCGCCAATCAGACCAAAGAAGTCGTGACGGAAGTAGAAACCGTTGGCGAATTTGGCCCGAATGATGTGCTGTTGGATATTCGTTCTATCGACGAGCAAGACGAGAAGCCATTTAAGCCAGAAGGTGTAGAGGTCGCATCACTGCCGTTCTACAAACTGAGCACCAAATTTGGCGATTTGGACCAGAGTAAAAACTATTTGCTGTGGTGCGAACGTGGCGTTATGAGCCGTTTGCAGGCGCTGTATTTGCGTGAGCAAGGGTTTAATAACGTGAAGGTTTACCGGGCTTAATTAGTACACTTTCGCTCTGGCTCGGACCCCACCCCAGCCCTCCCCTTTCCAGGGGAGGTAGCAGTTAACTCCTCCACCTGGCAAGGGGGAGGCTGGGTGGGGGTCAGTAATCCCTGTAACTATAAATTCCCGCCGCCATCACCAACTGCTGTGACACTTCATGGGCCTTTTCGCGGCTCACCAACAAATCGATCATCTTCAGTGCAAAATCAATCGCCGTACCTGGCCCCTGGCTGGTTAGCAGATTAAAACGCGGATCCCAGACAATACGCTTATCCTGCCACTGGGCTTCGGGAATGGTTTCTTTCAAACCCGGAAAACCGGTCATATTCGCGCCGGGGAACAGGTCGTGCGGAACCAGAACCGTACCCGCTGCGGCACAAATAGCGGCAACAATTCGCCCTGATAAATGGAACTGACGAACAGTTTCAACCAATAATGGGCTATCGCGGAAACACTCCGCGCCTTTTAAGCCGCCAGGCAGAACGATGATATCGAACTCGCCGTCTGCGACTTCAACCAGCGGTGCATCGGCCAGCAGTTTTACGCCACGCGAGCAGGTAATCGTCAGGTTTCCGTCACTCGCAACGCTCGCTGTGGTGACGCTAATTCCGCCGCGAACCAGAAGATCGATAGTGGTAACGGCTTCGGTTTCTTCAGTTCCAGGAGCCAGGCAAACCAGTGCTTGAGCGCTCATATTCATTCTCCTTACGCTTTATCAGCTCATACAAGCGGCTGTTCACCGGCACAGAAAGGCCATGGGCGCGCGCGCGTTGCAGTAAATAACCAGTAATGTAATCAATCTCTGTGTGACGTTGCACCCGCACGTCTTGCAGCATCGACGAAATATTTGCCCCTGTACTTTCGATAACCTCACCGACGTAATAAAGCAGTGCTTCGGCTGAGGTATGATGCCCTTCGCGCTCCATCACCTGCGCAACTTCTTGGCAAATATCACTTATTTTGTCCTGATGATGAATTAACTCACCGTTCGGGCAATTGTAGAGTGCCGTTAACGGGTTTATCACACAGTTTACCGCCAGCTTTTTCCAGCTCGCAGCCATAATATTATTGTGCCAGGCCATCTCCGGTAGCGCGTGGTGTAATTCATCTGCGAGAAAACTAAAATCGTTTCCCGCCGCATTGCCTGGGCCAATATGCGTTGTGCCATTTGCAACGTGAATAATAATCGTGCCGTCGCGTCGTGCTGCATGTGTGGTAACGCCTGATAACAGCGGTTGGCGTAATGTACGTAGTTCTTCCAGCGTGCCCATGCCGTTATGCAGCAGCAGGATAGGGCAGTTATCTGGCAACTTTTCCGCCAGTGCTTTCACGGAACCGGAAACCTGCCAGGCTTTTAGTGTCACCAGTAATAATTTACTGCTGGCGAGAAAATCGGGATCGTTAGCCGTCAGCGTTTGATTGAACACGCTGCCATCGGTTTCCACCACGTTGACATGGCAAAATGGCTGTGGCACGCGCAACCATCCCTGGACCTCATGTCCTTGCTTATACAGTGATGCCAGCCAGAGTTGGCCGAGTGCACCGCAACCCAGCACGGTGATTTTCATTTTGCCTCCCCATCTACGTACAACGCAGATGTTTTGCTTAATCTATATTATACAGGGCTCTCTACTGCTTTAACGGGTTGTTTTGCGCGGCCCAGCAGGTATTATGCAACGCAACAAAAAGAGAGGGAGAAGAAAGCATGCCATCTTTTGACATTGTGTCTGAAATTGATATCCAGGAAGTGCGTAACGCGATTGAAAACGCGGAGCGTGAGGTTGCTACTCGTTTTGACTTCCGTAATGTACCGGCAACATTTGAACTGAATGAGAAAAATCAGTCCATTAAAGTTGCCAGTGAGTCTGATTTCCAGGTTAACCAACTGTTGGATATCCTTCGCGCCAAGCTGCTCAAGCGTGGTATCGAAGGAGCTTCAATTGATGTGCCGGAGGAATTTGTGCACAGCGGTAAAACCTGGAGCGTGGAAGCGAAACTCAAGCAGGGTATTGAAGCTGCTATTGCCAAGAAAATTGTGAAGCTGATTAAAGACAGCAAGACCAAGGTTCAGGTGCAGATTCAGGGCGAAGAACTGCGTGTGACGGGCAAATCTCGTGACGATTTACAGGCCGCAATGGCGCTGGTTCGTGGCGGGGATTTGGGACAACCGTTCCAGTTTAAGAACTTCCGCGACTGATCCTGCTGGTGGATGGCGCTCAACGCTTATCCACCCTACGTGTTAAATGTAGGGCAGATAAGCGCAGCGCCACCCGCCGTTACAGCGTTCCTTTCACCAACTGCTCAATCTCAAAGCGATTGGTCAGCTTGCTGTCTATCTTCACGTAAGCACTACGTTCCTGGGTAATAATATTAACGTCACTCACGCCAGACTGAGCCAGCAAACGCTGCTTCAGCGTTTCGTCGTCGGCCACATTATCCGGTAGCTCAATTCGCAGGCTTGCTACATAAGGTGGCTCCGTCATGGTGCTACTGACCAAAAGCCACACCATTGCCAGTAATGCACCCGCCAAAAACACCGTTTGCGAATCAAATAAGCCGTCAATCCAGCCCCCCAGTGAGCCGCCAATTGCTACACCCAAAAACTGGCTGGTGGAGTAAATGCCCATCGCTGTACCCTTGTAACCGGCTGGCGACTCTTTACTGATAAGCGACGGTAAAATGGCTTCCATCAGGTTAAAGGCGAGGAAGAAGAGCTGAACGCCCAGGACTAATTCCCAGAAGTGCGGGCCGGAACCCCACAGCACGATTTCAGCAATCAGCAACAGCGCCACGCAGCCAACGAACACGCGCTTCATGCGGCGTTTAACTTCGGCATAAATAATAAATGGCACCACCGAGGCAAAAGCAATCAGCATGGTACAGAGGTAAATTTTCCAGTGTTCTGATGCCGGGAAACCCGCCTGCTCAAGCTGGCCGGGGAGGGCGACAAACGTCGACATCAACATGATGTGCAAACACATGATGCCGAAGTTCAGCTTCAGCAATTTCGGCTCCGCCAGCACTTTGCTAAAGCAGCCTTTCACCATTCCGGACTCGCGGTTTAGCACATGAGTTTTGGTGTTTGGCACCACCCACAGGGTGATTAAAATGCCGCAGCCCGCAAGAATCGCAATCATCCAGAACAGCGCGTTTAAACCAAGGCTGTGGGTGATAATCGGGCCGAGCACCATGGCGATAGCAAATGTTACACCGAAACTCACGCCGATAAACGCCATGGCTTTAGTGCGATTCTGTTCACGCGTTAAATCAGAAAGGAGTGCCATTACGGCTGCGGCAATCGCACCGGAGCCTTGCATGGCTCGCCCGAGGATCACGCCCCAGATAGATTCCGAAAGTGCCGCGATAACGCTCCCGAGAACGAAAATCAGTAAACCGCCAATAATAAGGGGTTTGCGGCCAATTCTGTCTGAAAGCAGGCCAAAAGGAATTTGAAAGAGCGCCTGCGCCAGGCCATAAATACCGATGGCGATACCAATCAACGCTTCACTTGCGCCCTGTAACGCCATTCCATAGGTAGTAAGAACCGGCAGCACCATAAACATGCCAAGCATGCGCAGTGAAAATACCGTGCCTAAACCCCACGTCGCACGTAATTCGACGGGCGTCATTTTGTAATCGTTCATTACCACCTCAGATAAAAAGCAGGCCTTAGTGTAGTGCGTGGAAAGAAGAGGGTAAATGGCTGGTTGTTTAATAAATATTACAAGGGTGAATGATTGATGGCGCTAATAAAAAAGGGCACCGAAGTGCCCTTTAGGAAGGTTCGTAACTTACCAGACGTAAGTCAGTAGATTATGTGAATCTGGCACCATGAAATCGACTGACATCATCACGCTTAATGAAGTGATGGCGACGATAGAAAAGACGAACAATTTGCGCGCCCAGACTTTATCGTCTTCCACTTTATAACCGCGCAGTGCCATTCCCAACCACCAGACGCTGACCGCGGCGGCGACAACCAGATATTTATACCCAGCGTAACCGCCTAAAGACAGCATCAGCGTTGCCACAGCAAAAGCGATGATATAAAGCGTGATATGGTTCTTGGCGACCGAAATCCCTTTAACTACCGGCAACACAGGAATGTTAGCTGCCTGGTAATCTTTAAAGCGGAAGATGGCAATCGCATAGGAATGCGGCATCTGCCACAGGCTAAAGATAGCCAGCAGGATCAGGGCTCCGGTATCAAATTCACCGGTCACCGCGCAGTAACCAATCACCGGCGGTGCAGCGCCGGAAAGGCTGCCAATCAGCGTGCCATAAACGGATTTACGCTTCATGTACAGGCTATAAACGCCGACATAAACCACAAAGCCCATCACGCCCAACCACATAGCCAGCGGATTGGCTCCGAACCAAAGCAGCATGAAGCCAGCAATACCCAACAAGGTGGCGTATACCAGCGAGGTTTTCGGCGCAATCAGGCCTTTGACCAGAACCCTGTTCTTGGTTCGTTCCATCTTGCGGTCAATATCACGGTCAATGAAGTTGTTGTAAACACAACCCGACGCCACGACCAGCGACACGCCCACGAGCGTGGAGACAAACAGGGAATAATCAATACTGCCCTTTGAGGCCAGTAAAAATCCCCCAATGACAGAAATTAAATTGCCGAAAATAATTCCTGGTTTTGTAACTTGTAGGTATTTCTTAATCATATATACCCGTCATCCTTCAGATTGCAGGTGTGTTGGCTGCCCTCTTTCACCCCGGTCACTTAGTCATCTAAGTTTCCGGGGATTCACTCGGTTGCCGCCTTCCTGCAACCCGAATGATTTGGGTATAGGCCGTTCTTAGTGAACCATCATGTTCTGGTTGAGGTTCCACATAATCCAGATAGAGCCGACCACCAGAATGGCAATAATCAGCGCGGTAAAGGCAAAGGCCACCAGGTTCCAACGCTCCTCAGAAGAGGTGTTCATGTGCAGGAAGCACACCAGGTGAACCAGAATCTGTACCACTGCGGTAACCACTACCACCCCGAGAATAACGGCGTGGGAGGCTGTACCTGACATGACCATCCAGAACGGGATTGCCGTCAGGATGATCGACAGGATAAAGCCGGTCAGATACGTTTTAACGCTACCGTGGTGGGCTCCGTGGTGTTCAGTTGAATGACTCATTACATCGCCCCCATCAGATAGACAACAGAGAATACGCAGATCCACACGACGTCCAGGAAGTGCCAGAACAGGCTCAGGCACATCAGACGAGTACGGTTAGCGCTGGTCAAACCGCGGCGGGAGACGTGAATCATCATCAGCGCCATCCAGACCAGACCAGAGGTTACGTGCAGACCGTGCGTACCGACCAGGGCAAAGAAGCCTGACAGGAAGCCGCTGCGATCCGGGCCGAAACCTTCTTTAATCAGATGATGGAATTCATAGATTTCCATCCCGACGAAGCCCGCACCAAACAGGAAGGTCAGCGCAAGCCAGGAGAGAACCTGACTCTTGTTGCCTTTGTTCATGGCGATGATCGCCATGCCGTAGGTGATGGAGCTGAATAACAGCAGGGCAGTTTCAACCAGCACAAATGGCAGTTCGAAAATGTCTTTCCCTGCCGGGCCGCCGGCAGTGCCGTTCACCAGAACGGCATAGGTAGCAAACAAGCAACAGAACAGAATGCAGTCGCTCATCAGGTAGATCCAGAAACCAAAGACCTTATTGGTTCCTGCATCGTGGTGCCCATGCTCAGCGGCGTGGGCGTTAGCGTGAGTGAGAGTTTCAGTTGACATTTTTCAGCCCTGCTTTGGTAATTTCATCGAAGTGCTGGTTTTCCAGTTTTTCGACTTCCGCAACCGGAACGTAGTAATCCACATCTTCGTCGAAGCTTTTCGCAATCCAGGTGATGATGATGCCTGCAAAGCCAACAATCGCCAGCCACCAGATGTGCCAGATCATCGCGAAACCAAACACGGTAGCGAATGCGGCAATGACGATGCCCGCTGCGCTGTTACGTGGCATATGAATCTCTTCATAATGCGTAGGTTGTTTGTACGCTTCACCTTTCTCTTTCATTTCCCAGAATGCATCACGTTCGTGAACGTGTGGCAGATGGGCAAAGTTGTAGAAAGGAGGAGGGGAAGATGTTGCCCACTCCAGCGTACGGCCACCCCATGGGTCACCGGTCAGATCGCGGTTCTGCTCGCGGTCGCGAATAGAAACATAGAACTGAATCAGCTGGCTCAGGATGCCCAGAGCAATCAGACCTGCGCCACATGCTGCAATCACCAGCAGAGTGTGGAACTGTGGATCGATCTCCTGGCTCAGACGACGGGTCATACCCATGAAGCCCAGCACGTACAGCGGCATAAATGCCACGAAGAAGCCGATGATCCAGAACCAGAATGCGCGCTTGCCCCAAGTTTCGTTCAGGGTGAAACCGAAGGCTTTTGGCCACCAGTAAGTCAGACCTGCGAAGCAACCGAACACCACACCACCGATAATAACGTTATGGAAGTGAGCAATCAGGAACAGGCTGTTGTGCAGTACGAAGTCCGCACCCGGAACCGCCAGCAGAACACCGGTCATGCCACCGATTGAGAAGGTGACAACGAAGCCAATGGTCCACAGCATCGCGGAGTTGAACACGATACGGCCTTGATACATGGTGAAAAGCCAGTTGAAGATCTTCACCCCGGTCGGGATGGCGATAATCATGGTGGCAATACCAAAGAAGGCGTTTACGTTCGCGCCGCTGCCCATGGTGAAGAAGTGGTGCAGCCAAACGATGAACGACAGTACCGTAATCGCGATGGTCGCCCACACCAGAGAGGTGTAACCGAACAGGCGTTTTTTCGAGAATGTCGCAACCACTTCGGAGAACACACCAAATACCGGCAGCACCAGAATATAAACTTCCGGGTGGCCCCATGCCCAGATGAGGTTGATGTACATCATCATGTTGCCACCCATATCATTGGTAAAGAAATGGGTGCCAAGGTAGCGGTCAAGGGTTAACAGTGCGACGGTCACGGTAAAGATTGGGAATGCCGCAATAATCAGTACGTTGGTACACAGCGAAGCCCAGGTAAACACCGGCATTTTGAACATTGTCATGCCAGGGGTACGCATATTCAGGATAGTAACGAAGAAGTTAATACCCGTTAATGTTGTACCGATACCCGAGAGCTGTAGACTCCATATCCAGTAGTCGACGCCGACCCCCGGACTGTACTCTATGCCCGATAGCGGCGGATAGGCCACCCAACCGGTCTGCGCGAATTCACCCACCCCAAGAGACAAGTTAACCAGCACCACGCCGACAACCGTGAACCAGAAGCTCAGGTTGTTCAGGAACGGGAAGGCAACGTCACGCGCACCAATCTGCAACGGCACGACGATGTTCATCAGGCCGATAACAAATGGCATCGCTACGAAGAAGATCATGATTACGCCGTGGGCGGTAAAGATCTGGTCGTAGTGATGAGGTGGCAAGAAGCCAGCTTCTCCAGCAGAGGCCAGCACTTGCTGGCTACGCATCATGATGGCGTCGGCAAAGCCACGCAAAAGCATGACGATAGCGACAATCACGTACATTATGCCGAGGCGCTTGTGGTCAACCGAGGTGAACCACTCTTTCCATAAATATTCCCACTTACCGAAGTAAGTGATAGCTGCAACTAGCGCCAGTCCCCCGACGATAATTGCTGCCACCGTAACCATGATAATGGGTTCATGGTATGGGACTGCATCCAGTGTAAGTTTTCCGAACATCGTATTATTCCTCGGCCCCTTAGTGAGAGGTTTCCGCGTGACTCATGTCCATGCCTTCCATACCTTCATGCGCTGCGTGCTCGCCTTCAGGTTGGGTCATGTCCATGCTCTTTCCGTGCCCCATGAATTTGTTAATAACGTCTTTAAACAAATCAGGTTTAACAGCGGAGAAGTATTCGACTTTGTTGTATTCGCTAGGTGCTGCAAGCTTCTCGTAAGTTGCCATATCGTTCATGACTTCCGGAGATTGTTTCGCTTTAGCAACCCATTGGTTAAAGGTGTCCATATCCGGGGTGGCGATAGCCTTGAACTTCATCCCAGAGAAACCTTTACCGCTGTAGTTAGACGAAATACCGTCGTAGGTGCCCGCTTCGTCAGCAATCAGGTGCAACTTAGTTTGCATACCTGCCATTGCGTAGATTTGGCTACCCAGGCGCGGAATAAAGAAGGAGTTCATCACCGAGTTAGAGGTGATTTTGAATTCCACCGGGGTGTTGGCTGGGAAGGCAATTTCATTCACCGTAGCAATACCTTGCTCTGGATAAATAAAGAACCATTTCCAGTCCATGGCGATAACTTCAATGGTCACCGGCTTCGCGTCGTGAACCAGCGGTTTGCTAGGCTCAAGGGCGTGCGTGGTTTTCCAGGTCAGTACCGCGAGGAAAATGATGATAAGGATGGGAATCGTCCAGACTACAGCTTCAACTTTGTTAGAGTGGGACCAGTTGGGGCTGTATTTGGCGTCTTTGTTTGAAGCCCGATATTTCCAGGCAAAACCGATAGCCATTGCGATAGCTGGGATAACGACAATCAACATCAGCCCGAGAGCAGTCAGTATCAATGAACGTTGTTCCAGTCCAATTTGTCCTTTGGGATCTAGCAGCGCAGAATCACAGCCACTGAGTAAAAGTGTGCCTGCAAATAATGACAACCATCCCAAACTTTTATTGTATTTCCTGAGTCTCATTTAACGACCTCAATTCCAGGGAGCTCTATTGTCGTTTAAAGTGTGAAGGCATTTTACGGGAAGGTTACATTACTGTAAACACGAATGGCATAGTGTCAGTGTGGTGTTACTGGGTTCTGCCGCCAATGTCACATAGAATGCAACAAACTGTAAAATATCGAGATAGGCCGCAGGCGTGCTGGGTTATAACGAAAACCTATGTAGCTATAAATAGTGTAGGGTAATTGGTATAACCAATCATTTTGCTAAACATAAATTTAACAAATTAGCATCAATTGATAAACGAAGTGATCAACAAAATAATTTAGGGAAAAGCTGAATCGGTTAAGGAAAGGGTGAAAATAATTTTATTGCTAACTATGTAAAAAAAGATCCTTGCTTTCGGAGAATAATTCACTCAAACAATGAATGCGTGTTAAGTGAGCAATATAATCACGCAGCGAAACATATTATTTTTATTTAACAGGGATAGTTAAACCAACGCTGTTTTTTCTCAACGCCAGATAATCAAGCAGCCCGCCAAACAAAATTCCACCGATAGCAAATAGCGCTCCCCATTCCAGTAACTGAATGTTAAACGCCCAGTTTGTCAGACCGATTGCATTAGTAATTAGTATGATTAGCCACACAGCCAGAAGGGTGCAACCCACCATTAATGCCCGAAGTGCAAGACGGTAGGCTGATGAAAATTCACTGCGTGGAATGAAGCTGTCGTTATTTTGCGTGTACTCAAGCGTGCTCTTACACACCAGTAAAAGTAAAATACCGGGCACGGCGGCAACCACTGAAAACAGGTAAAACGTCGGCCAGCCTTGCGCTTCAACAAACCAACCGGCAATCGGCCCCACGTAAACGCGGCCAACGGCTGAAAGTGCCGAAAGCAGAGCAAACTGAGTAGCGGAAAACGATTTATTGCACAGCGTCATCAGCAGGGCGACAAATGCTGCAGTGCCCATACCCCCGCACAAGTTTTCAAAGAAAACTGCTGAGGCCATGCTGATTATATTCTTATCGGTTATGGACAGAATCCAGTAACCCGCATTCGATACGCCCTGCAAAATCCCGAAAATCAGCAGCGCGCGGAACAGCGACAGGCGCTGCATTAAAATACCGCCGTAGAGTGCGCCGATAATGGTGGCAATCAGCCCCAGCGTTTTATTGACCATACCCACTTCACCGGCATCAAAACCAACGCCGCGGATCAAAAATGTGGTCGTTAAACTCATAGCGAATGCATCGCCAAGTTTGTACAGCACAATCAGCAGCAGGATAAGCCAGGCATTATTGCGACCAAAGAAATCACGCAGCGGGGCGACCACCGCTTGCTCGAGGCTTTTTGGAACCGGTATCGCATCGGTAGGTTCTGGGGCAAACAATGTGGCGATGATGCAAGGCAACATGAGGGCGGCCATCAGCCAGTACATCCCTTGCCAGCCGAGGTATTTATCCGCAAGCCAAAGCGCCAGTCCGCCGGATACCAACATTGCCAGGCGATAACCCAACACGCTGATGGCCGCACCGGTTCCGCGTTCTTCAGCGGGAAGAACATCGGTTTTCCAGGCGTCAAAAACGATATCTTGCGAAGCAGAGCAGAACGCAATGATAACTGCGAGGGCGGCCATCCAACGCAACTGCGAACCAGGTTCCAGAAAACCCATACCCGCAATGGCGACCAGCAGTAAAATTTGCGTAATCAACAACCAACCACGACGACGCCCAAGCAGCGGCGGCGTATATCTGTCCATTATCGGCGACCACAGGAACTTAAATACATAGGCTTGCCCCACGAGGGAGAAGAAACCAATGGTTTTGAGATCGATATTCTCAACCGTCATCCATGCTTGTAGCGTGCCGGAAGTCAGGGCGAGAGGGAGGCCGGAAGCAAAGCCTAAAATCAAAAGAATGGCTGATTTTGGCTGCTGAAAGAGACGTAGATAGTGGTTGGACATACTCTGCTCGACAGCCAGCCCGCATAAACCTTTCGTACTTCAAGCTGCATCTTTGTTGGCTGCGTTTACTCACCCGAATCACTTACCGTAGTAAGCTCATCGGGTTTCGCTCTCTTGCCGTCGCGATGCAACTCGGATTACGTTGGGTATGACGCGGACTGGTGGGATGTTGATTAACGAGCGTTCTGCTTAATAAAGTCGTGAACGCTGGTGTCCTGAGCCATATCAGCAATGGTATCGGTCAATACGGAGTTTACGGCATTGGCGATATTTTTGTTGGTGGCCTGGAACGCGCCTTCTACGTTGTAGCTAGAACGGTAGTTTTTGGTCATCTTGTTACCATTTTTCGCCGTCGCAATAATCACGATATCTGCTTTGGTGGCGATGTTGTAACGCACGCTGCCCTGGGACACATCAGCATACAACTGGTTTACGATGATCTGCAGATCAACCGGGCTGCTTGGTCCAACCATATAACCACGCGCGGTCATCTGTTTTTCCAGCACTTCTTGCAGCAGGAAACGCAAATCGCGAGATGGGGTCAGCGTCACCAACTGGTTGTCACGAGTGACCTTAGCTAGAGCCTGGTCTGTACGTTGGTCTGCACCGTTGATGCTCACGGTCACACCCATCAGGCTTGGATCTTGCTGCGGCAAGCTGATAGTTGGAGAGACATCAATTGTTGTCGGTGGTGTTGCACAGCTGGCCAGCATAAAAATGGCGACCAAAGGGAAGAATATTTTTTTTAACATGTTCGCTATCTCAATGTACTCAAGGGGCAGGCAGATAAAAAATCACGCCATCATAACACTGCGGTTGCACAGAGGAAGTAGTTAACGCACGTAATTTCATCGCGTTGCGCTTTTTCTGAGCGGTTGCAAAGCTATCTGACCATTTTTCCCGCTAATAGTGCCGTAATCACATTAAGCTACAGAGGCTTGACTAAGAAAATAGGACGAAAGCTAAATAATTGTTGAAATTCCGTTATTAAAACGGCTAAAAGCGGCTAACATTTAAAGGGATGAGTGGCATCTCTACGTAGTCGAGGAGAAAGTTCATGATGATGCGCGAGCAAATAGAATCAAAATTAAGGGCAGCGTTTGAACCCGTGTTCCTGGAAGTCGTGGATGAAAGCTATCGTCACAATGTCCCGGCGGGTTCAGAGAGCCATTTCAAAGTGGTTTTAGTCAGCGATAGATTTGCGGGGGAGCGTTTCTTAAATCGCCATCGGATGATTTACGGTGCGTTAAGTGCGGAACTCTCCACCACGGTACATGCGCTGGCTCTGCATACCTACACTATTAAGGAATGGGAAGGGTTGCAGGATACGATTTTTGCCTCTCCACCTTGCCGTGGAGCCGGCTCAATCGCCTGAAGTTAACCTTCAGGCTTGCAACTGAGGGAACTTTTCCTTTATGTTGCGGTATATGAATCGTGTTTTACAAAACGGCCTGCGGGCCGTTTTGTTTTGTCTGAAATAGCCCTCGTTGTTGCAGGGTTTGGGCAAAAAATCCAAAAGAACTGTGAAAAGGGCCGCAGCAACACTGTGTTGCCGTTCTCGACTCACCTTGGTGATGCCGCTATAATGCTGCGTCTTATTTTTCGGAATGTCTTCGGGACGATTCTGACGACAGGGAATGTGATTCTGATTCAGAAGGCATCCCGGTTCTGTGGAGTGCAAATGAGCACTTCCAGAGTTGACCGAGCACTGTGATTTTTTGAGGTAACAAGATGCAAGTTTCAGTTGAAACCACTCAGGGCCTTGGCCGCCGTCTCACGATTACTATCGCTGCAGACAGCATCGAAACCGCTGTAAAAAGCGAGCTGGTCAACGTGGCAAAGAAAGCCCGTATCGACGGTTTCCGTAAAGGAAAAGTACCGATGACCGTTATCGCACAACGTTATGGCGCATCTGTTCGCCAGGACGTGTTGGGCGAACTGATGACCCGCAACTTCGTTGACGCGATCATCAAAGAAAAAATCAATCCGGCTGGCGCACCGAACTACGTTCCAGGCGAATACAAACTGGGCGAAGACTTCACCTACGCGGTTGAGTTTGAAGTGTACCCAGAAGTTGAGCTGCAAGGTCTGGAAGCAATCGAAGTTGAAAAACCGGTTGTTGAAGTGACTGACGAAGACGTTGACGCAATGCTGGACACCCTGCGTAAGCAACAGGCGACCTGGAAAGATTCTGACGCCGCTGCAACTGCAGAAGATCGCGTAACCATCGACTTCACTGGTTCTGTTGACGGCGAAGTATTCGAAGGCGGTAAAGCGTCTGACTTCGTACTGGCAATGGGCCAGGGTCGTATGATCCCAGGCTTCGAAGACGGTCTGGTTGGCCATAAAGCTGGCGAAGAGTTCACTATCGAAGTGACCTTCCCGGAAGACTACCACGCTGAAAACCTGAAAGGTAAAGCGGCTAAGTTCGACATCGTTCTGAAGAAAGTTGAAGAGCGTGAACTGCCAGAATTTACTGAAGAATTCATCAAGCGTTTCGGCGTTGAAGATGGTTCAGTTGCTGGTCTGCGTACCGAAGTTCGTAAAAACATGGATCGTGAGCTGAAAGGCGCGGTGCGTAACCGCATCAAGTCCCAGGCAATCGACGGTCTGGTTAATGCGAACAACATCGACGTTCCAGCTGCGCTGATCGACGGCGAAATCGACGTTCTGCGTCGCCAGGCTGCACAGCGTTTTGGTGGCAATGAGAAACAAGCGCTGGAACTGCCACGTGAACTGTTCGAAGAACAAGCTAAACGTCGCGTAGTTGTTGGCCTGCTGCTGGGTGAAGTGATTCGTACCCACGAGCTGAAAGCTGACGAAGACCGCGTTAAAGCCCTGATCGAAGAAATGGCTTCTGCCTACGAAGATCCGGCTGAAGTGGTTGAGTTCTACGGCAAAAACAAAGAACTGATGGACAACATGCGTAATGTTGCTCTGGAAGAACAAGCGGTTGAAGCGGTTCTGTCTAAAGCGAAAGTGTCTGAAAAAGCCACTACCTTTAGCGAGCTGATGAACCAGCAAGCGTAAGCATTCTTTTTGGCATCATCGCCAAAATATTGCTGCATCAAGCCCGTCACCCAATGGTGGCGGGCTTTTTTTATCAGTGACGCCTTGAAAACCCATCAATAAAACGCAGTTTCAGGGTTAGCGTAACAAGAAAAGGTTGTTATGCTTGAAACAGGGAAAGCTCATCCCCATAAACTGGGGTATGACTTGAAATTAGGATCCCTGACTGATAATCCGTCCAATTAAGGTTGTGGGGGCGCAAGGAGCGTGGTCTTCTTTTAGCGTCTCAAGTAGAATCAGTGCATCAGGTATCGAAGGCTTAATTATTCCAGGAGACGGAAATGTCATACAGTGGCGAAAGAGATCAATTTGCACCCCATATGGCCCTGGTGCCGATGGTTGTTGAACAGACATCGCGTGGCGAGCGTTCATACGATATCTATTCCCGTCTGCTCAAGGAACGTGTCATCTTTATGACGGGCCAGGTCGAAGACCATATGGCCAACCTGATTGTGGCGCAGATGTTGTTCCTGGAAGCAGAAAACCCAGAAAAAGACATCTATCTCTACATCAACTCACCAGGTGGTGTGATAACCGCTGGTATGTCTATCTACGATACGATGCAATTTATTAAACCAGATGTCAGCACTATTTGTATGGGGCAGGCCTGTTCTATGGGGGCTTTCCTGCTGACTGCTGGGGCAAAAGGTAAGCGCTTCTGCTTGCCAAACTCACGAGTGATGATTCACCAGCCGCTGGGTGGCTATCAGGGGCAAGCAACGGATATCGAAATCCACGCGCGCGAAATCCTGAAAGTGAAAGCTCGTATGAACGAACTCATGGCGCAACACACAGGCAAATCTCTTGAAGAAATCGAGAGAGACACCGAGCGTGACCGTTTCCTTGCTGCAAGCGAAGCGGTTGAATACGGCTTAGTTGATTCAATCCTGACTCACCGTAGCTAACGCCCGAAAACAGTGGGCCGTATACTATAGTTGTAGTAGCGGCTCATAGCGCGCTTACGATTGGCTGCGCCGTAGAATGGCATTTGTGCCGTCAAGTACGGTGCAAAGAAACAGAGAAGAGGTTTTACTGATGACAGAAAAGCGCAAAGACGGTTCAGGCAAACTGCTGTACTGCTCTTTTTGCGGCAAAAGCCAGCATGAAGTGCGTAAACTGATTGCCGGGCCGTCAGTGTATATCTGCGATGAATGTGTCGACTTATGTAACGACATTATTCGCGAAGAGATTAAAGAAGTCGCTCCGCACCGCGAACGCAGTGCGCTGCCGACGCCGCATGAGATCCGTCACCATCTTGATGATTACGTCATCGGTCAGGAACAGGCTAAAAAAGTTCTGGCGGTAGCGGTTTATAACCATTACAAACGCCTGCGTAACGGCGACAGCACTAACGGAATCGAACTGGGCAAAAGTAACATTCTGCTCATCGGGCCAACCGGTAGCGGGAAAACCTTACTGGCTGAAACCCTGGCGCGCTTGCTGGATGTTCCATTCACCATGGCAGATGCCACAACGTTAACCGAAGCGGGTTACGTCGGTGAAGATGTCGAAAACATCATTCAGAAACTGCTGCAAAAATGTGATTACGATGTGCAGAAAGCACAGCGCGGTATTGTCTATATCGATGAGATCGACAAAATCTCCCGCAAATCTGACAACCCGTCCATTACTCGGGATGTGTCTGGTGAAGGTGTGCAGCAGGCGTTGCTGAAACTTATCGAAGGTACGGTTGCAGCGGTACCACCACAGGGCGGTCGTAAGCATCCGCAACAGGAATTCTTGCAGGTTGATACCTCTAAGATTCTGTTTATCTGTGGCGGTGCATTTGCAGGTCTGGATAAAGTCATCGCTAACCGCGTTGAAACTGGCTCTGGTATCGGCTTTGGTGCGACCGTAAAAGGTAAATCTCAGAAAGCGACCGAAGGGCAGTTGTTAGGCCAGGTAGAGCCGGAAGATTTGATCAAATTTGGTCTGATCCCTGAGTTTATCGGTCGTCTGCCGGTTGTTGCTACCCTGACCGAACTGAGCGAAGACGCGCTCATTCAAATCCTGAAAGAGCCGAAAAATGCCCTGACTAAGCAATATCAGGCGCTGTTCAATCTGGAGGGTGTGGATCTGGAATTCCGCGACGAAGCGCTGGATGCGATTGCGAAGAAAGCAATGGCACGTAAAACCGGTGCTCGTGGTCTGCGTTCCATCGTAGAAGGCGCATTGCTTGATACCATGTATGACCTTCCTTCTATGGAAGATGTCGAGAAAGTGGTGATTGACGAATCCGTGATCGACGGCCAGAGCAAGCCATTATTAATTTATGGTAAGCCAGAAGCGCAACAAGCATCCGGTGAATAATTCGCCAAAATAACCAGTTAGTTAGTATAAAAAGGGGGATTTATATCCCCCTTTTGCTTTTCCTTCATTCCTGCCATTGAATGCGCGGGAAACATCCCCATATACTGACTTACTTGTTGGTGATGCCGCCTTTCTGAATCTCGAATGATTTAGGGTATGAATAAAGGGCATCGCTCCATCACCAGGCGGACCTTAACTAAGAGAGAGCTCTATGAATCCTGAGCGTTCTGAACGCATTGAAATCCCCGTATTGCCTCTGCGCGATGTGGTGGTTTATCCGCACATGGTAATTCCACTGTTTGTCGGGCGAGAAAAATCCATTCGTTGCCTGGAAGCGGCCATGGATCATGATAAAAAAATCATGCTGGTGGCGCAAAAAGAAGCCTCGACAGATGAGCCAGGTGTAAATGACCTGTTCTCAGTGGGTACCGTCGCATCTATTCTGCAAATGCTGAAACTGCCAGATGGCACAGTAAAAGTGCTGGTTGAAGGTTTACAGCGTGCGCGTATTACCACGCTTTCTGACAACGGTGACCACTTCTCAGCGCAGGCTGAATACCTGAATTCGCCAGCTATCGAAGAGCGCGAACAGGAAGTGCTGGTGCGCACCGCAATTGGTCAGTTTGAAGGCTATATCAAACTGAACAAAAAAATTCCGCCGGAAGTGCTGACATCGCTCAACAGCATTGATGATCCTGCTCGTCTGGCTGACACCATCGCTGCACATATGCCATTGAAACTGACTGACAAACAGTCCGTTCTTGAGATGTCCGATATTAACGAACGTCTTGAATATCTGATGGCAATGATGGAGTCAGAAATCGATCTGCTGCAGGTTGAGAAACGCATTCGCAACCGCGTTAAAAAGCAGATGGAAAAGAGCCAGCGTGAGTACTATCTGAACGAGCAAATGAAAGCGATTCAGAAAGAACTCGGCGAAATGGACGACGCGCCCGATGAAAACGAAGCGCTAAAACGCAAAATCGACGCGGCAAAAATGCCAAAAGAAGCGCGTGAAAAAACCGAAGCGGAACTGCAAAAACTGAAAATGATGTCGCCAATGTCTGCGGAAGCAACCGTGGTTCGTGGCTACATTGATTGGATGGTGCAGGTGCCGTGGAATGCGCGCAGCAAAGTGAAAAAAGATCTGCGACAGGCGCAGGAAGTTCTGGATACCGATCATTACGGCCTTGAGCGTGTGAAAGATCGTATCCTCGAATACCTCGCGGTTCAGAGTCGCGTTAACAAGCTCAAAGGGCCAATTCTGTGCCTGGTTGGGCCTCCTGGCGTGGGTAAAACTTCACTGGGTCAGTCCATCGCTCGCGCGACCGGGCGTAAATACGTGCGTATGGCGCTGGGCGGCGTGCGTGACGAAGCTGAAATTCGCGGTCACCGCCGGACTTATATCGGCTCCATGCCGGGCAAATTGATTCAGAAAATGGCGAAAGTGGGCGTTAAAAACCCATTATTCCTGTTAGATGAAATCGACAAAATGTCTTCTGACATGCGTGGCGATCCGGCTTCCGCACTTCTGGAAGTACTTGATCCAGAACAGAACGTGGCGTTTAACGACCATTATCTGGAAGTTGATTACGATCTGAGCGATGTAATGTTTGTGGCAACGTCCAACTCCATGAACATCCCAGCCCCGCTGCTGGATCGTATGGAAGTTATTCGTCTTTCTGGTTACACCGAAGATGAGAAGCTGAACATTGCCAAGCAGCATCTGTTGACCAAACAGATTGAACGTAACGCGCTGAAAAAAGGTGAAATCACGGTTCACGATAGTGCAATTATCGGCATTATTCGTTACTACACTCGTGAAGCTGGTGTACGTAGTCTGGAACGTGAAATTTCCAAACTGTGCCGTAAAGCGGTTAAACAGTTGTTGCTGGATAAATCGCTCAAGCACATCGAAATCGATGGTGACAACCTGAAAGATTTCCTTGGCGTACAGCGCTTTGACTATGGTCGCGCAGACAGCGAAAACCGCGTCGGCCAAGTAACGGGTCTGGCGTGGACTGAAGTGGGTGGCGATCTGCTGACTATCGAAACCGCATGTGTACCAGGTAAAGGCAAGCTGACCTACACCGGTTCTCTGGGTGAAGTGATGCAGGAATCCATCCAGGCGGCATTGACCGTGGTGCGCGCGCGTGCGGAGAAATTGGGCATTAATGCTGACTTCTACGAAAAACGTGACATCCACGTTCACGTGCCAGAAGGCGCGACGCCGAAAGATGGCCCAAGTGCCGGTATTGCAATGTGTACCGCGCTGGTTTCTTGCCTGACGGGTAACCCTGTTCGTGCCGATGTGGCAATGACAGGTGAAATTACGCTGCGTGGCCAGGTTCTGCCAATCGGTGGTTTGAAAGAAAAACTGCTGGCGGCACACCGTGGCGGCATCAAAACTGTTCTGATTCCGGACGAAAATAAACGCGATCTGGAAGAGATTCCGGACAACGTTATCGCTGACCTGAAAATTCATCCGGTGAAGCGAATCGAGGAAGTTTTGGCGCTCGCATTGCAGAATGAGCCTTACGGAATGCAGGTTGTCACTGCAAAATAGTGACCTGACGCATATTCGGTAAATAAAATCAGAGCTGGCTGGTGAATTGTCACTTGCCAGCTTTTTTTTGTATCGCTACTTTAGATTGCTGGCGATGTATGCCATTAACAACGGGTGTTGTAAGGGCATGACAGGCCTGATATAACTGCTGCGCGGTCGCACCTTGAAGGATACCGGTGCGATATAAATTATAAAGAGAGGAAGAGAAGAGTGAATAAATCTCAACTGATAGACAAAATTGCCGCAGGTGCTGATATTTCTAAAGCTGCGGCGGGACGTGCATTAGACGCTGTGATTGCTTCTGTTACTGAATCTCTGCAATCCGGGGAAGACGTGGCACTGGTTGGCTTTGGAACTTTTGCTGTTCGTGAACGTGCTGCCCGTACCGGCCGTAACCCGCAAACAGGTAAAGAAATCACCATCGCTGCTGCAAAAGTACCAGGTTTCCGTGCTGGTAAAGCACTGAAAGAAGCGGTTAACTAATTTATCGTCCGGTTTTTAGGGCAAGGCGAGTAAAGTTAGGTCAGGGCGCATCGTTAGATGTGCCTTTTTTTATGCCTGACGGCTAATTTTGCGCATGTTTGATGATTTGAACCCATTTTCTTGTCACAATACCCGCTTGCACGCAGCGGCACAGCAGTACGCATATTCAGGGATGCCCATTTAGCGACTGCGCTGGGTTTACCATTCACACTACAGTGGAGTGTTGTTACACCATGATGGACAATTTACGTACGGCGGCAAACAGCCTCGTAATCAAGATAATTTTCGGGATCATTATCGTGTCATTCATTTTGACTGGCGTGAGTGGCTACCTGATTGGCGGTAGTGCTAACTACGCCGCGAAAGTGAATGGCCAGGAAATTAGCCGCGGTCAGTTTGAAAATGCTGTAGCCAGCGAGCGTAATCGCCAGCAGCAACAGCTTGGCGAACAGTTCTCTGTACTGGCCGGTAACGAAGGCTACATCAAGCAGATGCGCCAACAGGTGCTGTCGCGCATGATTGATGAAGCGTTGATGGATCAATATGCCAAACACCTTGGCCTTGGCATCAGCGATGAACAAATCAAACAAGCCATCTTTAAAGAGCCTGCGTTCCAGAATAACGGCAAATTTGATAACGCACGTTATACCGCCATTATCAACAACATGGGTATGACTGCTGATCAATACGCAAATGCACTGCGTAACCAACTGACCACTCAGCAGTTGATTAACGCTATCGTTGGCACGGATTTCATGCTGACCGGTGAAACTGACGAACTGGCAGCGCTGGTATCGCAGCAACGCGTCGTACGCGAAGCCACCATTGATGTGAATGCCCTGGCCGCTAAGCAAGACGTTTCCGAGCAGGAAATCACTACCAGCTACGAGCAAAACAAAAACAACTATATCGCCCCTGAGCAATTCAAAGTCAGCTACATCATGCTTGATGCGGCTTCTCAGAAGGTTGAGGTGGCTGATACAGACATCCAGGCCTACTACGACCAGCATCAGAACGAATTTACTCAGCCACAGCGTAACCGCTACAGCGTAATTCAGACCAAAACTGAAGCCGAAGCGAAGGCACTTCTTGATGAGCTGAGCAAAGGTGGTGATTTTGCTGCACTGGCAAAAGAAAAATCGGCTGACATCATCTCTGCCCGTAACGGCGGTGACATGGGCTGGCTGGAGCCGGGTACCACTCCTGACGAACTGAAAAATGCCGGTCTGAAAGACAAAGGCCAGCTTTCTGGCGTGATCAAATCTTCTGTTGGTTTCCTGGTTGTGCGTCTTGACGACATTCAGCCTGCGCAAACTAAGCCGCTTTCTGAAGTGAAAGATGCAATTGCGGATAAAGTAAAACAAGAGAAAGCGGTTGATGCTTACTATGCGCTGCAACAGAAAGTGAGCGATGCGGCAAGCAATGACAACCAATCTCTGGCGAGCGCTGAACAGGTTGCAGGGGTTAAAGCGGTTGAGACTGGCTGGTTTGGTCACGACAACTTACCAGCAGAACTGAACTTCAAACCGGTTGCAGACGCGATTTTCAATGGTGGCCTGGTCGGTGAGGGCGGTACGCCGGGTAGCAACTCCGACATCATCACTGTTGATGGCGACCGCGCGTTTGTCGTGCGTATCGCGGAGCATAAAGCCGAAGCGATTAAGCCTCTGGCAGAAGTGCGTGACCAGGTTATCGCGCAGGTGAAACATCAGAAAGCTGAGCAGCAGGCGAAGCTGGATGCTGACAAACTGCTGAACGCGCTGAAAATGGGCAAAGGTGATGAAGCGTTGAAAGCTGCAGGCCTGAGCTTCAGTGCGGCGAAAACGCTGGCCCGTACCGGCCAGGACCCAATCAGCCAGGCGGCCTTCACTCTGCCATTACCGGCTAAAGACAAGCCAGCTTACGGCGTGGCTAACGACATGCAGGGTAACGTGGTTCTGTTAGCGCTGGATGAAGTTAAGCCTGGCGATATGCCTGCAGAGCAGAAAAAAGCGATGGTTCAGGGAATTACCCAGAACAACGCCCAAATCACTTTCGAAGCGCTGATGAGCAATCTGCGCAAAGAAGCGAAAATCAAGATGGGCGACAGCGTCGACCAGCAGTAATAATTTCGGCGTTGCTCGCAGTCCACTGCAACGCCATGCAATATTTAAAGGCCGCTTTCGCGGCCTTTTCCACATTTGAAGTTTGCCATTTGTTCCTGTTTTTCTCTCCCGTTAAGGTGGCTTCGCTGTCAACACACAAGGAGGAACAGCATGAAAACAGGAATCAAAACTGGGATTAAAGCCGTATGTATCGCTGTAGCACTTATCGGTGCCAGCGCCTGTACACCCGCAACCGCCGCGCCTGCCGTTGTTAAAAATGATACGGCTCAGCACAGCGATAAAACACCTGTAACGCCGGTCACTACCGCTAAACCATCTGATGCTGACGATGGTGTAGTGAGTATTAACACGGCCAGCGCAGAAGCTCTGGCGCAAGCAATGAATGGCGTTGGGTTGAAAAAAGCACAGTCGATTGTCAGCTATCGCGAAGAGTACGGCCCATTTAAGGCGCTGGAACAGTTGCAGGAGGTACCAGGGATTGGCAGCGCGTTAGTCGAACGCAACCTGTCTCACATTAAGCTTTAACGCTTAGTGCTCATGGCTCGCGTAGCCTAAAAAGTTTGCTATGCTAAGTGACAGGTCATACCAGTTTGGTGTGGCCTGTTTACCTCACCTGACGACTAAAATTAAAGATAGGGTTTAGCGCTATGCAGACACAAATCAAAGTCCGGGGTTACCATCTGGATTTCTATCAGCATGTTAATAATGCCCGCTACCTTGAATTTCTCGAAGAAGCCCGCTGGGAAGGGCTGGAAAACGCAGCGGGTTTCCAGTGGATGACGGAAAATAACATCGCGTTTATTGTCGTGAATATCAATATTAACTACCGCCGCCCGGCAGTGCTGGGTGATGTCCTGCGCATTGAAAGCGCTTTGCAGCAACTTAATGGCAAAAGCGGCGTACTAACCCAGGTTGTGAAACTAGAGCCGGAAGGCGAGATCGTAGCAGATGCGCTGTTAACCTTCGTTTGTATTGATTTAAAGACACAGAAGTCAGTTCCGCTGGAAGGGGAACTGCGCGAAAAGTTAGTACAGATGATGGAATAATTCCCCCGATTACTGGCAAAAGTCGGATGTCGTTCCGTTAATCTGCCCTACGAACCGGGTTTTGTAGAGGGAATAAGTGGCAGCGCCATCCACCATAGCGAAGCAGATGATAGATCTGCTTCGCTACAGAATTACTTCAGCCCAGTTTTCTTTTTCATTGCGGCCATAACCGCAGGTTTATCTGCGAGATAATGATTAAGCCCGTTAGCACGTAGATTGCAGGCGGCGCATTCGCCGCAGCCATCACCCTGAATCCCGTTGTAGCAGGTCAGCGTTTCCTTGCGCACCAGATCCAGATGGTGCCAGTAATCCGCCAGCGCCCAGGTTTCTGCTTTATCAAGCCACATTAGCGGCGTTTCAAAACGAACGTCGCGCCCCATTCCGAGGCTTACAGCGTGATTCAGCGCTTTCACGAACTCATCGCGGCAATCCGGATAACCTGAGAAGTCTGTTTCACACACGCCGGTAATAACTGCTTCAGCCTCAACCTGGTACGCATAAATCGCCGTAAGCGTAAGAAAGAGAATATTGCGTCCTGGCACAAACGTACTGGGAATGCCTTTTTCTTCTGGATCGTATCCCGGAACAGGAATGCTGTCGCGCGTCAGGCTACTGACTGCCAGTTCATTCAGCAGTGTCACATCAAGAACTTTATGGGCACGCGCACCCAGTTTCAGTGCAAGATTACGGGCAATATCAATCTCAGCCCGGTGGCGCTGACCATAATCAAACGTCACACAGTGCACTTCATCATACTGCTCTAATGCCTGAATCAGGCAGGTTGTGGAATCCTGGCCACCGCTAAAGACGACAACTGCACGTTTCATGAGTAATCCTGTAGTACACGTAAAATATAGAGATATGGTAACGCTTCGGCTGCATGGCTGCCCAGCTTCTTCACACCATCGTCGGGGGCGGTAGCCACGCCTGGGTAAAATCGAACCAGCCCCAGGCATTAAGTTCAATGCCGTTCACCCCTGGTGGAGCACTGATTTGGTAGCGGTAATTAAACAGCGGCGAGACTATCGCATCGCGCATTAACGCACTAAAGACTTCCTGCAATCTGCTGCTGCGCGCTAACTCATCCGGATAGATTTGTACGCTATCTAACGTTGCCTGCAAATGTTCGTACTGGCTTTCGGTCAGTACCGCGGGCCATAGCACATCGCTGCGCAACCACTGTTCCAGCGTGTAAACCGGCGCTTCGCCAATCAATCTGTCGCCCATCATTAAATCAGCGTGCGCCAGCGCTTCACAGCCCGTCCAATTTTTTGCGTCATGAAAAATCACATTTAGCTCGCAGCCTAAAGCGGCAAGATGCGTTTTAAGCTGTTGTGCCATGACGTGTAACTCAACGGGCAAATGGTAAACCAGCGTCAGTTGTGGCGGCAGGGTGACCGCCTTGCATGTAGGCCATTCCGGCATTTTCCAGCCGGGGATCATCTCAACGCTTGGCGTGATCAGTGACTCTTCAACGGGCAGGCTGGCGATCAACTGCTGCTCCTGAATAATCTGCATCAGAAAACGCGCCTGCTCAGGCGTTAAATGGTTGTTCTGTTTTACCGCCAGATAGCAAAAGCCGAGGCTGATGCTATTGCTGACGGGCCGCAAGTGCACCAGTTCATCCTGCTGACCGATGGCAATCTGCACCGGGTGGCGGCAGCTGGTGCCGAGTTCGGTATCGAATAATTGCGGCGTAATCCAGTACTCCACGGCTTTAAGCAACGGATGGCTGAGATGATAGGATTCAAAACTTTCGATGCGCACCAGATTCTCTTTAAAGCTACTGATACGAAATGGCCCGCAGCCCAGTTGCGTGTCTTCCGGGTGCGCTAGACGGCTACAGTAACTTGCCAGGCGGTGAGCCAGCCAATAATCGGGAGTGTGCAAGACGAAACGGATGCACTGCGTATGGGCAAGTTCAATGCTTTTCACGCTGATAAACAGCCGTTGCATGGCCGGAAGCGTTAGCAGCATCATTAGACGCTGCTGCAATTGCGCGGTTTCTACCGGTTCGCCGTTATGCCAGTGAAGCGTGGAACGAATAAAAAAGTACCAGTTCAGGCCGTCATCAGAGACGTGCCAATGATGCGCAAGATCGGGTTGCGGCGTAGCACTACTGGAAGTGAAACGAGTGAGCCCTGCAAAAATTTGCCCCGCTAAATGCTGTTCGGCCCGCCCCGGTAAAAAGCCCGGCTGCAAAGGTTCTAGCGGACGATAATAGGGAATTCGTAGCGTCGGCGTATCGTTCTGCCATTGCCCACCTAAAAAAGGCTGAAGCAACTGGCGCAGCTGTTCGGGGGCGATTTGTGCCAGTTCAAGCGCATTCTGGTGCTGCCCTTTATGCAGCACTTGTTCCATCATGCCCGAACGAACGCTCTCGGGCGTCACCAAAAAGGTGAGGATCCCGCGTTTTCCTCGTCCAGATTGAGCATGCCACGTTAGCCAGCCTGCATCTTGCAGTTGATTCAGTACCGTTCGCACATGGCGCTCGCTGCAAAAACAACGCTCCGCCAGCTCCGCCACGGTGACGTGCTGCGTTTCCCCGTTCGAAGGCTGCCATAAACGCTGGAATTGATTTAAACGATTCAAAAGACGCATCAGTATAAACCCGGAACAATTTTAAAAAAGTATTCACTATTTGTTCCGTATATGCCAGTGGATACTGGTCCCTGTGTTTTAGTCGTCACAAACCGGAGTAAACATGGCTCGTCTGGCTGCATTTGATATGGATGGCACGCTGTTAATGCCCAATCACCATTTGGGTGAAGAAACACTGCGTACCCTGAACCGCCTGCGTGAAGAACGCCAGATGATGCTTGCGTTTGCAACGGGCCGCCATGTTCTGGAGATGCGCCATATTCTGGGTACGCTGTCGCTGGAAGCGTTCTTAATCACCGGCAACGGGACGCGCATTCACTCAACGGATGGGGAGTTGCTGCATCGGCAAGATCTTGCGCCAGAAGCGGCGGAAATCGTCCTTCATAGCCATTGGGATACCCAGGCCAGTGTGCATGTTTTCAATGACAGCGGCTGGATGACGCAGAACGAGATCCCCGAATTGCTGCACGCGCATGTCTACAGCGGGTTTAAATACCGCCTGACCGATCTAAAACGCTTACCATCACATCAGGTGACGAAGATCTGTTTCTGTGGCGATCACGACGATCTTCGCCGACTGAAGATCCAACTGAACGAAGCGCTGGGCGACATGGCGTTTCTTTGCTTCTCGGCGGTGGATTGTCTGGAAGTGTTACCGACAGGCTGCAATAAAGGTGCCGCGCTTAATGTACTCAGCCAGCATCTCGGCCTGACGATGAAAGATTGTATGGCATTTGGCGATGCGATGAATGACCGCGAAATGTTATCGGGCGTGGGTCATGGTTTGATCATGGGCAACGCGATGGCACAACTGAAAGCAGATTTACCGCATTTGCCTGTTATTGGTCACTGCAATAGACAGGCTGTTTCTCATTATTTGACGCATTGGCTGGATACACCAAACCTCACTTATTCCCCCGAATGATAAGGCTTTTTCAGCAGGCCGATTCATGCGAATCGGCCCCTTTTTTTACTTAATTAAATTCTCAATCTCATTGCGCCACGGCTGCACATCCCCGATATTCGCCTTCACCCAATCCGCGTTGTAATAGGTTTCCAGATAACGTTCACCGCTGTCGCAAAGCAGCGTCACAATCGAACCGGTACGCCCTTCGGAACGCATGCGGGCCGCAAGTTGTAGCACTCCCCACATATTCGTGCCGGTAGACGCGCCCACTTTACGGCCAAGAACGGTCTCCAGCCACTGCATGGTGGCGATACTTGCCGCATCCGGAACGCGCATCATGTCGTCAATGACATCCGGAATGAAAGATGGCTCGCAGCGTGGGCGGCCAATCCCTTCAATTTTACTGCCCACCGCGCTGCGCAGGCTGCAATCGCGGCTTTGCCAGTAGTCCATAAATACAGAGTTTTGCGGATCGACCACGGTCAACTGAGTCGGATGGCCCTGATAACGCAAATAGCGACCAATCGTTGCGGATGTCCCGCCCGTTCCCGCACTCATGACGATATAATCCGGAACCGGATGCGGCTCATGTTCCATCTGGCGGAAAATACTGTCGGCGATATTGTTATTCCCGCGCCAGTCGGTGGCGCGTTCGGCGTAGGTGAACTGATCCATATAGTGGCCGTTCAGCTCACGCTCCAGCATTTCTGATGCGGCATAGATTTCGCACGCGCTCTCCACGAAATGGCAGCGCCCGCCGTAGAATTCAATTTGCTCCACTTTGCGTTTGGCGGTGCAGGCGGGCATCACGGCAATAAATGGCAGCCCCAACAAACGGGCGAAATAGGCTTCAGAAACCGCGGTTGAACCCGAAGAGGCTTCAATGATCGTCGTGCCTTCTTTAATCCAGCCGTTACACAAACCATAAAGGAACAACGAGCGGGCAAGGCGATGTTTCAGGCTGCCCGTTGGGTGCGTGCTTTCATCTTTTAGATAGAGCTGAATACCGGGAAAACCAGGCAGCGCCAGGCGAATCAAATGCGTATCGGCAGAGCGTTGGTAATCGGCGTTAATTTCGCTAATGGCGTGGTTTACCCAGGTACTGGTCATGATGGTGTTCCGTTTGTCTATTTGTGCTTAGGATAATGCAAAAGAAAGATAAAAAAGTTGCCTTTTAACCTTCAGTAGCGATTCAATGGAGAAAAATTTTCTCCGGTAGGCCGCCATGTTAGATAAAATTGACCGCAAGCTGCTATCCTTGCTGCAAAATGACTGCACCCTCTCTTTGCAGGCTCTCGCGGATGCCGTTAATCTGACCACCACACCCTGCTGGAAACGCCTGAAAAGGCTTGAAGACGAGGGGATCATTCGTTCAAAAGTGGCGTTGCTGGATCCAGAAAAACTTGGCCTTGGGCTGACCGCTTTTGTCCTTATCAAAACCCAGCAGCACAGCAGCGAGTGGTACTGCAAATTTGTCTCAGTCGTTGCAGATATGCCCGAAGTGCTGGGTTTCTGGCGCATGGCAGGGGAATACGACTACCTGATGCAAGTACAGGTCGAAGACATGAAACGGTATGATGATTTTTACAAACGGCTGGTGAACGGCATTCCTGGTTTAAGCGATGTGACTTCGAGTTTTGCCATGGAACAGATAAAATACACTACGGCTTTGCCATTAGAGCGTTAAGCCCTCAGCCCCACTCGTTTTTCACTTTTCTGCCAGGCCTGGCAGACAGGACTTCAGGAATCTGACTGCGTGCGATTATTTGCTCAATTAAGCTGGTACTTCACCCGCGAATGGCGACGCTATCTCGGGGCGGTCGCCTTGCTTATTATCATTGCTATCTTGCAACTCGTGCCGCCTAAACTGGTGGGCGTCATTGTGGATGGCGTCAACCAGCAGCGCCTGTCTGGAACGACCGTGCTGATGTGGATTGGTGTGATTCTGACTATCGCCATCGTGGTTTACATGCTGCGCTACGTCTGGCGCGTGCTGTTATTCGGGGCAAGCTACCAGTTAGCCGTTGAGCTGCGTGAAGATTATTATCGTCAGCTAAGCCGCCAACATCCAGAATTTTACCTGCGCCACCGCACGGGCGACCTTATGGCGCGGGCGACCAACGATGTTGACCGCGTGGTCTTTGCCGCAGGCGAGGGCGTATTAACTCTGGTGGATTCGTTGGTCATGGGCTGCGCGGTGCTGATTGTTATGTCGACGCAAATCAGTTGGGAGCTGACGCTCCTCGCGCTGCTGCCAATGCCGGTGATGGCGATAGTCATCAAGCGCTATGGCGACCAGTTGCACCAGCGCTTCAAACTCGCCCAGGCGGCGTTCTCCACGCTCAATGACCGCACCCAGGAAAGTTTATCCAGCATTCGCATGATCAAAGCTTTTGGCCTGGAAGATCGCCAGTCCGCTCTGTTTGCCGCCGAAGCCAAAGATGCCGGGGCGAAGAACATGAAGGTTGCGCGAATTGATGCGCGTTTTGACCCGACGATTTATATCACCATCGGCACGGCAAACCTGCTGGCGATTGGTGGTGGCAGTTGGATGGTGATTCAGGGCTCGTTGACGCTTGGGCAATTGACCAGTTTTGTGATGTACCTCGGCCTGATGATCTGGCCGATGCTGGCGCTGGCGTGGATGTTTAATATTGTTGAACGTGGGAGTGCGGCGTACAGCCGTATCCGCAGTATGTTAGCCGAAGCGCCGTCGGTTACCGATGGTGATAAAGAAGCGCCAGCCGGACGCGGCACGGTGGAGGCCAATATTCAGGCGTTCCACTATCCACAAACCGAGCGACCGACTCTTGAGAATGTTTCATTTGTCTTAAAACCGGGCGAAATGCTTGGCCTTTGTGGGCCAACCGGTGCCGGGAAAAGTACCGTCCTGTCGCTTCTTCAGCGCCACTTTGATATCGGCCAGGGAGAGATTTGTTTCCACGGGATTCCGCTCCCACAGATGCAGCTCGATTCCTGGCGCAGTCGTTTAGCCGTGGTGAATCAAACCCCGTTTCTGTTCTCTGACACCGTTGCCAGCAACATTGCGCTGGGTAAACCGGGCGCGACGCAGGAGGAAATCGAACATGTCGCAAGGCTTGCCAGCGTACATGACGATATTCTGCGTTTGCCGCAGGGTTACGAAACCGAAGTCGGCGAACGGGGTGTCATGCTCTCCGGCGGTCAGAAACAGCGTATTTCTATCGCGCGTGCATTGTTGCTCAATGCAGAAATTCTGATCCTCGACGATGCGCTTTCTGCGGTTGACGGGCGCACCGAGCACCAAATCCTGCATAACCTGCGCCAGTGGGGTGAAAACCGCACAGTTATCATCAGCGCGCACCGGTTATCGGCATTGACAGAAGCCAGCGAAATTCTGGTGATGCAACACGGTCATGTGGTGCAGCGTGGTAACCACGATGCGCTGGTGGGGACGCCGGGCTGGTATCGCGACATGTATCGTTATCAGCAACTGGAAGCGGCGCTGGATGATGCGCCAGAAACAACGCCAGACGAGGAACCCGCCAATGCGTAAGTCAATCCAGCAATGGCCAACCATCAAACGCCTGCTGGCTTATGGCTCTCCGTGGCGCAAACCGCTCGCCGGAGCGGTTGTAATGCTATGGATTGCCGCGGCTGCGGAAGTGAGCGGCCCGATTCTGGTGAGCTATTTCATCGATAATATGGTGTCGGAACATCGCTTGCCCATCGCCGCTGTTGCGGGGCTGGCAACAGCCTATCTGCTGCTGTCTATTTCGGCTGCGGGGCTGCATTACTGGCAGGCGCTGCTGTTTAATCAGGCCGCCGTTGGCGTGGTGCAAAAGTTGCGTACTGATGTGATGGATGCGGCATTACGTCAGCCGCTCAGCACGTTTGATACCCAACCGGTAGGGCAGCTTATTTCCCGCGTCACCAACGATACCGAAGTGATCCGTGACCTGTATGTGACGGTTGTGGCGACGGTGCTGCGCAGTGCCGCGCTGATTGGTGCCATGCTGGTGGCGATGTTTAGCCTCGACTGGCGCATGGCCTCGGTGGCGGTGACCATCTTCCCTGCGGTTATCATCGTGATGTTTATCTACCAGCGTTACAGCACTCCCATTGTGCGTCGCGTGCGTAGTTACCTGGCCGATATTAACGATGGCTTTAACGAAGTCATCAACGGTATGAGTGTTATCCAGCAGTTCCGCCAGCAGGCGCGTTTTGGCGAACGTATGGGGGCGGCGAGCCGTTCGCATTATCTGGCGCGCATGCAAACTTTGCGGCTGGATGGTTTTTTACTCCGCCCTCTGTTGAGCCTGTTTTCCGCGATGGTGCTTTGCGGCCTGCTGATGCTGTTCGGTTTTACCTCGGTCGGCACCATCGAAGTCGGCGTGCTGTACGCGTTTATCAACTATTTAGGGCGTCTCAATGAGCCGCTTATCGAACTCACAACTCAGCAATCCATGCTGCAACAGGCGGTGGTTGCCGGGGAACGCGTGTTCGAATTAATGGACGGCAAACGCCAGGATTACGGCAATGACAATCGCCCGCTGGAAAGCGGTCATATTGAAGTTGATAACGTGTCGTTTGCTTATCGGGGTGACCGTCTGGTGTTGCAGGATATTAATCTGGATGTCCCTGCGCGTAGCTTTGTTGCGCTGGTGGGCCACACCGGCAGCGGGAAAAGTACCCTCGCCAATTTGTTGATGGGCTATTACCCACTTACTCGCGGTGAAATTCGTCTTGATGGCCGCCCGTTGGACGCGTTAAGCCATAGCGTGTTGCGCCAGGGCGTGGCGATGGTGCAACAAGATCCCGTTGTGCTCGCTGATTCGTTTTTTGCGAACGTGACGCTTGGGCGTGACATCAGCGAAGAAGCGGTCTGGCAAGCACTGGAAACGGTGCAGCTCGCGGATCTGGCGCGCACCATGAGCGAAGGTATTCATACGCGCCTGGGCGAGCAGGGGAACAACCTGTCCGTCGGTCAGAAACAGCTACTCGCCCTGGCTCGTGTGCTGGTAGATGCCCCGCAGATTTTAATCCTCGATGAAGCGACGGCCAATATCGATTCCGGTACCGAACAAGCGATTCAACACGCCTTGGCAGCCGTGCGCGAGCACACCACGCTGGTGGTGATTGCTCACCGTTTATCGACTATTACCGATGCAGACACCATTCTGGTTTTGCACCGTGGACAGGCGGTGGAGCGCGGGACTCACAGCGAGTTGCTGGCAGCGCAAGGGCGTTACTGGCAAATGTATCAGCTTCAACTGGCGGGCGAAGAATTAGCCGCCACCACCCGCGAAGAACCCGCGACGGCGTGATGCACCAAAATCACGCATAAATCCAATGGTTATCGCCATTGGTGCAGAAGCGAAACGCACCATGCACTGAAATGGTGCGTTTTTCTTTTCTAAGAACTTTCTTAAACCCAGTCATCGTAATTTCTCTCTCTTGGATCCCGATTCGGCGCGGCTTAACGCGCTGAAAATAGCTGCTTTCCATTTTTGGCATGGCCTTTGCTTTATCTATCTCGTGTTGTTGAGGCAATTACCCATTTCTGACTGGAGGGGATTTATGAAGCTGGTTACCGTGGTGATCAAACCGTTCAAACTCGAAGACGTTCGCGAAGCGCTGTCTTCTATCGGTATTCAAGGGCTGACCGTCACCGAAGTGAAAGGCTTTGGTCGCCAGAAAGGTCATGCAGAGTTGTACCGCGGTGCAGAGTACAGCGTCAATTTCCTGCCTAAAGTGAAAATTGATGTGGCAATTGCCGATGATCAACTCGATGAAGTGATTGATGTCATTAGCAAAGCTGCCTACACCGGTAAGATTGGCGATGGCAAAATTTTCGTTGCTGAGTTGCAACGCGTCATCCGCATTCGTACCGGCGAAGCCGACGAAGCTGCACTCTAATCGTCTTGCCACTCGTGAAAGGGATGGAAAAAATGAAGAAATTAGCCTCTATCTTTGGCGCTGTAGCCCTGGCGGTTGCGCCATCAATTGCTCTGGCTGCACCGGCTGTGGCCGACAAAGCAGACAACGCCTTTATGATGATTAGCACCGCACTGGTGCTGTTTATGACAATTCCTGGACTGGCGCTGTTTTACGGCGGCCTGATTCGCTCCAAAAACGTGCTGTCGATGCTGACGCAAATTACGGTCACGTTTGCCCTGGTTTGCGTGCTGTGGGTGGTCTACGGCTACTCGTTGGCCTTCGGTACCGGCGGCAACTTCTTTGGTAATTTCGATTGGGTGATGCTGAAAAACATTCAACTCACCGCGTTGATGGGATCTTTCTATCAATATATCCACGTTGCGTTCCAGGGCTCTTTTGCCTGTATTACCGTCGGGCTGATTGTAGGGGCACTGGCTGAACGTATTCGCTTCTCTGCGGTACTGATCTTCGTGGTTATCTGGCTGACGCTCTCTTATATACCGATTGCGCACATGGTGTGGGGTGGTGGCTTGCTGGCAACGCACGGCGCGATGGACTTTGCGGGCGGAACAGTCGTACACATTAACGCCGCAGTAGCAGGCCTGGTTGGCGCTTACCTGATTGGCAAACGTGTGGGTTACGGTAAAGAAGCGTTCAAACCGCACAACCTGCCGATGGTCTTTACCGGCACGGCAATTCTTTACTTCGGCTGGTTTGGCTTCAACGCCGGTTCTGCCAGCGCAGCTAATGAAATTGCGGCTCTGGCCTTTGTAAACACAGTAGTTGCCACGGCGGCGGCGGTTCTCGGTTGGGTGTTTGGCGAATGGGCATTACGCGGTAAACCGTCTCTGCTGGGCGCGTGTTCTGGTGCCATTGCAGGCCTGGTCGGTATCACCCCTGCATGTGGTTATGTGGGCGTCGGCGGCGCATTGATTATCGGTATCGTTGCAGGTCTGGCGGGTTTATGGGGTGTTACGCTGCTGAAAAAATGGCTGCGTGTGGATGACCCTTGCGATGTGTTCGGTGTCCACGGCGTGTGCGGTATCGTTGGCTGCATCATGACCGGTATCTTTGCGGCGACCTCTTTGGGTGGTGTGGGGTACGCAGAAGGTGTGACTATGGGCCATCAGGTACTGGTGCAGTTAGAAAGTATCGGCGTGACGATTGTCTGGTCTGCGGTGGTTGCCTTCATCGGCTTTAAAGTTGCCGACCTGACTGTGGGTCTGCGTGTACCAGAAGAGCATGAGCGCGAAGGCCTGGATGTGAACAGCCACGGCGAAAATGCTTACAACGCATAAGTCATTCAGCAATAAAAAAGCGGAGCCGGTGCTCCGCTTTTTGCATTTAAACAGTGAGTTAACCGCGCTTGCGCATCACGCCTTCTTGCACCGTTGACGCAACTAAAACGCCATCGCGTGAATAAAATTCTCCGCGAACAAAACCCCGTGCGCTGGAAGCTGAAGTGCTCTCCACGCTATAGAGCAGCCAGTCATTCATATCGAACGGGCGGTGGAACCACATGGAGTGATCGATCGTCGCCACCTGCATACCTGGCTCGAGGAACCCGATACCGTGCGGCTGCAACGCCGTCGGCAGGAAGTTAAAATCGGACGCGTAGCCCAACAAATATTGATGAACGCGTAAATCAGCCGGCATCTGGCCGTTTGCCCGCATCCACACCTGGCGTACCGGTTCATCAACATGACCCTGCATTGGGTTATGGAAAACGACCGGGCGAATCTCCAGCGGCTTTTCGCATAAAAACTTCTCTTTGAGCGTCTGAGGTAGAAGCTTTTCAAACGCCATAGCGATTTCTGTTTCAGATTTCAGATTTTCCGGAGCAGGGGCCGCAGGCATGGTTTTTTGATGCTCAAAACCCGGTTCGGGCGCCTGGAAAGAGGCGGTCATGTAGAAAATCGGTTTGCCATTCTGGATTGCCGCCACGCGGCGAGCGCTAAAACTATTGCCATCGCGCAGTGTTTCGACGTCATAAACAATCGGTTTTTGGCTATCGCCGGGGCGCAGGAAATAACTGTGGAATGAGTGCACCAGGCGATCCACCGGCACGGTTTCTTTGGCGGCATATAACGCCTGACCCACCACCTGCCCGCCGAAAACCTGACGTAAACCTAAGTCCTCGCTCTGGCCACGAAAAATACCTTCTTCAATCTTTTCCAGATTGAGTAATGCCAACAAATTGCTGAGCGCCTGACTCATAAAAAGTCCTCAATAAAAAAATAAAAATCGGGCAATTGGCCTGATTATAACAGGTTTCTAACACATTCCACGCAGTGGCCCGACCTGACGATCTCTTCCACTTTTGGGCAAAAATCAGTGATATGTGCCACACTTAGCGTGATAAGTATGTTTAACCACTCATTACTTGTGGGCCTGCGGCCCGCTGGTGCATTGATAATAAGGAGAACAAATCAATGAAACTTGTGCACACGTTAAGTGGTTTAGCCATTGCTGTAGCGATGGTGGGATGCGCGCAGAAAAGTGCCGATATCCCAACGCCTGCCCCTGCTGCAACGACCTCATCGTCTGCAGCGACGGCGCAGTCGACTATTGCGCAGCCGAGCGTTACCGGTACGGTGTGGATTCGTCAGAAGGTCGCATTGCCACCTGATGCGGTGCTCACTGTCACCTTGTCTGATGCCTCTTTAGCGGATGCTCCGTCGCGAGTCCTTTCGCAAAAAGCGGTTCGAACCGATGGGAAACAGCCGCCGTACAGCTTTGTGCTGCCATTTAACCCAGCGGATATTCAGCCCAACGCGCGTATTATCCTTAGCGCTGCGATCAGCGTGAATAATCAGTTGATGTTTATTACCGATACTATTCAGCCGGTGGTAAACAGCGGTGGGACAAAAGCGGATCTGACATTGGTTCCCGTACAGCAAACTGCGGTGCCAGTGGCGAACAACGGTGGGGCGGCAACAACGGTTCCATTGACTTCACCGACTCAGGTGAATCCTTCCTCAGCGGTGCCTGCGCCTACGCAATTCTAATGATAAGCGCCTCTGTGGAGGCGCTTTTTAGTAATTCCAGCGATAACGTTCCATATCAATATGCCCGTCGCCAGAAACCACAATTCCTTCTGAAAGCAAGGCTTGCCGCTGGCGTTGTAAATCGGGCCCCGTCAAGGAAATCTGACCATGACGATTTACTACGCGATGCCACGGTAATTTGCTCCCCTCCGGTAAACGCTTGAGTACGCCGCCCACTTGCCTTGCTGCGCGAGGTGAACCTGCCAGATGCGCAACGTCACCATATGTCGTGACATGGCCTTCAGGAATCGCGGCAATAATCTGATAAACCCGCTGTGGAAATGAGTCTTGGGTATCCATAAAAAACTCCCTGGCACGATGCGAGTTAGAATAATCGCCATGGTCTAAACTGAAAAGAAAAACAGGGGCTGCGTAATAAAGCAACACCTGACCGCCAGCGGCTTGCAATTGCCTGGGGCAACATGGATAATGCGCCAGCGCGTTAGGTAACTAGCGCTCTCAATGGGGGCTCTGTTGGTTCTCCCGCAACACTAATTTGTGAATTCGGTCAGGTCCGGAAGGAAGCAGCCGCAGCAGATGACGTGTGTGCCGGGATGTAGCTGGCAGGGCCCCCACCCAATTCTGCCCCGTGCTAAACAACCGCTTTTCTCGCATATTCATTTCCGGCTTGCACCAAATTTTCCCAAAGCGGTTTCAATCGCTCCAGGGCGGCGCGCATTTGCGTCGGTTCAAGCGTAAACGGCAATCTCAAATAACGCTCAAATGCCCCTTCAGACCCAAACCGCGGGCCAGCGCCAATGCGGATACCAATCGATTCTGCGCTTGCGGCAAATACCGTCGCCAGAGGTTTTGGTAACTCAATCCACCAGGATAGCCCTCCTTGCGGCACTATCGTGATTTTCCAGTCCGGGAATAATTCTCGTATCGCTTCCCCGCAGGCATCCCGTTGCTGGCGAAGCATTTCGCGGCGCTGAGGCAGAAAATTTTCAGCTTCATTAAACAAATTGATAGCGGCAAGTTGTTCGAGCAGCGGCGAGCCGAGGTCTAACGAATCCCTGGTCTGAATGAGTGAGGCTATCGTGCGCGTGCTGGCGCGAATCCATCCGATACGTAAACCACCCCAGAATGTTTTCCCGGCGGAACCCAGAGTTATCACCCGTTCGTCGTTATCGAAAGCAGCCAGAGGCGGTGGGGGCGGGGTGTCGTACCACAAATCGACCATCGTTTCATCGGCAACAATCGTGGTGCGGGTGCGGGCGGCGATATCCGCAATGGTCTGGCGTGTGGCTGCATCCATACAGCGCCCGCTCGGATTATGAAAATCGGCAAGAAGATAGGCCAGGCGCGGTGAAGTTTGCGCGATCGTTGCCGCCAGGCCTTCGGGATCCCAGCCTTGTTCCGTCAGGCTTACGGGAACAGCACGACATGACGCGCCCTTAATGGCGGTGAGCGCCATCGGGTAAGTGGGATGGTCGATCACCACGCGATCGCCGGGCCCCGTCAGCATACGCAGAATCAGGCCGAAGCCGCTGAGCGCGCCATTCACGATCATTATCTGATCGGCGCTCGTCGGCAAACCACGGGCTGCGTAACGCTTTGCGATAACCTGGCGCAGTTCCGGCAAACCCTGCTGGTCGTATCCGGTGCTACCCAAATACTCTGGCAAAGCAATCAGCGCGCTGGCGTAAGCCTGATGAATTTCTGGCCCGGCGGTGAGCGCGGCGGTTGAGAGATCCAGCGTCGTTGCGCGGCCCGGCAGAGGAGACACTTTTTGCCCACCTTCCGGCAAAATAGTGACCGAGCCCGACCCTTGTCGGCTGGCGAGATAACCCTCATCCCGCAGTTGTGCCAGTGCGGTGGCGACAGTCGTGCGGCTCACGCCCAGCGCCGCAGCTAATTCACGTTCACCCGGCAGGCGGCTATCAAGCGGCAGGCGTCCATCCAAAATCAATAACCGCAAACCATCCGCCAGTTGCCGATAAACCGGCGTACGCGGTAAATCCTGATGCCAGTTTCCCAGCAGTTTTACCAGAGAAGCTGAACCCGTTCTGCGCTGTGCCATAGCAATCCACTTTTTCATAACTGGACCTTAATATCAGTGCCATTTTGCGTAAAAGTAAAGCCACAAAAGAATGTTGAGGTTAAAGATAATGATCGCTCGTCGCTTGCTGCAACTCTACACCGGGCTTGTGCTATACGGTGTTTCCACGGCTATGTTTGTGCGTGCCAATTTAGGTGCCGATCCCTGGAATGTGTTCCACCTTGGCGTTGCGCGGATATTCTCTTTGAATATTGGCATGGTGATGATTTTGGTTGGGGCGCTGGTGCTTTTGCTGTGGATCCCGCTGCGCCAGAAACCCGGTCTTGGCACGATAAGCAATGTTATTGTGCTGGGTCTTGCCGCCGATGCCGCGTTGGCGTTAATGCCGCCGCTTGAGTCGCTGGTTGCCCGCAGCTTCTTGTTATTCTGCGCAATTTTAGTGAATGCGATCGCGACCGGGATGTACATCGGGGCGGGTTTTGGCTCCGGCCCGCGTGACGGTTTAATGACCGGCATTAACGCCCGTACCGGCTGGTCAGTGCGCAGCGTGCGCACGGCGATTGAAGTCACGGTCTTACTGGCCGGTTGGTTGATGGGCGGCACATTTGGCGTGGGTACGGTGCTTTACGCGCTGGCTATTGGCCCGCTGATTCAGTTCTTTTTACCCTGGTTCCGCATTCAAAAACAGGCACAAAAAAACCTGGTTGAACCGACAATCGTGCCCTAAGGTTGAAGCCAAAACCCATGATGGATGAGGTAATGATGAACAGCACGGTCATCAGTAAAGCGGCGGCGCACTGGAGTAGTCATCAGCTAGCGGACATTCTCTCTTACTGTTTTGAAGGATATCTGGTTTCGTTCACCATTGATGGCGAAACGTTTGCCTCGCGTTTTGGGGCTGAAGACATCAGTCTTAATGACAGTAAAGTCTGGGTGCAGGACGGGGAGCCGAAAGCGCTGGCGGTTATCACCCGTCGGGGGCAAAGCAGCCGCCTGGGCGCGTTTGCGATTCGTCCGGAATTGCGCGGGCAGGGATTGGGTAAACAGTTTATGCGCCAGCTCATTGATGAAGCGCGTGCGCGTGGCGACCGAAATATGTGGCTGGAAGTGATTGTCGGGAACGATAGCGGGCAGGCGCTGTATGAGCGGATGGGATTTGTTTGCCAGCAGACGCTGGTTGGGTTTCATGCCACGGGCTCTACGCAGTTTCGTGAAACCGGCGAACTGCTGGAAATCGACCCGCTCACTATGGCTAAAAAAATGCTGGTCGATACCCATTTGCGGCTACCGTGGTTAAGTACGGCTGAAACCCTCTATAAACTACCGGGCAAAGCGTTTGTGCTTAATGATGTGGCTTACGCGATGATTATTCCGGTTCCTCATTCCCGGCAATTCCGGTTGCGCATGTTGTATGTTGATCCTGCGGCCCGTGGCAGAGGTCATGCCAAAGAGCTGCTTATCCAGTTGCAAGAACGCTTCCCCGGCCTTTCAACCGCTACGGCAATTCCTGAACAGATCGCGCCCCTTTTTCTGAGTAGCGGCTACCGTCAGGATCCCGTTACGCAATATGAAATGCTGCTTAAATTCTAAGTAAGCACTTTTCGTTCTTAACGACTAAACTTATCAATCGCAATCATCACGGGTGGAAATTATCTGCCCGTTCTCCTCACTTCGTGGAGGTTCACAATGAACTACGTTGATGGTTTTGTGGTTGCTGTACCGGCAGAAAATAAAGAGGCATATAAGCAGTTGGCTGCGAAAGCGGCACCGTTGTTTAAAGAATTTGGTGCATTACGCGTCGTGGAGTGCTGGGCGAATGATGTGCCCGACGGGAAGCTCACCGATTTTCGTATGGCGGTAAAAGCCGAAGAAAATGAAGAGGTTGTCTTTAGCTGGATTGAATATCCGTCAAAAGAAGTGCGTGACGAGGCTAATGCCAAAATGATGTCTGACCCGCGCATGAAAGAGTTTGGCGAATCCATGCCGTTTGATGGCAAACGCATGATTTATGGCGGCTTTGCGCCAATTCTGGATGAATGATTGGTGGCGGGCAAGGTCACCCTCACCCAGACCCGCTCCCTGAGGGTTAGGAGGAGAAGGTTAGGGTGAGGGTGATTGATTCAAAATCTACAGCACTAATTCCCGCAGCAAACCAAACGCCAGTTTCATATGCGCTTCACTGACAATAAATCCCCGCAACTGCTGTGCTTCATCAAAACCTTTAGCAATCAGACCCTGCGGATCTGCGGTGATTTGCCAGCTTAAATCCGCGCGCTGCGTTTCGCCTGCCAGATGCAACGGCAGTTCAGGGGTTTTCACCTTGACCAGCATTGCTGGAAGTGCCAGACCATCGGCGGCACCGAGTAGATTTTTAGCAAGCGTCATGGCACTAAACTGAATCGGCTGCAGGAACGGCAGCACTTTGCCGTCGATTTCTGCGCAATCGCCTAATGCGTAGATATTTTCATCCGACGACTGCAACTGACGGTTAACCTGAATACCGCGATTCACCGAAAGCCCGGCATGCTGCGCCAGCCCAACGTTTGGACGCAGGCCGATAGCCGCAACCACCGCATCAACTTCAACAATTCGTCCGTTGCTCAGAGTTGCGCTGACGCCCTGTTGCGTTTTAGCCAGGGACTCAAGGCGCTGATTAAACAGCAGCTCGACGCCCATTTGATTCAGGCGATGCTGAAGGCGACTGCTCACCTCTGCAGGCATCAGCGAGGCGAGCAGGCTTGAGGAGTTATCCACCACAATCACCTGTTTACCCGCGCGGCAGAAGTCCATCGCCAGCTCCGTACCAATCAGGCCGCCACCTAAAATCATCACGCGCTTCGCATCACGCAGTGACGATTCACAGGCCAGGTACTCCTGCTGGCTGTTTAGCGTCAGCATCAGCTCTTTGCCTGGGATTGGCGGAAGCAGAGCGCTTGAGCCGGTTGCCAGAACCAGTTTGTCGTAGGAGAACTGCTGTTCGCCACATTTAACCACGCGTTCACGTGGGTTGATGTCCGACACCCAGGTATTGGCGTTTAGCGTCAGATTAAACTGTTCAGCAAACTCCCCGGCACGCTGCCGGGTGAGGTCTTCTGCACGTTGATTAAGGCTGATAACGTGGCTGAGATCGGGCTTGTTGTACTCATCCATGCTATCAGCGGCAATCATGCGCACAGGAACCTGGGCGTCATGTTTACGGATGTTTTTCACCAACTGGCGGGCGGCGAAGCCCGAGCCAATGATTACAATGCCATGATTCATTTTGCCTCCGTAGCCAACACGTCAAATACGTCTTTACCGAGTGAGCATTCCGGGCACAGGAAATTATCAGGTACGTCGCTCCACGGTGTGCCAGGTGCTACATCTTGCATAGGTTCGCCGGTTTTTGGATCGTAGATCCACTGGCAAACGCTGCACTGCATGCTTGGACCAAAGTCTGCGCAGGTTTTAACTTCTGCAACGGTTTCCTGAGGTGCTGCTGCTTCCACCGTTGCCGCTGGCAGCGGTGTCAGAGCCCATTGGCGAGCAATTTCACGACCGTGCGCGCGGCAGATTTCCAGCGCGTCGCCATCCGGACGCCATTTGGCTTTCAGGCTCAGAGACATTTCAAAGCCAGCATCTTGCAAACGTGTAGACAAACGGTCTACCGCCCCGCCGCTCCAGCCGTGGGAACCAAATGCGCTACCGCGTTTGTTGCGAAAACGCAGGCCGGTCATCTCTTCAACCAGACCAGCAATTTTCGGCATCATCACGTTATTCATGGTTGAAGTACCTACCAGCACGCCTTTAGAGCGGAATACGTTGGTCAGAACTTCGTTTTTATCGCTGCGGGCGACGTTAAAGATTTTCACCGCGACACGTGGATCAACTTCGGTGATGCCCTGCGCGATGGCGTCCGCCATCATGCGGGTGTTGTTGGACATGGTGTCGTAGAAAATCGTGATGCGATCTTCCTGATAATCCGCAGCCCATTTCAGATACAGTTCAACGATTTGCGTTGGGTTTTCGCGCCATACCACACCGTGAGAGGTGGCAATCATATCCACTGGCAGATTAAAACCGAGGATTTCGGTAATTTTTGGCGTTACCAGGCGGCTGAACGGTGTCAGAATGTTGGCGTAATAGCGTTGGCACTGTTCGAACAGTTCGCCCTGATCCACTTCGTCATTAAACAGGTGTTCGTCGCAGTAGTGCTGACCAAAGGCGTCGTTACTGAACAGTACTGCGTCGCCGGTCATGTAAGTCATCATGCTGTCAGGCCAGTGCAGCATTGGGGTTTCAACGAAGATCAGTTGTTTACCGTTACCGATGTCCAGGCTGTCACCGGTTTTCACCACGTTGAAGTTCCATTCTGGATGGTGGTGGTGACCGTTGATAGAATCCACGCCGTTTGCGGTGCAGTAAATGGGTGTGTTCGGAATGTGGGACATCAGCTCGGAAAGCGCACCCGCGTGGTCTTCTTCCGCATGGTTGATGATGATGTAATCGATTTTGTTCAGATCGATTTCACGTGCCAGGTTCTGAACAAACTCGCGGCTAAATTTATGATCGACGGTGTCGATCAGCACATTTTTTTCTTCCTGAATCAAATAGCTGTTATAGCTGCTTCCGCGCAATGTTTTGTATTCGGTACCGTGAAAATCGCGTACTTCCCAGTCACGTTGACCAACCCATTGAATGTTGTTTTTAACTAAAATAGCCATTTGTCAGTACCTCAAAAAGAAATTAAAAAATGATGCTCGTACCTGACATAATACAAATGGCGTGCCAACTTTTTATTTTATTGATTTATAACGATTTTTAAAAACAACGGTCAAATGGGGTTGTCAAAAAGACAGTCTCAAATAATGTCAATTTAACAATGTCATTGTCTTTTTGACTATCGAAAGCTAGAGTGATTGCCTCTCTTTCTGGAGCTTTTTATGAGTCTTTCAATTACCTCCCTTGCCAATATTGCCATTGACCTGCAAAGCGGTATTTCTCATCAGGACCGATTTGCCCGTTTGATACGTACGCTGCGCCAGCTTTTAGGCAGCGACGCTACGGCGTTACTGCGTTATGAATCGCGTCAGTTTCGCCCGCTGGCTATAGATGGCCTGGCGGCCGATGTGCTGGGGCGGCGTTTTGATCTCGACGAACATCCGCGCCTGGAAGCCATTGCTCGTGCGGGGGACGTGGTGCGGTTCCCGGCGCAGAGTGAATTGCCCGATCCTTACGATGGCCTGATCCCCGACCATACCGATCTGAAAGTCCATGCCTGCCTGGGCCTGCCACTGTTTGCCGATCAGAACCTGATCGGGGCGCTCACGGTGGATGGTATGGACCCCGCGCAGTTCGACCATTTCAGTGATGAAGAATTGCGGTTAATCAGCGTATTAGCTGCGGGGGCGCTAAATAATGCCTTGCTAATGGAACAGCTCGAGAATCAAACCTCTGCGGTTACTGCCGCACCGATCATGGCCAAAACAGGCAGCGGCGAAATGGTCGGGTTGTCTGCGGGAATTATGCAGCTCAAGAAAGAGATAGAAATTGTTGCGGGTTCCGATCTGAACGTGCTGATCACCGGGGAAACCGGCGTGGGCAAAGAGCTGGTGGCGCGTGCGATTCACAGTGGTTCGGCCCGTGGGGCAAATCCGCTGGTCTATCTAAACTGCGCAGCACTACCGGAAAGCGTGGCGGAGAGCGAACTGTTTGGCCACGTAAAAGGGGCATTTACCGGCGCGATTCACCACCGAACCGGAAAGTTTGAAATGGCGGATAACGGCACACTCTTTTTGGATGAAATAGGGGAGTTGCCTTTAACCCTGCAAGCCAAACTGCTGCGGGTTTTGCAGTATGGCGATATTCAGCGTGTGGGCGATGACAGCAGCCAGCGTGTAAATGTCCGCGTGCTGGCGGCGACAAACCGCGATCTTAAACAGCACGTGCTGGCTGGCGAATTTCGCGCCGATTTATTCCACCGTTTAAGTGTATTTCCGCTGCACGTCCCGCCGTTGCGCGAGCGTGGGGATGACATCATCTTACTGGCTGGCTTTTTTTGCGAACAAAGCCGCGTAAAAATGGGTTTGAAGCAGGTTTCTTTGAGCGATGGCGCACGGGAATTACTGCGTCGTTACGACTGGCCGGGTAATATTCGCGAGCTGGAACATGCGCTTTATCGCGCCACGGTACTGGCTCGTTCAGGAAAGCCGGATGGCGAAATTTGGCTTCAGCCGCAACATTTCCAGCTCGCGGAAGCAGACGTTAAACCTGCGAATCCAAACCAGCAGGACGCCCCGCTGCCGTTAATTGATAATTTGCGTATCGCCACCGATGATTTCCAGCGCCAGATAATTACCCGCGCGCTAGCGGACAACAATGGAAACTGGGCGGCAACCGCGCGGCAGTTGCAACTTGATGTCGCGAATTTGCACCGCCTCGCCAAACGGTTGGCGGTGAAATAGCCCTCAGGGTTTATTTTGCGCTTTTAATCCCGAACGGCGGTCATTCGCCACCCACGCTATAAACTCCTGTTTTGCCAGGGCCTTACTGAAAAGCCAGCCCTGGCCGTACTGCACGCCTTGCTTACGCAGCCATGTGGCCTGGCCGGGCGTTTCAATGCCTTCGGCCACCATTAAAACACCCAGCGAATTTGCCATTTCAATAATGTGCGGCGTAACGTTTTTATATTCGAGCGCATCGACGAACGACTTGTCGATTTTAAGAATATCAATGTCCAGATCCTGCAAATAGCTGAGGCTTGAATAACCCGTACCAAAATCATCGATGTAGACGGGATGCCCGGCTTCACGATATTGCGCGATCATCGGAGCGGTGATTTTAGGATCGGCGAAACCGCGTTCGGTAATTTCTAAGGCGATTTGTCCCGGTTTAACGGAATAACGGGTCAGATAAGGCGCAATGACTTCAAGAATATGCAGGCTGTGCACATCACGTGCACCAAGATTAACCGAAATATGGAAGTCTGGGTGCTGGTGAAGCCACTCGCCTAGCTCAAGGAAAATAAGCTCAATGACCAGTTCAGTTAATTGCGTGACCAGCCCCGTTTGCTCCGCTAAAGGAATAAACACGTCCGGACTGAGCATGGAACCATCTTGTTGCTGCCAGCGGATTAAGGCTTCAGCGCCGACGCATTTGCTATTTTGCAGTTGCACGATGGGTTGATAGACCACACTGATTTCACGATTTTTGATCGCATCCATTAAACGATTTTGCGGCGATAACAGCCTGCGCAGGATACGAATTAAAAATCCACCAAATGCGAGGCTTATCAGCAGACCAACCGGTAGCCAAATAAATAATTGTTGATACCAGGCCGTCGTCAATGGCGTGGTAGAGGCCCAGACAATCATTGCCAGGCCAAGGTCATTGTCTCGACGAATAACGTAGAGATTATTGTCGCTTTCAAACTCTTCTAAACCTTGCTCCAGCGGCTCGCGCCACTCTTCAGAAACATACTGATTATTGCTGACGATAATCAGTTTCTTATTCAGACCGACCATAACAATATTGAGCGTGTAATTCCCCCAGGGGAGCACATCGATAAATGATATTGGATCGAGCAGGGCGAGATGGTTTTGTTTGCCGACATAGACCATTTTGCGTGGAAAACCGCGCAGCAGAGGTGTGCTATACCATGCATTAAAACCATGTGGGCCGTACCTGTCAGGCTTACCAAGTGTTTCGTTGTGGGTAAATGTTTCCAGCGAACTACAAAGAATGCGGTTATTTTGCTGGAACATCACTTCCTGCACATAGCGATATTCAAGCGCCACGCGGTGCATCGCTTCAGCGTGCGCAGGTGAGCAGGTATCATCTTTAAACCGGTTAATATCATCAATGGCGAAAATAGCCTGATCGACAACTTCCCCAGTGCGCTGCAGAGCTTGCTCGGCAAACTCTCCGAGTTCGTCATGAAATACCTGTTCGGCCTTGCGGTGCGCAAAATAGACGCTTAATAAAATGGGCAGTAAAACTGCTACCACAAGTACACCGCTGACCAGGTTGACGAGTTTTCGGGATGTCATTCTTTGTGACCCAGTGAGTGGTGAATTTTTATAAAAGATTAATGAGGTTAGTCTATCCCACCTGAACGTGGGATTATACCCGTCATATTTTAAGTGATGGCGAAAGAGTGCTAAAGCGCGTCTGGTGGGCAATACATGAAGAAAAAAGAGTTTGTTATCCAGGATCTGTTGAGCAAAATTTACCAGCATAACGATTCACAACGACGTAAATTGCCGCCTGAACGCCAGCTTGCGGTGGAATATGATGTTTCGCGTTTCACTATTCGCAAAGCGTTAGAAAAACTGGTGAGTATCGGCGTCATTGAGATTATTCAGGGTTCCGGTATTTGGATTAATCCGCAGGCGCGTAATAATCCGCTGGTTTATAACTCCATCACCGAGAAGCGTTTTGACCAGATGGCTTTTCGCATGGTGAACTTACATAAAAAATTACCCAGTCGTGAAGAGCAGCAGGTATTTGGCCTGGGGGCCGAGGAGTATATTTGGCAGTTTTGCCGGGTGCGTTATGTGGATGCTCAAAAGGTACAAATTGAAACCTCGCGCATGCCGGTGCAGGATTTCCCCGATCTTAACCAACAGGTAATTGAACGCTCTATTCAACAATATGTGCTCGGAAAAGGATTGCGGATTTCGCATTTGCTCACCAGCTATCAGGCTGTTGCGGTGAATAAAGAGCAGGCGGCGCTGCTGGAGTGTAAAAAAGGTATCCCGGCGATGCACATCATCAACCGGGGGATCCTCGAAGGGGGTCGGGTGTTTGAAATTAGCGATATCATTGATATCAATTATTCATGCACCTATGTTATCCCTTTTAATCACGACAACCTTGCCTGGCGCCAGAGTAATCAAGGGGTGTGAATCGCCCCGTTCGGCAAACGGCTTTGTGTCCATTCATGCGGGCGATATTCCACCGGGAAGGCTTCCGCTTTTTGTTGGTCGAAGCCAACGCCAATTCCGGGCCTTTCCAGCGGATAAATATAGCCTTGTTCGGCCACCGGTGCGCCGGGAAATACCGATTCGGTATTTGGTTTATTCGGGATAAACTCCTGAATCGCGGCGTTATGAAGGTGGATATTTAAATGGGTATTCACCGCAACACCAATCGGCGTCATATCACCGGGGCCGTGCCAGGCAAGACGAACGCCGAAAGCCTGGCAAAGAATGGCGAGTTTAAGCGCAGGCGTAATCCCGCCAATTTGTGATACGTGGCAGCGGATAAAATCGATCCGGCGATTTACTATCAAATCATGCCATTCCGCCGGGTTATTAAATAGCTCGCCCGTGGCGAGTGGAACGGATGAATGCGCGCGAACCTGTTCTAACCAGGCGCTTTGCTGTGGCGGTAAAATATCTTCGATAAACCACGGCTGATACGGCTCAAGCGCTTTTGCCAGTTGTACCGCCTGCTGGGGGAATAAGCGCTCATGCACGTCGTGAAGAATATGGAACTGATTGCCGTATTTTTCCCGCAAGGCCTTAAACATGGCTACGGTATTCGCCATATATTCATCCTGATCGTAATAGGCACCGGCAGTTGGCGATTTAGTGGCATGTAAGCCCTGCGGTGTGCCGCCGTAAAATCCTAACTGGCAGCGGATGTAGCGGTACCCTTGCGTCAGAAGTTTATCCACTTCCAGATACAACCCTTCCAGCGTTTCACTGGCGGCGTGGCTGTAGGCGGCAATCGCGTCTTTCGATTTCCCCCCGAAAAGCTGATACAGCGGCATTCCGGCAAGCTGGCCCTTGATATCCCAAAGCGCCATATCCACCCCGGCGATGGCATTGTTGATAACCGGGCCGTTGCGCCAGTAGGCATTGACCGTCATCATCTGCCATAAATCTTCAATGTTGTTCGCATCACGCCCGATGAGCAGGGGTTTGAGATATTCATCGACCATGGTTTTTACCGCCAGCGGACGCTGCTGGAAGGTGGCGCAGCCGAGCCCCGTCACGCCTTTATCGGTAGTGACACGCACGGTAATCAGGTTGTGCCGATCGGGGCGCGTAATAAAACATTCAATATTTTTAATAAGTGTTGGGTTCACGAGATAACTCCACAGACCGTGAGATAACAGGCTTCTGTTATTTACTATCACCTTATTTTTGAGGGTGGGTAAATCATTTTTTTTGCTTATTTTTATTGGTCAGAAAAAATCGCATTGTGAAAGTAAAAACCATACCAATTTGGGTTGTTGTGATGTTTTTGGGCTTTCTTGTCGGCTAACTGTGATGGCGTTCAAAGTTTATTGGTTTGTTTTCGTGTGTACGATTCCCTACCATGCGTTGGCATTCAACACATAATAATTAGCCATTCTTTGGGAGTGACAGATGGGGACTCGTGATGCCATTAATAATATTATTAACCTTGTAGGTGGTGCGGATAATATTAGTAAAGCCTGGCACTGTATGACGCGCTTGCGTTTCTCTTTGGTTGATGAAAATAAAATTGATCAATCGGCGATCAAAAAAATACCCGGCGTATTAGGGGCGCAAATTCAGAGCGATCAATTCCAGATTATTATTGGCCCGCAGGTAAATACCTGGTACGAACAATTGACGACGGCGCTGGGAGGTTCTGCGGCGCAACCTGCTGCGGGTAGCCAGAAGAGCGCGCGTAAAAGCTTGGTGTCGATGTTTATGGATACCGTGTCGGGCGTATTTGGGCCGATTGTTCCCGCTATTGCGGGTGCCGGGATGATTAAAGGCCTGCTGGCCGGTTTAATTGCTTTAAAAGTGGTTTCTGCGAAAAGCGATACGGTTATCGTTATCGACCTGATTGCCAGCGGCGTGTTCTATTTTTTACCGTTCTTTCTCGCCATCTCCGCCGCACGTATTTTTAAAACCAATGAATATCTGGCCGCGGCGGTGGCCGCGTGTTTGATGTATCCGTCGCTGATTGAAGCGGCGAAAGCCCTCGCAAGCCATGCGCCGGATGCGGTTGATGCATTCTATTTTCTGAATGTGATCCCGGTTTCGGTGTTCAACTACGCCTCAAGCGTTATTCCGGTCATCTTCTCGGTTCTGGCGCTCAGTTATATCCACCGTTGGGTGGACAGATTTATGCCTGACGTGCTGAAAACGGTATTCACGCCGACACTGACGCTGTTCATTGCCGCGTTAGTGGCGTTGGTGGTGATTGGGCCGCTGGGAATTTATCTGGGTAAAGCACTGGCGTGGTTTATCGAAGGGTTATTTGGTGTTTCGGCGAGCTTTGCGGGCCTGGTCGTCGGGGCGATTCGTCCGGTGGCGATTTTAACCGGCATGCATCACGCCATGACGCCAATCGCCCTGCAAAACTTTACCGATCGCGGCTACGACATGCTGATGCCGATGATGTTTATGGCGAATATGGCGATTGCGGGTTCCACTTTCGCTATCTGGAGGCAAAGCAAATCACGCGAAGAGCGTGCGGTGGTTTTGCCTGCGGCAATTTCAGCTCTGTTAGGCATTACCGAACCGGCACTGTTTGGTGTACTGACGCGCTATAAGAAAGCCTTTATTGCCGCCACGGTAGCCAGTTCCATTGCTTCCGCGTTTATTGCCTTCTTCGGCGTGCGTTTGTATGGCTATATTTTGTCGAGCATTTTTAGTTTACCGGCATATATCGGGCCGTATTTTATCTTTGCTCTGATGGGCGTTGCGCTGGCGTTGGGGTTGTCGTTTACGTTGACTACCGTGCTGGTGCGTGAAAGAACGTTGAAGTGAAGTTTTTGGATTTGGATTTGGATTTGGATGTCAAATGTCGGGTGGCGCTGCGCTTACCCGACCTACGCGCTGTTGACCCCACCCCAACCCTCCCCTGACAAGGTGAGGGAGGTTTATCCGACCCACGCGCCGGGTTTTGTAGGGTGGATAAGCGATAGCGCCATCCACCATTTTTATTAACGTCGGTGCGCCAGACGGCGTACCAGACGATCGCCAACACTTTGTACCAGTTGTACCATCGCGACCAGAATCACCACGGTGCCGATCATCACCTGATCGTTGAATCGCTGATAACCGTAGCGAATCGCCAGGTCACCTAATCCCCCGCCGCCAATCACCCCGGCCATCGATGAAAAGCCAATCAACATGACGACGGTGAGCGTGATCCCCGCCAGCAGCGCCGGGAGTGCTTCAGGTAACAGCACTTTGCCGATGATATGCCAGACATTTCCACCCATAGACAGAATGGCTTCGATACGGCCTTTATCGACTTCATCTAGCGCATTTTCAACAACGCGGGCAAAGAACGGGAAAGCGCCAATCGTAATGGGAACCACCGCCGCCGTACTGCCAAGCGTGGTGCCGATGATAATGCGGGTGAAGGGGATCAGCGCAATCAACAGCACGATAAACGGCAGCGATCGCCCAACGTTCACAATGCTGCCGATAACCTGATTAAAAACAGGAGCAGGTAAAACGCCATCGCGGCGGGTGAGAAACAGTAGCACGCCCAACGGCAAGCCGATTATCACCGTAAACAGTGCGGCAAGGCCGACCATGTACAATGTGTCCAGCGTGCCATCAAGTAGCAATGGCCATAAATCTTCCCAGGCTAAGCGACTTCGCATAACACTCTCCCTGAAACGCCGATGCGGCGTAAAAATGCTTTTTCTGCTTCGTTGCCCGGAAGTAACGCCTGGCGCAGACGGGAATAAGGTTTAACCAGTAATTCAGACAGCGCACCGCTCTCTACAAGCCTGCCGTTTTCCAGCAGCGCCGCGTGGTCGCAGATAGCTTTCACCACTTCCAACTGATGAGTGATCAGCACGATGGTGACGCCCAGTTTGCGGTTGATGTCCATTAACAGCGCCAGCACGGAGGCCGTGGTTTCACTGTCCAGCGCGCTGGTCGCTTCGTCACAAAGCAGCACATCAGGATGGGCTGCCAGGGCTCGTGCAATACCCACACGCTGCTTTTGCCCGCCGGAAAGCTGGGACGGAAATGCCTGGGCTTTATCGCTCAGCCCCACTAATTCGAGCAGTTCAGCAATGCGGGCCTGGCGCACGTCACGTGGCTGTCCGGCGATTTCCAGCGGCACGGCAATATTGTCGGCCACATTGCGGGCGTGAATCAGATTGAAATGCTGGAAGACCATGCCGGTGCGCTGGCGGTGTAGCCGCAATTCACGATGATTAAGGGTAGTGATATCCACGTCATGCATCAGGATACGGCCCGACGTGGGCCGCTCCAGCAGGTTAAGGCAGCGGATCAAGGTGCTTTTCCCGGCACCGCTGCGCCCGAGAATGCCGTAGATTGCGCCATCCGGCACCGTCAGTGAGACATCATCCAGTGCCGGTTGGCCTCCTCCGGCATACACTTTGCTCAGCCGCTCAAGGGTGATCATGATTGTGGTGTAGCAACCGGGATCACGGAGCCGTTGAACTGCTTGCGAATAAAGTCGGCAACCTGCGGGGATTGCAGATCTTTCGCCAGCTCCTTGATGCGCGGGTCGTTAGCCAGATTCGGGTTGGTGACCAGAATATTGGCGTACGGGTTATGGGTAGCGCTTTCCAGCCCCAGCGCATCTTTCGATGGCGTTAAACCGGCCTCCAGCGCGTAGTTTCCGTTAATCACAGCCAGATCCACATCATCCAGGGATCGCGGCAACTGCGGCGCTTCGATTTCGATAATTTTCAGCTTCTTCGGATTGCTGGCGATGTCTTTCGGCGTGGCCTGGTTTGTGGCGGCGTCTTTAAATTCGGCCTTCAGGGTAATCAGCCCTTTGTCCTGCAACAGATAGAGCGCCCGGCTCAGGTTGGTGACATTGTTCGGCAACGCGATAGTGGCATTTTCCGGGACGGATTTAAGGTCTTTATATTTGTGCGAATAAATCCCCAGCGGTTCGATATGCACCGTTGCGGCAACGGTGAATTTTTTCCCCAGCGCTTTTTCCTGATCTTGCAGATAAGGCACGTGCTGGAAATAGTTGGCGTCAACGTCGCCGTTTGCCAGGAGTTCGTTTGCATTCACGCCGTTACTGAGCTCAACGATTTTTAATTTCAGATTCGGATCGAGTTTTTGCACAAAGGCGAGGATCTCCGCGTGCGGAACCGGATCGGCTGCGATACGTAATGTTTCGGCGGCCTGAGCGCTGAAAGCCAGAGTCAAAGACAGCGCGATCCCTGCCAGTTTAAAAGAGGCATTTTTCATGGTGTTTTCCTTCAAAGTTTAAGCGATGAGTTCAGTGCTGTTACGCAAGACATCCGGGTAATAACGTTCCGCTACGTCAGGATGTGAACGCAGACGGCCTTTCAGGTAATTCCAACCGACATCACGCAGTAGCGGATTGTGCGGGTCGCTTTCCGGGCCATGAGCCTGTTGCGCAAGCTGTGGCGGAAGTGCGTAAATCGGGACGACGGCATCTAATTGTGCGCCGAGGAAAAATGCTACCGACTGGCGTTCCTGACCGGGCGGAGGGGAGACCACGCGGTGTACCGTGGCACGTAAATATCCATTGGTTGCCAGCTCCAGCAACTCACCGATATTCACCACAAAACTGCCGGGTAAAGGGGCGGCATCTATCCAGTTGTCAGGCGTGACTTCGACCTGCAAACCTTGCTGCTGATCTTGTAGCAAGAAGCTCAGGAAGCCGGAATCTTTGTGGGCGCCCACACCCTGATTTCCTTCAGTAGCCTGCTGACCTGGGTAACGAATCAGTTTGATATGTTCGTTAGGCTTATTGCCATACAGGTTATCGAAGCTGTTTGCCGGAAGCTCCAGCGCTTGCGCAAAAGTGCGCAACAGTTTCAAAGCGACCGCCGTCATTTCGCGCTGGAATTGCAGCAGAGTCGGTTTGAGCGTGGGTAATGAATCAGGCCAGAGATTAGGTCCTTGCAAACGCAACCAGCCGGGTTGCGATTCATTGACCGAAAGTGCAGGGCGTTCAGCGCCAATATCAAACTGTTCGCGCCAGTCTGGTTTCCCGCGGGTGAGTTCGCTGGCAGCGCGGTTGTAACCACGAAAATGGGGGGAGTGAATCATCGCAACTTTTTGTTTTTCTTCATCTGGCAAAGAGAAAAACTGTTGGGCTTCATCCTGAACGGCCTGTTGCAGTTCGGGGCTAATTCCATGATTGATCAAGTAGAAGAAACCGATATCCCGAGCAGCGTGGCGTAATTGCTCCAGAAACGCAGCGCGATCGGTGGCTGTACCTTCAAGGGCTAAAAGATCGAGTATTGGCAAGGCTTGGGTCGTTGTTCTGCTCATTTTGAACTCCGCATAATTCAGATTTTTTTTCGAAACGTTCTGATTTTTTTGCCCAACAATATGTTTCACAACGACAGCGCTGACTCATGATTTATCCCTTTTGGAATGATGTGGATTTCGTTGAAATTACATTGCCGTAACTGCGGCATGCAGCCCAATATTGTTATCTTCTAAGTTATGGCTGGAGCAGGTTCTAAGCTTTTGCAGAATTTGGATTTGCCGGTTTCTGCTTGCCTTTTACGCGTTTCTCTTTTATTTTGTTGTTATGTTATATTGTAACAATTAATAGAAATAAAAGAGGCTTAAATGAAGGTATTAAATTCGTTACGGAGCGCGAAACAACGTCACCCGGATTGCCAGATCGTAAAACGCAAAGGGCGGCTGTATGTGATTTGCAAAAGTAACCCGCGGTTTAAAGCGGTGCAGGGCAGGAAGAAGCGGCGTTAAAACAAGGGTAGATGAAGGGCAGCGGTCGGGTTTCGCTAACGCTAACCCGACCTGCAAGCAGGGTTATGCGCGGCCTAAAGAGAAGATGTCGTAAAAAGAGAGTTCGCCTTTCGTCGTTATCATTTTATGCAGCAGCGATTTTTGTTGTTCATCCACCTTTGGGGAATGGAGGATTTTCTCGATTAATGTCGCAGGCACGTTGCGCGTGTTGTACCACTCGCCGTTATAGCAAACGCGTAAATCCAGCACATCGATATCATCGTAGCGATAGCGCGGATTCACATCGAAAAAGAAGAAACCGTTCAATAGAGCAAACAGCACGACCAATAACCAGACCGAACCCGCCAACGTGTCCGATTCCAGCATTACCCATAGCGTGGCAAACCAGCCAATCCACATTCCGACAAACAACCCCGGATGTTTGCGAATAAAGCTGATGCTAAAACGCGGGCGATTATCGCGTTTTTCTTCGGCATTAAGTTGCTCGATGGTATCGGTGAGCAGACGCTGAATTTCAGTCATGATGGGCCTTCTGAACGGGAACGCGACAGGCGGAGAACTGTTATTTTAAGAAGCCCTGAGAGGGTAAAAAAGTAACAGTTCTGCCAAAAAAAACCATAACAGTTACTGAGCGGCAGCGGGAACCATTTTAATTAACCGCGCCGGGTTTCCTGCCACTACCGAATTTGCCGGAATATCTTTGGTGACCACCGAGCCTGCGCCAATCACCACGTTATCGCCAATCGTTACGCCTGGGTTTATCACCGCCCGCCCGCCAATCCAGACGTTATGGCCGATGGTAACGGGTTTGCCAAATTCCACACCGCTATTGCGGGTTTCGGCATCCAGTGGATGGGTTGCGGTATAAATATGAACGCCTGGCGCCAGCATGCAATTATCGCCGATATAAACGGGGCAAACATCGAGAATCACACAGTCAAAATTAGCGTAGAAGTTTTTGCCGAGGAAAATATTGTAGCCATAATCGCAGCGAAACGACGGTTCAATATATGCGTCCTGGCTTTGGCCTAACAGTTGCGCAAGTAATTCCGTTCGTACGGCCTTTTCATCAGGGCCTGTGTGATTAAAGCGGTGAATCAAATGACGCGCTTTAATACGGTCTTCACGAAGTTCCTGGTCGGCAGGGCGATAGAGTTCACCTGCGATCATTTTGTTTTTTTCTTCACTCATGGCGATGCCTTTAATCAATAAACAGGACACCAGTTACCCTAAGCGATTAGCGTGTTATTAATGAGAGCGCTCTTTCATTTTGTGACGTGAATCACGCAGTTATATTCAGTAATGCAATTACCGATAACCGGAATCAGTCCATAGGCGCGAAGAGCACCGTGTGTCACGCACAACTGCGCTTTTCAAGACCACACTATTCACCACACTATTTAGTGACGATAGGAATCACAGTGTGAATTGAGTGCCGTTTGAAGTAATAACTGAGTGAGGGTTTAGCGAATAAATTTCCATACAGAAGGTGGTATTTTATCGTAAAGCTTATTCATGGTCAGTTCTGCCAGACGGTGGTCTGCTGCTGAATAAAATACCGCCAATTCATTATCTGATAATTCGTATTTATTCTTTTCAATCACGCGCTCTAATGTATCAATTGTTTGGCAACGTCGCAGGCGCATCAAATAATCGGTCTTGGTTAATGGTTTTGTTGTCATAAAATCACCTTTATACATCTTGTAATAGTTCTTAGAAGGAGAGGCTTACAGGGTTAGCGCGGCTCTCTGAAACGAAACATCGGAATAATCGGTTTCCGGACTTACGCCATTTCTGTAAGTCTTGGGCATTGATGCCGTAGTTACTGAAAAGCATAAATGTATCGTCTAAATATTCATCAATCTGTTCAATCAATTTACTCTCATCATCGTACTTAATTTTGTAATTAAGTGCGAAGGCAGCTATATGCTCAATCAATTCATTTAACTGCAAGTTAATGGCTGAAGTAGGATCATTAACCCAACCATGATTACTCTCTCCAAGGTTGGCAAGGCAATCATGATACAGGTTTTCGCAGAGAAATTTAAGCTGCGCTATATCATGCCGTTTTGGTGAGTATTCGTCCATAATGCAGCCCCTTTTATCGAAGAAATTTGATAAACACAACGCGTTGGGGTGGACACACCTGGATGAGGTGGGGATCGGTACAACGATTATTCCATATGCTTTTACTATAAATCAATCTCCCCCAGATTTCCTTCCACTATTACGAAAAATTACATTTACAGCAAAGCATTTTACTCTAACGCAATGTTTATTAAGACTTTCACGTTTTTCAAAAGATTGTTCCTATAAATTAACTTATAACAGATTGTTGAGAAATAGTTTATTTTCAAACAGTTAATTTTTTGTTACAGCGCTTAATGATTTTATCTCCAGGAAATAAATATCAGGTTCAGAATAATCCTAATAAATAAGTAGAGCTGTAATCTTTTTTACCTGTAATTTAAGAAATATCTTGTCATGATATTCTGGGTTTCTTAGCCTTTTTTAGCAACATCCTGACACGTATCGTCGAAAAAATCAGCGCCCATAGTTATTCATTAATATGACAAATATGGATTAAAGATATAAAAAAGGCCGCTTGCGCGGCCTTTAGATTGTCGTATCAAGACTTACTTGTGATGCTCAACTGCGTGAGTGTGCTCGATATCTTCATTCTTACGACTGAAGCGACGGCGAACCACGACGAAGAACACCGGTACGAAGAAGATAGCCAGGATCGTCGCTGTCACCATCCCGCCCATTACGCCCGTACCTACGGCGTTCTGTGCACCGGAGCCAGCACCGGTGCTGATTACCAGCGGCATTACCCCGAGGATAAATGCCAGCGATGTCATCAGAATCGGACGCAGACGCATACGAACGGCTTCCAGCGTCGCTTCGATTAAGCCTTTACCCTCTTTTTCCATCAGGTCTTTGGCGAATTCTACGATAAGTATCGCGTTCTTCGCCGACAAGCCAATGGTTGTCAGCAGGCCTACCTGGAAGTACACGTCGTTAGTCAGACCACGGAATGTTGCGGCAAGCAGGGCGCCAACAACCCCCAATGGAACCACCAACATGACCGAGAATGGAATTGACCAGCTCTCGTAAAGCGCTGCCAGACACAGGAATACCACTATCAGGGAAATGGCATACAGGGCAGGGGCCTGGTTTCCAGACAGACGTTCCTGATATGACATGCCCGTCCAGTCATAGCCGATACCGGTAGGCAGTTTGCTGGCCAGGTCTTCCATCATGTTCATTGCTTCACCGGTACTTTTACCAGGTGCAGCCTGACCAAGGATTTCCATGGAAGGCAAGCCGTTGTAACGTTCCAGACGCGGGGAGCCATATTCCCAGTGCGCAGAAGAGAACGCAGAGAATGGCACCATTTGCCCGGAAGAGCCGCGAACATACCAGTTATTGATATCCGCTGGCAGCATACGGAATGGCGCATCAGCCATCAGGTAAACTTTCTTCACGCGACCACGGTCGATGAAGTCGTTCACATAGCTACCACCCCATGCGGCACCCAGCGTGGTGTTGATATCGCTAATAGAAACACCCAGCGCCTGCGCTTTTTCCTGGTCGATATCAACTTTAAACTGCGGCGTATCTTCCAGACCGTTTGGACGCACGCCCACTAACAGCTCAGGGTGTTTAGCAATTTCACCAAACAGTTGGTTACGCGCCTGGGTCAGCTTCTCGTGCCCAAGGTTTGCCTGGTCAATCAACTGGAAGTCGAAGCCCGTTGCCGTACCTAGTTCAACAATCGCTGGCAGGTTAAATGCAAAGACCATTGCGTCTTTGATTTTCGAGAATTCGCCGCTGGCGCGTTGTGTAATCGCCCCGACTTTATTCTCTTCACCTGGACGTTCATCCCAGTTTTTCAAGGAGACGAAGGCTAAACCGGTGTTCTGCCCACGACCCGCAAAGCCGAAGCCGTTAACGGTAAATACCGAGTTAACGTTAGCTTTTTCTTTTTCCAGGTAATATTTGGTCACATCATCAAGAACGGCTTGTGTACGCTCTTGTGTGGCACCCGCAGGCAACTGCGCCATGGTCAGGAACACGCCCTGGTCTTCATCTGGCAAGAAGGAACTTGGCAGACGAATAAACAGGAAGGCCATGCCAACCACAATCAGAAGATACAACAGCAGGTAACGACCGGTGCTACGCAAAATGTTACCGACGCTGTCGGTATAGTGATGCGTGCTCTTGTCGAACATGTTGTTAAACCAGCCGAAGAAGCCTTTCTTCTCGTGGTGTTCGCCTTTCGCAATGGGTTTGAGCATGGTGGCGCAAAGCGCTGGCGTAAGGATCATCGCGACCAGTACCGAAAGCACCATTGCCGATACGATGGTAATGGAGAACTGACGATAAATAGCCCCTGTGGAACCGCCGAAGAATGCCATCGGGATAAATACCGCTGACAGAACCATTGCGATACCCACCAAAGCGCCCTGAATCTGCTCCATGGATTTACGTGTGGCTTCTTTCGGTGGCAATCCTTCTTCCACCATCACACGCTCAACGTTTTCGACCACCACGATGGCGTCATCTACCAGCAGGCCTATCGCAAGCACCATCCCGAACATCGTTAGGGTGTTTATCGAATAGCCAAATATGGCAAGGATGGCAAACGTCCCAAGCAGTACCACCGGCACGGCAATCGTTGGAATCAGTGTGGCGCGGAAGTTCTGCAAGAACAGATACATTACCAGGAACACCAGCACGATCGCTTCAACGAGGGTTTTTACTACCTCTTTAATGGAGATTTTAACGAATGGCGTGGTGTCATACGGATAAACCACTTTCAAACCTGCCGGGAAGAACGGCTGTAGTTTTTCCACGGTGGCACGTACCGCATTTGCGGTGTCCAGGGCGTTAGCACCGGTTGCCAGTTTGATACCCAAACCTGATGCAGGCTGGCCGTTATAACGTGCGATAACGTCGTAGTTCTCGCCGCCCAGTTCAACTTTTGCCACATCTTTGAGCAGAACGCGTGAGCCATCCAGATTCACTTTCAGCAAAATTTTGCTGAATTCATCGGCAGATTTTAGACGGGTCTGCGCAATGATAGAGGCGTTAAGTTGCTGGCCTTTCACTGGCGGAGTACCGCCTAACTGACCTGCCGCAACCTGGGCGTTCTGCGCTTTGATAGCGGTAATAACATCAACCGGCGTAAGCTGGAAGTTGTTAAGTTTGTTGGGATCCATCCAGATACGCATCGCGTACTGCGCACCGAATAGCTGCACGTCACCCACGCCGGTTGTACGGCTGATTGGGTCTTTAATGGTTGCGCCAACGTAATCTGAAATATCTTCCTGCGTCATGGAACCATCGGTATTGATCATACCGAGAACCATCAGGAAGCTACTGGAAGATTTCTCAACGCTAACACCTTGCTGTTGTACTTCTTGCGGTAATAGCGGCATGGCCAGTTGCAGTTTGTTCTGCACCTGAACCTGCGCGATATCGGCATCAGTACCGGAGTTAAAGGTGATGGTAATTTGAACAGTACCAGAAGAATCACTGGTAGAAGACATGTACAGCAGGTTGTCGATGCCGTTCATGTTCTGTTCGATTACCTGCGTAACGGTATCCTGTACCGTTTTCGCATCCGCACCCGGATAGGTCGCTGTGATCGAGATTGCCGGTGGCGCAATAGTTGGATACTGCGCGATCGGTAATTTCATGATCGCAAGCCCGCCCGCCAACATAATAATGATGGCGATTACCCAGGCAAAAATCGGGCGATCGATAAAAAACTTAGCCATGTCTTAACGGCTCCTGTTTAAGTTAAGACTTCGTTTGTTCAGACTGTGCGCCAGCGGCTGCTTGATCTTGGCCTTTATTTTCTGCCGCCACTTCCTGCACTTTCACCTGAACACCGGGTTTCACTTTTTGCAAACCGGTTACAATAACGCGATCGCCATCCTTCAACCCGCTGGTTACCAGCCATTTATCGCCGATAGCTTGTGAAGCGGTTAGCTCGCGAACTTCCACTTTGTCATCTTTGCCTACAACCATCGCTGAAGCATCACCGCGCGGTGTACGAGTCACACCTTGCTGCGGTACTAACAGTGCGTTTGGATTCGTTCCTTCTTCCAACTGTGCACGAACAAACATGCCCGGCAGCAGGGTTTTATCTGGATTTGGGAAGATAGCGCGCAGAGTGATAGACCCGGTGGTCTGGTCAACTGTCACATCAGAGAACTCTAAAGAGCCTTCCTGCGGGAAAGTGATACCGTCATTGGTGACTAATTTGACTTTAGCTTTACCGTTTTCTTGCTTCAGTTTGCCTTCCGCAAGTTCTTGCTTGAGACGCAAGAAATCATTGCTGGACTGGGTCACATCAACATAAATCGGGTCGAGCTGTTGCACGGTTGCCAATGCAGCAGACTGCCCGCTGGTGACCAGCGCGCCTTCTGTTACAGAAGACTTACCGATGCGTCCGCTAATCGGGGAGGTAACTTTGGTATAAGCCAGGTTAATGCGGGCAGACTCAACCGCCGCTTTAGCCGCAACGACAGAAGCATTTGCCTGTTGAGAATCGGCAAGTGCTGTGTCGTAGTCTTGTTGACTGATGTACTTAGTACCCAAAAGTTTCTGATAACGTTTAAGCGTTAGCTGAGCAATATTTGCACTAGCCTGTGCTTTCGCGAGGTCGCCTTTAGCGCTGTCATAAGCGGCCTGGTAAGTAGCAGGATCGATTTGATACAGCGAAACGCCCGCTTTAATTTCACTTCCTTCTTCAAAGTTGCGTTTCAGAATAATACCGCTGACCTGGGGGCGAACTTCTGCAATACGATAAGCACTGGTACGGCCTGGAAGCTCTGTGGTTATCTGCAAAGGAGCACTTTTCAAAGTTACCACACCCACTTCCGGGGTATGCGGCGCACTCTGTTGTGTCTCTTTGTCATTACATCCTGTAAGCACTAAGCTGCCTGAGAGCATCAGAACGGCCGCCAGAGGCGTAAACCCTCTGTTTTTGTTCATATGTAAACCTCGAGTGTCCGATTTCAAAGTTGTTCAATGGATCACGTGTCCACAAACCCATTGCTGCGTTTATATTATCGTCGTGCTATGGTACATACATTCACAAATGTATGTAAATCTAACTACCTTACTTTCACCCACTTATGGCACGAAAAACCAAACAACAAGCACTGGAGACTCGCCAACATCTTCTTGACGTTGCAATCCGCTTGTTTTCTCAACACGGTGTCTCAGCAACTTCGCTTGCGGATATCGCAAAAGCGGCCGGCGTCACCCGTGGTGCAATCTACTGGCATTTCAAAAATAAGTCGGATTTGTTTAATGAAATCTGGGAGCTAACCGAATCCAGCATCGGTGACTTAGAAATTGAGTATCGGGCAAAATTTCCTCACGATCCACTTTCTGTTGTCAGAGAGTTACTAATTTACATACTGCAAGCAACTGTCACGGATGAACGCCGTCGGTTAATGACGGAAATCATCTTCCATAAATGTGAATTTGTTGGAGAACTTGCTGTTTTACAACAGGCTCGCCGCGAACTTTACATGGAAGGTAATGAGAGAATTGAAAGCAGTTTGCAGCGCTGTATTGATGCAGAAATGTTACCAAAGAACTTACGACTTTCCCATGCCGTTATACTTCTTCGTAGTTATATTACCGGGCTTATTGAAAACTGGCTGGTGGCGCCTGAAAGTTTTGACCTTCACGGTCAGGCGGAAGACTATGTGGCTATCTTGTTAGAAATGTTTCAGAACTGCCCAACTCTGCGTACAAACCCTCATTAGGAATATGCTTATTCAGCGAATTCCGGACATAGTTGACCAAGGATTTTCCGAAAAGACGTGCTAATCTTGCGGCACGTATTTCGTCTTTAACTCGCCACTCTTTCGGCCTGTTCTCAAACATTGTCAAACTATGCCGCAACTCTTGTGTTCACTGTATTCACGTCGCCTGTCTGCACGTTTTTTACTTATTACCTTTATTAGCCTGTTTTGCTTATTGGCCCAGCCGGTTTGGGCGCAAAAAAATGGGAGTGACCTTCCTGGTCGCGAGGAAATTCAAAACCAACTTTCTGCTCTCAATAAGCAAAAGACACTCTCATCGAACGATAAACTGACCCAGCAAGATCTTACTGAAACGCTAGAGGTTCTGGACAAAATCGATCGGGTCAAAGATGAGGCAGACAAGCTCCATCAGCAGATCGCAGAAGCTCCAAAAGCGCTTCGCAAAGCCTCAGATGCATTAAACGAGCTTAAAAACCAACAGGTAAACTCGGCCAATGAAGAAGCCGAAATTCAAGCGCTGAGTTTGCGCCAGCTTGAAGCCCGTTTGAGTGAGCTGGTAACGAATTTACAGAACGCGCAAAGCGATTTAGCGACCTGGAATAGCCAACTTATTTCCCTGCAAACGCAGCCGGAACGTGTTCAGAATGCGATGAATGCGGCATCGGCCCAGCTTGAAGCGATTCGTAATCGCCTGAATGGCGTGACGCCGGGGGCGGGGGAGCTACGCCCAAGTCAGCAAACGTTATTGCTCGCCCAACAGGCCTTGCTCAACGCCCAGCTTGAGCAGCAGAGCGACAGCCTGAAAAGCAACACGACATTGCAAGATGCGCTGCAAAAGCAACGTGACTACACCAATGCGCATATCAATCAGATGGAAATTACGCTGCAACTGTTGCAAAAAGCGGTCAGTAGCAAGCGCTTAACGCTGACGCAGCAGACCGCGCAGGATGCCATCGACTCCGAAGACACGGTTAAAATTCAGCAAAACCCGCTGGTAAAACAAGAGCTGGATATTAACCATCAGCTCAGCCAGCGCCTAATTGATGCCACTCAGCACGCCAATGAAATGGTGCCGTCGAGTATTCGTATCAAAAATACGCTGGATCGCGCCCTACAATCTGAACGTAACCTGAAAGAGCAAATTGCCGTTCTGAAAGGCAGCTTATTGTTATCGCGCATTCTTTATCAGCAGCAACAGCAAAACTTGCCGTCTGCGGAAGATACTGAAGACCTGACTAACCGCATCGCCGATATTCGTCTGGAACAGTTTGACGTTAACCAGCAGCGTGATGCGCTTTTCCAGCCGGATGCGCTGGTGGCAAAAATTGAAGACGGGCATACGGCGGATGTCACGCCGGAAGTTCACGATGCGTTATTACAAATTCTCGATACTCGCCGCGAATTGCTCGACCAACTCAACAAACAGCTCGGCATGCAGCTCATGCTGGCGATCAATTTGCAGAATAATAAACAGCAACTGCAAAACGTCACTAAGTCCCTCGACCAAATCCTGACGGAGCAAATTTTCTGGGTAACCAGTAACAAACCGATGGATTGGGAATGGCTGAAATCACTGCCTTCGTCACTGCGCGATCAATTTAAAAACGCCCACATCACTTTTAAATGGCCGGATAATTCGTTAAGGATTATTGCCGTCCTGCTGCTGATGATTCCCGCACTGCTGCTGGCAGGCGTGATTCGCTGGCGCTTTAAAGCGATAGATCGTTATCTGGAAAAACAGGCGAGCCGGGTAGGGCAACTGCGCAACGACAGCCAAATGCTGACGCCAAAAGCCATTGCACTGACGCTGGTGAAAGTTCTGCCAGGGGCGCTGGTCATCTACGCCATCGGGTTGGCTTTTGCCGCCATTGAAATGAATATCAGCGAATCGATGCTGGCGTTCTGTAAACAGCTCTCTCTGTTCTGGTTAGTCTTTGGCTTAACCTGGCAAGTGCTTTCGCCTGATGGCGTGGCCGTCAGCCACTTTAATATGCAACCGCAATTGTGCAGCCATTATCGCCGCCAGTTAGTGCGCGTCGGTTTTGCGTTGCTGCCGTTGCTATTCTGGTCGGTATTGGGTGAACGCTCGCCGCTCCATCTGGTGGAAGATGCGTTAGGCCAACTGATTATCTTCTTCAACTTATTGCTCATTGCGGCACTGGTTTTCCCGATGTGTCGCGAAAACTGGCGCAATAAAAATAACCATACCATGCAGCTCTTTACCGTGACGGTGATGGGGGTGGTGCCGGTGGTGTTAATGGTGCTAACGGCGATGGGGTATTTCTATACCACTTTGCGCCTGGCGGGCCGTTGGATTGAAACCCTTTATCTGGTGCTTATCTGGAACCTGGTTTATCAAACCATTTTACGTGGGCTGAGCGTGGCGGCGCGTCGAATGGCTTATCGCCGCGCCCTGTTGCGCCGTGAAAATCTGGTGAAAGAGGGGGCTGAAGGTGGCGAGCCGGTAGAAGAGCCGCCGCTTGCCTTGGATCAAATCAACCAGCAGACCATGCGCCTGGCCATCATTGCGTTGTTCGCGCTGTTTGCCATCGTGTTTTACACCATTTGGTCAGACTTGTTCGGGGTCTTCGGTTACCTCGATAGCATCCAGCTCTGGAGCTATAACGTCACGGAAGCGGGGGCTGCGGTGGTGAAAAATGTCACCATGGGCAGCTTGCTGTTTGCGGTGATCGCCTTTGCTATCGCCTGGGTGCTGATTCGCAACTTACCGGGTTTGCTGGAAGTGCTGGTGCTCTCGCGTCTGCAAATGCGTCAGGGGGCCTCCTACGCCATCACCACCATTCTGAACTACGTGATTATTGCCGTCGGCGCGATGACTATTTTTGGCTCGCTCGGCGTGTCATGGGATAAGTTGCAGTGGCTTGCCGCGGCGCTGTCGGTGGGTCTGGGCTTCGGTTTGCAGGAGATATTCGGTAACTTTGTTTCAGGCCTGATCATCCTGTTTGAACGCCCGGTGCGTATCGGCGATACGGTAACAATCGGTACCTTCTCCGGGAGCGTAAGCAAAATTCGTATCCGCGCCACAACGATCACTGACTTTGACCGTAAAGAAGTCATCATTCCGAACAAAGCGTTTGTTACCGAACGGTTGATCAACTGGTCGCTGACCGACACCATTACCCGCGTTGTGATTCGTCTTGGCGTGGCGTATGGTTCGGATCTGGATAAAGTGCGTGAGATTCTACTCAAAGCCGCTCACGACCATCCGAAAGTGATGCACGATCCTGAGCCGACCGTGTTCTTCACCACGTTTGGGGCCAGTACGCTGGATCATGAACTGCGTCTGTACGTGCGTGAACTGCGTGACCGCAGTTACACCGTTGATGAGCTGAACCGTAGCATCGATAAACTGTGTCGTGAAAATGACATTAATATCGCGTTCAACCAGCTTGAAGTGCATCTGCGCAATGAAAAGGGCGATGAACTGACGGAAGTGAAACGCGATAATAACGGTAAATCGAACGGCGGTGACATCGTTCCGGCGTAATAAAAATTAGCGGGAAGCGTTCTCTTCCCGCTTCCGTAAAAAATCCTGACGGACAATTTCAAGCGCGGCAAGCGCCGTTTCCGTCGGGATTTCATGTTGTTCCAGCAGCATTATCAAATCGACAGCCAGTTTCACTTCATCGGGTGCATTTTCCAGCGACATAGCGTTAATCTCGTTGATCTATATTTTGATGAAAATACCCAAAATAATTCGAGTTGTGGGGGTGTTGACTGCACTCACAAACCCCACAACTTGAAGTAGACGGGTATTAGCTTAGCCCACGTTCCCGGCGCTCAATGGCGCGTTCAATCCTCGCCAAAGCCTGGCGGCAGCGTTGCAGACGGCCCTCAAGGGCGGCAATTTCCTTCTGAATTTTTTGCTGCCCGACCAGCGTGGTTTGAATTGCAAGCTGGCTGTCACGGTCGGCGATCATGCTTTGAAGGCGGCGCTCATAATCCTGGTGAGTGGAGAGTTTTTCATACAAATTTTCGACCACCGGCGGTTGTGGGTCGTTTTTGCGCATTTGCCAGGTCGCCAGTTCACGCTGTAACGCCGCAATCTGGGCTACCAGTTTTTCGGCAAGATAAGCAACTTGCTCCGTTTTGCCGACTTTCACGCTAAGCTGTAACTGTGCAAGATTTGCCTGAACTTCGGTCAGATAATCTTTGAGTTGCGTGCTGTGAGTCGAAAAGAGCTTACGATCAAAACGTGCTTGCGAGGCGCGTTGCAACGATATTGGCGCAATAGCCTCCGCGAGTTCCGCGACGCGAACATCCAGGGCTTGTAACAGCGAAGCGGTTTTCACAAAATGACTCTCCAGTGCTGCACGTGTTTAAGTGCCAGATTATTGACGGAATAAGGAATGAAACGGACTATTTTAATCATCATTGGTTGGCTGGCGGTAGTCCTTGCCACGCTGGGTGTCGTTTTGCCTTTACTTCCCACTACGCCTTTTTTGCTGCTGGCTGCCTGGTGCTTCGCCCGTTCTTCGCCGCGCTTTCACCACTGGCTTCTGTACCGCTCATGGTTTGGCAGTTATATCCGGCACTGGCAGGATCATCGCGCGCTGCCACCGGGAGCAAAACCCAGAGCGTTGATTTTTATTGTCATTACCTTTGCGGTATCGCTCTACATGGTCAACATCCTTTGGGTCAGACTACTATTATTGCTGATGATGTGCGCGTTGCTGTTCTTCATGTGGCGCATGCCGGTCGTTGACGAAAAGCAACAAAAGCCCTAAACCGCATTTGCGGTGGTTGCAATTGTTGATGCCAGCCAGTAAATTCGACCGTTTTCGAGCACGGCATGACTGATTAATGAATCATCAGTAACTTGGTTATTAACCTGTCACGTGCTTTGTTAGAATCTTGTTTTTAGCAGGCATTAATTATGACCGCGACTGCGCAGCAGCTTGAATATCTGAAAAACAGCATCAAAAGCATTCCAGACTATCCAAAACCTGGGATCTTATTCCGTGACGTTACCAGCTTGCTTGAAGATCCGAAAGCCTACGCCACCAGCATCGAATTATTAGTTTCACGCTTTAAAGACGCCGGTATCACGAAAGTGGTTGGCACCGAAGCGCGTGGTTTCTTATTTGGCGCACCGGTTGCGCTGGAATTAGGCGTCGGATTTGTGCCGGTGCGTAAGCCAGGCAAACTGCCGCGCGAAACTATCGCTGAAAACTACGAGCTGGAATACGGCACCGATCAACTGGAAATCCACGTTGATGCTATCCAGCCTGGTGACAAAGTTTTGGTAGTGGACGATCTGCTGGCAACCGGCGGCACTATTGAAGCAACGGTAAAACTGATCCGCCGCCTCGGTGGGGAAGTGAGCGATGCCGCGTTTATCATCAATCTGTTTGATATTGGTGGTGAGCAGCGTCTGGAAAAGATGGGCGTGAAAAGCTACAGCCTCGTGCTTTTCCCTGGCCACTGAGTTTTAGGCCAAATCTGGTGGATGGCGCTTTCGCTTATCCACCCTACAACGGCTAAAAACGGGTGAATAATGCATTCGCTTTTTCACCTTACAAAGGCCTTTTGTAGGTCGGGTAAGCGCAGCGCCACCCGACATTGTCTGGGCTACACCCCTGACCCCGCATCACAGAAGCCTCGCCCATAGGGCGGGGCTTATGTTACATTATCCCTCAATTCACACCCGCGATGTAGAGCCTATCTCGAATGAGCTACCAGGTCTTAGCCCGCAAATGGCGGCCACAAACTTTTGCTGATGTCGTCGGCCAGCAACACGTGCTGACTGCGCTGGCTAATGGCTTATCCATGGGCCGAATCCACCACGCCTATCTCTTTTCCGGGACGCGCGGCGTGGGTAAAACATCCATCGCTCGCCTGCTGGCGAAAGGGTTAAATTGCGAAACGGGCATTACCGCCACCCCTTGCGGCGTGTGCGATAACTGCCGTGAAATCGAACAGGGTCGCTTTGTCGATCTGATTGAAATTGATGCCGCCTCGCGTACCAAAGTTGAAGATACCCGTGATTTGCTGGACAACGTTCAGTACGCCCCGGCGCGTGGTCGCTTTAAAGTCTATCTGATCGATGAAGTCCATATGCTCTCCCGCCATAGCTTCAACGCCCTGTTGAAGACGCTGGAAGAGCCGCCATCGCACGTTAAATTCTTGCTGGCGACCACCGACCCACAAAAACTGCCGGTCACCATTCTTTCTCGCTGCCTGCAATTCCACCTGAAAGCGCTGGATGTCGAACAGATCCGCCATCAGTTGGAACACATTCTTGGCGAAGAGAAGATCCCAAGCGAAACCCGCGCGCTGCAACTGCTGGCCCGTGCCGCAGACGGTAGCCTGCGTGATGCGCTAAGTCTCACCGATCAGGCGATTGCCAGCGGCGACGGGCAGGTGACTACCGCCGCTGTCAGCACCATGCTCGGTACCCTCGACGACGATCAGGCGCTTTCGCTGATTGAAGCAATGGTGCAGGCCGACGGCGAACGCGTGATGAGCTTACTTAATGAAGCCGCCGGGCGTGGCGTTGAGTGGGAAGCGTTGCTGGTGGAAATGCTGAGTCTGCTGCACCGCGTCGCGATGGTGCAACTTTCGCCTGCTGCATTGGGCAGCGAAATGGCCGCCATTGAACAGCGTATGCGTGAACTGGCGCGAGTCGTGCCGCCCGCTGAAGTACAGCTCTATTACCAGACGCTGCTGATTGGCCGCAAAGAACTCTCCTGGGCGCCGGATCGCCGGATGGGCATAGAAATGACGCTCTTACGGGCGCTGGCGTTCCATCCGCGCAAACCGTTACCAGAACCTGAGCAGCCGCGCAGTGCGCCGAGCATTCCGGTGGTTAATCCTGTTCCTGTTCGTCAACCTGTGGCCCCGCCGCAACGGCAAGCTGAAACACCGCTACCAGACACCACAAGCCAGGTGCTGCAAGCGCGAACCCAGCTCATGCGCCAGCAGGGAGCCAATAAAGCAAAAAAGAATGAGCCGGCAGCGCCAGATCTAGCGCGGCCGGCAAAGAGTACCGCTCTGGAACGTTTAGCTTCGGTGACCGAACGGGTGCAGTCCCGCCCGGGTGCTGTTGCCGAAGAAAAACCGGCGGCGAAGCCAGAAGCGTATCGCTGGAAATCGCAAAACGTTTCTGACGCTATCGAAGAACCTGTCGCAACGCCAAAAGCCTTAAAGCGCGCGCTGGAGCATGAAAAAACGCCTGAGCTGGCGCAGAAACTGGCGCTGGAGGCCATTGAACGCGACGGCTGGGCGGCTGAAATTAGCCAGCTTGTGTTACCAAAACTTGTGCAGCAACTGGCACTTAATGCATGGAAAGAGCAGGACGGCAGCCGGGTTTGTCTGCATTTACGCCCTGCACTGCGGCATTTGAATTCGCCATCGGCGCAGAAAACGCTGGCTGATGCGATGAGTTCTTTTAGCGGTGAAACAGTTGAGCTGACTATTATTGAAGATGATAATCTCGCACAACGCACCCCGCTTGAGTGGCGTCAGGCTATCTATGAAGAGAAGCTTGCCTGCGCGCGGGAATCCATGAGTACTGACAATAACATCCAAACGCTGCGCCGTTTCTTTGACGCCGAACTGGATGAAGACAGTATTCGACCTATTTGACAGACCGGCATATCCGGTTTGTTGTAAACCCTGATAGCCGTTAATCGTTATGTACGATTAGTCGGCCCGAGCAAAAGAGAGAAGACTATGTTTGGAAAAGGCGGTCTGGGCAACATAATGAAGCAAGCCCAGCAGATGCAGGAAAAAATGGCCCAGGTTCAGGAAGAAATCGCCCAAATGGAAGTCACTGGCGAATCTGGCGCGGGTCTGGTTAAAGTGACCATCAATGGGGCTCACAACTGCCGTCGCGTGGAAATCGATCCAAGCCTGATGGAAGACGACAAAGAGATGGTTGAAGACCTGGTTGCAGCGGCCTTCAACGATGCGGCTCGTCGTATCGGCGAAGCGCAGAAAGAGAAAATGGCTGGCGTTTCCAGCGGGATGCAGTTGCCGCCAGGCTTTAAAATGCCATTCTAATTATCCCGTCATACTTCGCGCTGCCAGGGTGTTGGCTGCACTCACAAACCCCAGTCACTTACTTTAGTAAGCTCCTGGGGATTTGCTCTCTTGCCGCCTACTTGCAGCACGAATTATTTAGGGATACAGAAGTCATGTTATTTCTTTCTCCCGTGGAGTTTAGTTCGTCGGGTAAGCGTAAGCGCCACCCGACATTTCTCTTTAACAATTTACTCCTCCTCAAACGTCCCGTAACACTCCGCAAGAAAATCAATTAATGCCCTGACCGCCGGAAGCTGGCCGCGCCGCGACGGAAACACCAGATGAATCACCTCCCGTCTCGCTCGCCATTCTGGTAACAAATTTACCAGGCTGCCGTCCGCAATCTGTTTATTCACCATCAACATCGGTAACTGAACCATCCCCACGCCTGCCAACGCCGCTGCCCGTAGCGCGGCCATATCCGTGGTCACGAAACGTGGCTTGTGGTGCAGCGTCACTTCCTGATTATCCGGCCCGAACAGGCACCAACGATAAACCTGCTGAGGCTTGGATAGCGCCAGGCTCGGCCAATGCTGAAGATCAGCGGGAGATTCAGGCCGTGAAAAACGAGTCACCAGTATTGGGCTTGCGACCAGGCACATGCCGCGGTCGGCCAGTTTACGCATCACCAGATCGCTATCTTCCAGCGGGAGCGGGCGAACCCGTATCGCGATATCAACATTTTCATTCAGCACATCAACCTGGCGATTTGTCTCTTCAAGTTGTACGGTGACCTGCGGGTAGAGCGCCATAAACCGCGCCAGCATATCGCCAATATGCACATGGAGTAGGGCAATCGGGCAGGTCAGGCGAATCAGCCCGCGCGGTTCGGCACGCAATGTATTAATGGCCTCCTGCGCGGCTTCGGCTTCAATAATCATTGCTTTGCAATGGCGATAAAAAATCTGCCCGGCCTCGGTGACCGTAAAACTCCGGGTCGAACGCTGAATCAATCGTGTTTCCAGACTCTCTTCCAGCAGGGCAATTCGCCGACTCAGGCGGGATTTCGGAATGCCGATTGCCCGGCTAGCAGGAGAAAATCCCCCGTTATCCACTACTTGCACGAAATACCACAGGTCGTTGAGATCTTGCATGGCTATTGTCCTGTTAATGGAACACTGAGTTCATTTTCACAGTCTACCGGGCGTTTCGTCTTATGCGTAAGCTCTATCTCAACAGAAATCGAGACTCAATGGAGATAACGATGAAATCAATTCTTGGCGTTTATTCCGCACCACAGTCACACTGGGTGGGGGATGGCTTCCCGGTTCGCTCCCTGTTTTCTTATTCCAAATTTGAAAAACAGCTCAGCCCATTCTTGCTGCTGGACTACGCAGGGCCCGCTGATTTTAAACCGAGCAACAACGGGCAACGCGGCGTTGATGTTCACCCGCACCGTGGTTTTGAAACGGTCACTATCGTCTACAAAGGGGAAGTGGCGCACCGCGACTCCACCGGCAGTGGCGGTGTGATTGGCCCGGGCGACGTGCAGTGGATGACCGCCGGGAGCGGTATTTTGCATGAAGAGTTCCACTCTCCGGCGTTTAGCGAGAAGGGCGGGACGCTGGAAATGGTTCAACTGTGGGTTAACTTGCCGGCTAAAGACAAGTCAACGCCACCTAACTATCAGTCCATCACCGATGCGGATATTCCGGTTGTGACCCTGCCGGATAACGCCGGTCAGGTACGCGTTATCGCCGGTGAAATGGCGGGTGAAAAAGGCCCGGCGCGCACCTTCTCGCCGCTGCGCGTGCTGGATATGCGTCTGAATGCGCACAGCATCACGCAATTGACGCTGCCAGATGGCTGGAACACCGCGCTGGTGGTGCTTAAAGGCACGGTTCAGGTCAACGGTCAGGAAGTGGTTCGCGAGGCGCAACTGGTAGTGTTGGATGCCAAAGGTGAAACCGTCACGATTGAAGCCAATAATGACGCCGTTGTGCTGGTGTTGAGCGGCGAACCGCTCAATGAGCCAGTTGTCGGTTACGGACCGTTTGTGATGAACACTCGGGAAGAGATCAAAGAAGCTATCGACGACTTTAACCAGGGGCGTTTTGGTCAGACTTTAGCGTAAAAAATTCCCCCAGTGCGAGGCATCGCGCAGGGGGAATATCTTTTTCTATACCCATCATGAGCGCTAATGTTAGGCTATGGCCCACTCTTTTTTCAGAAGTCTGAGCGATGCAAACCAGCCCTTTACTTACTGCCCTTATGGAATCCCTACGCTGCCTGCCTGGTGTTGGCCCCAAGTCAGCCCAACGTATGGCATTTGCGCTTTTACAACGCGATCGCAGTGGCGGCATGCGCCTTGCTCAGGCGCTGACTCGCGCCATGTCTGAAATTGGTCACTGTGCGGACTGCCGTACTTTTACCGAACAAGAAGTCTGTGCTATCTGCTCGAACCCTCGCCGCCAGGAAAATGGTCAGATTTGCGTGGTGGAAACGCCTGCGGATATTCACGCCATCGAAGCGACCGGTCAGTTTTCCGGGCGTTATTTTGTGCTGATGGGCCACCTTTCACCCCTCGACGGCATTGGACCGCAGGATATTGGACTCGACAGACTCGAACAGCGCCTTGAGAGCGAAACCATTAAAGAGCTTATTCTCGCGACAAACCCAACCGTTGAAGGTGAAGCCACCGCTAACTACATCGCTGAGCTATGCGGGCAATATGGCGTAGATGCCAGCCGTATCGCGCACGGTGTGCCGGTGGGTGGCGAGCTGGAAATGGTCGACGGCACCACACTGTCACATTCGCTCGCAGGGCGTCACAAGATTAATTTCTAATTTTCCCGTCATGCTTGAAGCTGCATCTGCGTTGGCTGTACTCACAAACCCCAGTCACTTACCTAAGTAAGCTCCTGGGGGGCACTCCCTTGCCGCCTTGATGCAACTCCAATTATTTAGGGTAAAGAAAAAGAGATATTCATTTCCCCGCTTGAAATCTCGCTTTCTTATCCTCATATCACTCTCAACGTTTTAAACCCCTGCGTATTTTGATTTTGTTGAGGTATCAATGACCATGAAAGGACAAGAGACCCGTGGCTTCCAGTCTGAAGTGAAACAACTTCTGCACCTGATGATCCACTCCCTCTACTCAAATAAAGAAATTTTCCTGCGTGAGCTGATCTCCAACGCCTCTGATGCGGCAGACAAATTGCGCTTCCGCGCCCTGTCTCAGGCTGATTTGTATGAAGGTGACGGTGAACTGCGCGTGCGCGTCTCTTTTGATAAAGAAAAACGCACCCTGACGATTGCCGATAACGGCATCGGTATGACGCGCGACGAAGCGATTGATCACCTCGGCACCATTGCAAAATCCGGGACCAAAGCGTTCCTGGAATCTATGGGTTCTGATCAGGCGAAAGACAGCCAGCTTATCGGCCAGTTCGGCGTGGGCTTCTACTCCGCATTTATCGTGGCGGACAAAGTCACCGTGCGCACCCGTGCTGCTGGTGTGCCGGCGGATCAAGCCGTGTTCTGGGAATCCGAAGGCGCGGGCGAATATACCGTGGCGGACATTACCAAAGCCGATCGCGGTACCGAAATCACCCTGCATCTGCGCGAAGGTGAAGACGAGTTCTTAGATGACTGGCGTGTGCGTTCCACCATCAGCAAATATTCCGATCACATTGCGCTGCCGGTTGAGATTGAAACCCGCGAAGAGAAAGATGGCGAAACCATCCTCGGCTGGGAAAAGATCAACAAAGCGCAGGCATTGTGGACGCGCAGCAAGTCTGAAATTAAAGACGAAGAGTACAACGAGTTCTACAAGCATGTAGCGCATGACTTCACCGATCCGCTGACCTACAGCCACAACCGCGTAGAAGGGAAACAGGAGTACACCAGCCTGCTGTACATCCCGTCCCAGGCGCCGTGGGATATGTGGAACCGTGACCACAAACATGGTCTGAAACTCTACGTGCAGCGCGTATTCATCATGGACGACGCTGAGCAGTTCATGCCGAACTACATGCGCTTCGTGCGCGGTCTGATAGATTCCAACGATCTGCCGCTGAACGTCTCCCGCGAAATTCTGCAAGACAGCCGCGTAACGCAAAACCTGCGTAGCGCGCTGACCAAACGTGTATTGCAGATGCTGGACAAACTGGCGAAAGATGACAGCGAAAAATACCAGACCTTCTGGAAAAACTTCGGTCTGGTACTGAAAGAAGGCCCGGCTGAAGATTCAGCTAACCAGGAAGCTATCGCCAAACTGCTGCGCTTTGCGACCACACACATCGATTCCTCTGCGCAAACCGTGTCGCTGGAAGAGTATGTGTCACGCATGAAAGAAGGGCAGGAGAAGATTTACTACATCACCGCAGACAGCTATGCCGCGGCGAAGAGCAGCCCGCATCTGGAATTGCTGCGTAAGAAAGGCATCGAAGTGCTGCTGCTTTCCGACCGCATCGACGAATGGATGATGAGCTACCTGACCGAGTTCGACGGTAAACAATTCCAGTCCGTAAGCAAAACTGACGAATCGCTGGAAAAACTGGCCGACGAAGAAACCCCGGAAGCGAAAGAAGCTGAAAAAGCGCTTGAGCCGTTTGTGGACCGTGTGAAATCTCTGCTGGGCGAGCGCGTGAAAGAAGTGCGTCTGACCCACCGTCTGACAGACACACCTGCTATCGTCACCACCGACAGCAACGACATGAGTACCCAGATGGCGAAACTGTTTGCCGCTGCGGGCCAGGCCGTGCCAGAAGTGAAATATATCTTCGAGCTGAACCCGGACCACGGGCTGGTGAAACGCGTTGCGGATACCCAGGATGAAGCGCAGTTCGGTGAATGGGTGGAATTGCTGCTCGATCAGGCGCTGCTGGCTGAACGCGGTACGCTGGAAGATCCAAACCAGTTTATCCGTCGTATGAATCAGTTGCTGGTGTCCTAACCCCTCCGGCGGATGGCGCAATGGCTTATCCGCCCTACGATTGCTTCGGTGATAGTAGGGCGGATAAACGTCCAGCTCCATCCACCTTTCTTCCCTTTCTGACCACCTCCACCGCCTTGCTTTCTTGAGATGAAGACGCCTTTAATGGTAAGGTCATCAGCTCAGATCGAAACAAAAAATCCAAACGTATGGGGAATTACGCAATGCGTATCATTCTGCTCGGTGCTCCGGGCGCAGGTAAAGGAACTCAGGCACAGTTCATCATGGAGAAATACGGTATTCCGCAAATCTCTACGGGTGACATGTTACGTGCAGCGGTTAAATCTGGTTCAGAGCTGGGTAAACAAGCCAAAGACATTATGGACGCCGGTAAACTGGTGACCGATGAACTGGTTATCGCGCTGGTAAAAGAGCGTATTACTCAGGAAGATTGCCGTAACGGTTTCCTGCTTGATGGCTTCCCGCGCACTATTCCACAGGCTGATGCGATGAAAGAAGCGGGCATCAACGTGGACGTGGTTCTGGAATTTGCCGTACCTGACGAACTGATCGTTGAACGTATTGTTGGTCGTCGCGTACATGCGCCTTCTGGCCGCGTTTATCACGTCACTTTCAATCCACCAAAAGTGGATGGCAAAGACGACGTGACTGGCGAAGAGCTGACTACCCGTAAAGACGATCAGGAAGAAACCGTGCGTAAGCGTCTGGTGGAATACCATCAGATGACAGCTCCGCTGATCTCTTACTACAGCAAAGAAGCTGAAGCCGGTAACACCAAATACGCAAAAATCGACGGCACCCGTAAAGTGACCGAAGTTAGCGCAGAGCTGGCTAAAATCCTCGGCTAAGAAGGCGCCGTAGGGCGGGTCAACGAAGTGCCATCCGCCGCGCTTACTATAAATACCAGGACACGCTCCTGGTATTTTTTTGCCCATTTTTTACCCTTTCACTGTAATCGGTTCTCCTGAAGCACTTTTACGTTACACTTATCAGCAATTTGTTGATAAGGAGTGGAAATGAATCAGGAAAAAGTGGGCATTTTACTGGCAAACCTTGGTACACCTGATGCGCCCACTCCGGCGGCGGTGAAACGCTACCTGCGCCAGTTTCTCAGCGACAAACGTGTAGTGGATACCCCGCGTTTGCTATGGTGGCCGCTGCTGCGTGGGGTGATTTTGCCGGTGCGTTCACCGCGTGTAGCAAAACTTTACCAGTCGGTATGGATGGACGAAGGCTCGCCGTTGCTGGTTTACAGCCGCCGCCAGCAGGCCGCACTTGCCGCCCAATTACCCGATACCCCCGTTGCACTGGGTATGAGCTACGGTTCCCCCTCGCTTAAAAGCGCCATCGATGAGCTGATCACACACCACGTCGACCATATTGTGGTGTTGCCGCTGTACCCGCAATTTTCCTGCTCAACCGTGGCCGCCGTTTGGGACGAGTTAGGGCGTATTTTCGCAAATTATCGCTCGCTGCCTTCGATCTCACTGATTCGAGATTACGCCGATGACACGTCGTACATCAACGCCCTGGCCGCGTCGGTAAAACGCTCTTTTGCTCAGCATGGCGAACCGGATGTTTTACTGCTTTCATACCACGGAATTCCGCAGCGTTATGCCAACGAAGGGGATGATTACCCGCAGCGTTGCCGTGACACTACGCGTGAGCTGCTTTCAGCCCTCGAATTGCCGCCGGAAAAAGTGATGATGACCTATCAGTCACGTTTTGGCCGCGAGCCGTGGCTGATGCCGTATACCGATGAAACGCTGAAAATGTTGGCTGAAAAAGGGGTAAAACATATTCAGGTGATGTGCCCTGGTTTCTCCGCCGATTGCCTGGAAACGCTTGAGGAGATGGCGGTGCAAAACCGTGAAGTGTTCCTGGAAGCGGGTGGCACGAAATATGAATATATTCCTGCCCTGAATGATGACCCGGCCCACATCGCGATGATGGTCAATCTGGTCGAGAAATATCGCTGATCTCGCTTGAGGCCGTTAATGTGCTACCATTTCCGGCCTGATTAGCTACTTCCGAACAACATCATGAAATTTCCCGGCAAACGAAAATCCAAACATTACTTCCCTGTTAGCGCGCGCGATCCATTGCTGCAACAGGTTCAGCCTGAAAACGAAACTGGCACTTCCTGGATAGTCGGGATCGATCAAACGCTTGTGGATATCGAAGCGAAAGTGGACGACGAATTTGTTCATCGCTACGGTTTGAGTTTCGGCCACTCGCTGGTGATCGAGGATGAAGTCGCGGAAGCGCTGTATCAGGAACTGGTGCAAAAAGAGCTGATTACGCATCAATTCGCGGGCGGCACCATCGGTAACACCATGCACAACTATTCAGTATTAGCCGATGACCGTTCCGTGCTGTTGGGCGTAATGTGCAGCAATATCGAAATTGGTAGCTACGCCTACCGCTACCTGTGTAACACCTCCAGCCGTACCGATCTCAACTACCTGCAAGGCGTGAATGGCCCGATTGGCCGCTGCTTTACGCTGATTGGCGAGCAGGGGGAACGTACGTTTGCTATCAGTCCTGGTCATATGAACCAGCTCCGCGCTGATAGTATTCCGGAAGAGGTGATTGCGGGTGCCTCTGCGCTGGTGCTGACTTCCTATCTGGTGCGCTGCAAAGACGGTGAACCTATGCCGGAAGCCACCATGCAAGCTATCGCTTACGCGAAAAAGCACAACGTACCGGTGGTGCTGACGCTGGGCACAAAATACGTTATCGCAGAAAACCCGGCGTGGTGGCAGGCGTTCCTCAAAGAGCACGTTTCGATTCTGGCGATGAACGAAGAAGAAGGCCTTGCGCTTACCGGCGAAAACGATCCGTTGCTGGCGGCAGATAAGGCGCTGGATTGGGTCGATTTAGTGCTATGCACCGCAGGGCCGGTTGGCCTTTATATGGCGGGCTTTACGGAAGAATCAGCCAAACGCACTACACAACATCCGTTGTTGCCCGGCGCGATTGCCGAATTTAACCAGTACGAGTTCAGCCGCGCAATGCGCCACAAAGATTGCCAGCAGCCGAAGCGTATTTTCTCGCATATCGCGCCATATATGGGCGGGCCTGAGAAAATCATGAATACCAATGGTGCGGGCGACGGTGCGCTGGCGGCGCTTCTGCATGATATTACGGCGAATAATTACCACCGTTCCAACGTGCCAAACTCCAGCAAGCACCAGTTTACCTGGCTGACCTATTCGTCTTTGGCGCAAGTGTGTAAATATGCTAACCGCGTGAGTTATCAGGTGCTGAACCAGCATTCACCGCGCCTGACGCGCGGCTTGCCTGAGCGTGAAGACAGCCTCGAAGAGTCTTACTGGGATCGTTGATCTGACCCCCTCCCGACCTCCCTCTTGCCAGGTGGAGGAGTTAAAGCTCCCTCCCCTGAAAAGGGGAGGGTTGGGGTGGGGTCAGGGTTTTCTCCCTTTTCTGAGGGAGAGGCAATCGGAACTAACGCTAACCCGTCACCGTTTCCTGAATCACCGGCGCATTTAACAGCCCCATCATGGTATTGGCAATTTCACGCTCGCCCATCACAACCTGATTTGCACCGCGTTCGGAGATGTAATCCACTTCGTCGTCATAATGAGCGCGAGCAATAATCTCAATATCCGGGCATTTTGCACGGGCAGCAGCGACAATTTCCCCCGCTTCATAGCCATTAGGAATCGTCAGCAATAACCAGCGTGCGCAATCCAAATGAGCGAGATTCATGATCTCTTCATTGGCTGCATTCCCCAGCACCGCACGAATACCGCGCTCGCGCAGTTCATCAACCCGGCTGCGCGAGGTTTCAATCACTACCAGCGGAATCCCCTGTGCCAGCAATTTCTCACCCAGCAGGCTTCCCACGCGTCCAAAACCAACCAGCAGTGCGTGGTGACAAATATCGACCGGAATTTGTTTTTCGTCTTCGATAGCTTCTTCCAGCGTCTGCTCTTCCAGCGTTTCGGTTTTGGCGAGGTAGCGCTCAAGAATCGCGAACAAAATCGGATTGAGCATAATCGACAGAATTGCCCCCGCCAGCACCAGATTTTGCCCGTTTTGCGGCAGCAAATTCAGCGCCATACCCAGACCCGCGAGGATAAAGGCGAACTCGCCGATTTGCGCAAGGCTCGTCGCAATGGTCAAGGCAGTGCGCTGCGAGTGGCCGAACAGGCGCACCAGGAAGAACGCGGCCAATGATTTACCGAAGACGATAATCGCCACCGTACCCAACACGGCGAGCGGCTCCTGAATCAAAATCATTGGGTCGAAAAGCATGCCGACGGAGACAAAGAACAGCACGGCGAATGCATCGCGCAGCGGCAGCGTGTCGTGCGCCGCACGATGGCTCAGTTCAGATTCATTAAGCACCATACCGGCGAAGAACGCGCCCAGGGCAAATGAAACATCAAACAGTTCAACGGCACCAAACGCAATGCCGAGCGCCAGCGCCAATACCGCCAGCGTAAACAGCTCGCGTGAACCGGTTGCCGCGCTGCGGGCCAGAATCCACGGCACCAGGCGACGGCCAACAATCAGCATAATCGCGATAAACGCCACCACCTTGCCGATGGTCAGGCCCATATCCAGCGACAGCGAGGCCAATCCAACGTCGCCTTTTTCCAACATCTCAGCGATGGCAGGCAGCAGAACCAGCGTCAGCACCATCACCAGATCTTCAACAATCAACCAGCCAATGGCGATTTGCCCGCGCTGGCTATCAATGAGTTGCCGTTCTTCAAGCGCACGCAGCAGCACCACGGTACTGGCGGTAGAAAGACATAAACCGAATACGATGCCGGTCATGATTGACCAACCCATCAGCGATGAAAGCGCCATTCCCAGCAGCGTCGCCACAGCAATTTGGGCGATGGCTCCGGGGATGGCGATGGCCTTTACCGCCATCAAATCCTTCAAAGAGAAATGCAGACCAACGCCAAACATCAGCAGAATGACGCCCAGTTCAGCCAATTCAGGCGCCAGTTTAGTGTCTGCGACAAAACCTGGCGTAAAAGGGCCAGCTAATACCCCTGCTAATAAATAGCCCACCAAGGGTGAAATACGCAGCTTGTTGGCGAGCATACCGAGCAAAAAGGCCAGTACGAGGCCACCAACAATGGTGGTGATAAGCGGGGTGGCATGATGCATTCCGTCTCCTTTCGTAAGTAATGGGTCCAATAAACCAGACTACGTATTTTAGTTTATGACAATTTTTTCTTTAGTTGGGTGAAAAATAAGTGAATTTTTAATAAAAAGCGCATTTGGACAAATTAATTGTCCTGAGAAGGGTTTTACACAGTTAGTGAATAAGTAATGCAGCAGAATATGGGGGAGAGGAGAGGCCAATACAATGTATTGGCCTCGATAAATCATGACTTATGTCGATTATCAGGAAGGAATATAGTCAGTATCCCGAGAAGTGGCAGGAAAGCGCATATTTTGTAGACTAACTCGATACTTGTATGATCGGCTACCAGGCCGAGCACCGCAGCGCCTAAGCCACCCATACCAAATGCGAAACCAAAGAACAGGCCAGATACCATCCCGATGCGCCCCGGCATCAGCTCCTGGGCATACACCAGAATCGCGGAAAACGCAGATGCGAGAATAAACCCGATGATCACCGTCAGAATCCCCGTCCAGTACAGCGAAACATACGGCAGGAACAGGGTGAATGGCGCAACGCCCAGAATAGAACCCCAGATCACATACTTACGACCAATTTTATCGCCAACCGGCCCGCCGATGACCGTACCTGCCGCCACAGCAAATAAGAAGGCAAACAGATGGAATTGGGCGTTCTGCACCGACAAACCAAATTTGTGCATCAGATAGAAGGTGTAGTAACTGCTGATACTCGCCATATAAAAATATTTAGAGAAAATCAGCACCAGCAAAACGGAAACCGCCTGAATCACTTTTTTACGGGGCAATGGATTGGCAATCGGGGCCGCCGTTTTGCCTTTGGTCATGCGATGTTGCGCGGCATACCAGCGGCTGATTTGCAGCAGGACAATAATTGCCAGCAACGCCGCCAGCACAAACCAGCCAACATTCCCTTTGCCATACGGCGCGATAATCAGCGCGGCCAGCAACGGGCCTAAAGAGCTACCGAAGTTACCGCCGACCTGGAATAGCGACTGCGCAAGGCCATGGCGACCGCCAGAAGCCATGCGTGCTACGCGAGAAGATTCCGGGTGGAACACCGAAGAACCGGTCCCGACAAGGGCGGCTGCCAGTAACACCATTGGGAAGCTACCCGCTAACGCCAGAATCACCAGGCCGCAAAGTGTGAAGCACATACCAATCGGCAACGACCACGGCATCGGGTATTTATCGGTGTAGTATCCTACTACCGGCTGGAGTAATGAGGAGGTGACCTGGAAGGTCAGCGTAATCATCCCAATCTGTACAAAACTTAGCGAGAACTCACTTTGTAAAAGCGGGTAGAGCGCCAGAATGAGCGACTGAATCATATCGTTGAGCAAATGGGAGAGGCTGATTGCCCCCAGAATGCCAAACGCGGTGCGAGCCTTCTGCGGCTCCTGCGATGCGAGAGTGTGTTCCGAGATTGCCATAAATACCTGTAATTAATGAATTGATTGTTTTTAGCCCAGTTCACTGATGGAACCGTAGGAAATCATTACCCAGCTAACATACCTGCAGGGAAGAGTTGAATAAAGTCACAATCATGAAAAGTTATTTGTCTATACTCGTCATACTTCAAGCTGCAGGGGCGTTGGCTGCACTCACTTACCCGAATCACTTACCTTAGTAAGCTCATCGGGATAAGTTCCCTTGCCGCCTATCTGCAACTCGAATTATTTAGAGTATATGCGAATTGGTATCTGCTATTGGTGCGGAAGTATTTATTGAATATGGAGATTTGCGATGAAGTTCGTAGTGAAAGGGGTGACCACAGCGCTGCTGATGGCAGTCAGTCTGACCAGCGCGTCAGCACTGGCCTGGGAAAAAGATAAAACCTATAACATCACCATTCTGCACACCAACGATCACCATGGTCACTTTTGGCGTAATGAACACGCTGAATATGGCCTGGCTGCACAAAAAACTCTGGTGGATAGCATTCGTAAAGAGGTTGCTGAAAAAGGCGGTAGCGTACTTTTACTTTCCGGGGGCGACATCAACACCGGCGTGCCTGAATCCGATTTACAGGATGCAGAACCCGATTTTCGCGGTATGAATCTCATCGGCTACGATGCGATGGCTATCGGCAATCACGAATTCGACAAGCCGATGACGGTATTACGTCAGCAAGAGAAATGGGCCAAATTCCCACTGCTCTCCGCTAACATTTACCAGAAAAGTACCGGTGAGCGCCTGTTTAAACCCTGGGCCATCTTCAAGCCCCAGGGCATAAAAATTGCGGTTATCGGGCTAACGACTGACGATACGGCGAAAATCGGTAATCCGGAAAACTTTACCGATATTGAATTCCGCAAACCGGCTGACGAAGCAAAACTGGTGATTCAGGAACTGCAATCGACTGAAAAACCGGACGTGCTGATCGTGGCAACGCATATGGGCCATTACGACAACGGGCAGCACGGTTCTAATGCGCCAGGCGACGTTGAAATGGCGCGCAGCTTGCCTGCCGGGGCGTTGACGATGATCGTTGGCGGTCACTCGCAAGACCCTGTTTGTATGGCTTCGGAAAATAAAAAGCAGGTTGATTACGTGCCGGGTACCCCGTGTGCACCGGATCAGCAAAACGGCATCTGGATTGTTCAGGCGCATGAGTGGGGCAAATACGTAGGCCGCGCCGATTTTGAGTTCCGCAATGGCGAGATGAAACTGGTGCATTACCAGCTAATCCCCATCAACCTGAAAAAGAAAATTACCTACGACAACGGCGAAAGCGAGCGCGTGCTCTACACGCCACAGATCCCAGAAAACCAGCAAATGCTCTCCCTGCTGACGCCTTTCCAGAATAAGGGCCAGGCGCAGTTGAATGTGAAAGTGGGTAGCGTTAACGGCCATCTGGAAGGGGATCGGAGCAAAGTGCGTTTCGTGCAAACCAATCTGGCGCGCCTGTTGCTCGCGGCGCAAATGGACCGCACCGGGGCGGATTTTGCGGTGATGAGCGGCGGTGGGGTTCGTGATTCCATTGAAGCTGGCGACATCACTTATAAAGATGTGTTGAAGGTTCAACCGTTTGGTAACACGGTTGTTTATACCGAAATGACCGGCAAAGAAGTGACGGACTACCTGAGCGCCGTCGCGCAGAAGAAACCCGATTCCGGTGCTTACCCGCAGTTCTCGAATGTGAGTTTTGTGGCAACGGCGGCTGGCCTGCAAGATCTGAAAATCAAAGGTGAGCCGGTTGATCCTGCGAAAACTTACCGTATGGCGACGTTAAACTTTAACGCCTCCGGCGGTGATGGCTATCCGGCTATCGATAAAAAACCGGGCTATGTAAACACCGGTTTTGTTGATGCGGAAGTGCTGAAACAGTATATCGAGAAGAACTCACCGCTGGATGTCAATGCTTACGAACCGAAAGGTGAGGTGAGCTGGCAGTAAGCGTGTCCCTGACCCTCCCCTTGTGTACAGTCCGGGGACATGGTAGACAGGTGTTCGGACACATGGTGAACACTTTTTAACATCCTTTACCCATCGTGATCGACCTGTTTTTCAGGTCGATCACGCCCACTCTTGTGCTGTACCACCACACTTCATATTGTCCCTCTCCTGTCTCCTTCAACCCGACATGCTCGCCGATAAACGCCTTGCCCGCCTTCAGTTGCATCCCCTTAATACTGAGTTTTCCGCTTATATCCACCTTCCTGACCATCATCCCGGCATCATACTCTGCCGCCGCCGGACGGGCCTGATACTGCCGCGATGAGGGCTGGTAGCGTGATGCCGGCACCTGCATTCCCAGGGCCTCATGAGGCCGTTCCAGGTTGTATCTGTCCCGCCAGCTGTCGAACGTCTGCTGCAGCTGCTCACTGCTGAGGAACCAGCGCCCCTGCAGCAGTTCAGCCTTCAGGCTGCGGTGAAACCGCTCCAGCTTGCCCTGGGTCTGCGGGTGATAAGGCCGTGAGTGCCCGACGCAGATACCCTGGCGCATCAGCCACAGCTCCAGCGCTGTCCACGTTCCGGTGGTATCTCCCCAGGGCGCGCCGTTGTCCATGGTCATCCGCTCCGGCAAACCGTAGCGTTCGAAGACCTGCCGCAACTGAGCCTGTACGGTCCCGCGGCGCTCGTCGGCACAATGGGCCAGGCACAGGGAGAAACGGGAGTGGTCATCGAGCAGGGTGAGTGGATGGCAGCGACCGGCGGCAAACGGAAAATGCCCTTTAAAATCCATCTGCCAGAGCTGGTTAGGGGCAGCATGTTCGAAACGCCCGGTGGCAGGAATGCCGGACGGGAGGCCGGGCAACAGCCCATGGCGTGCCATCAGGTTATGGACGGTGCTGAAGGCAGGCAGGGTGTGGCCCTGGCGCTCGAGTGCGACCTTTATCTTGCGGGCGCCCCATGCCGGATAGCGTGCGTGAGCCTGGCGTAACAGGTCGACAACAGCCTCAGGCGTGCAGTGGGGAGAATGACGGGGTGTTCGCGGGCGCTCAGTGAGGCCCGCGTGGCCTTCAGCCAGCCAGCGGCGCAGCCACTTGTAACCTGTGGCAGGCGCAATGTTAAAGCGACGACAGAGCGCCCGGATGTTGGCCCCGTCCTGCGAGGCAAAGTGAACGAACTCGGTACGTAATGACATGGTATCTCTCGCATCCCACGGCATAAGCGGCTCCTGAAAGAAGTACTCATGCCTTAGTTGTAAGTGTCTACCATGTCCCCGAACAAGTGTTCACGATGTCCCCGGACTGTACACCCTTGCCAGGGGAGGGATATTTAACTCCTCCCCCTGGCAAGGGGGAGGCTGGGAGGGGGTCATAGCACTTATTTCCATGGCAACAAAATATCCGTCTGCTGTGCGTCAGGCTGAAGGTATTTTGCTCTTTCAGGAAGAAGACCGGATAAAAGCCGTCAATCGCGGCGAGCAATCTCGGCGAAACTCGCATTCAACAACTTTGCGAGATCGGCCGCAGCCAGTTCAATGTCCAGCCCGCGTTTGCCACCGGAGACATAAATGGAGGCGAATGTTTGAGCCGGAGCGTCAATCACCGTCGGCAGGCGTTTTTTTTGCCCCAGCGGGCTAATCCCCCCCACCAGATAACCCGTAATACGTTGCGCTACCATCGGGTCAGCCATATCGACTTTCTTGGCTCCCAACGCTTTAGCCACTTTTTTTAAATCCAGTTGCCCGGAAACTGGCGTCACTGCAACCGCCAACTGTTTCATATCTCCGTTGATGGCCACGAGAAGCGTTTTATACACTTGCTCCGCATTCAGGCCGAGTTTTCGCACCACCTCATCGCCAAAGTTTGTTTCACTTGGGTCGTGATCGTAAGCATGTAACTGAAACGGAACGCGGTTTTTTTCGAGAAGTTTTACTGCGGGTGTCATGTCACCTTCTTAGTGCATTTGTCTGAAAAGCGCACAATTTAGTAATCTGCGTGATAAATTTTCCAAATATTATAATGTGGATTAATAGTGATAGCGTTAATCGTCACATTGAGCGACAATTATTTATCTGGCCGTTCATTCGGCCAGAATAATTACAACAATATACAAATTCCTCTTTGACGGGCCAATAGTGATATTGGCCGTTTTTTTACTTATTTTTCAACAACTCAGATATATTCCCTTTGCCATAAAGATGCAATGCGCCGACAGCGACGACGTAGCGACCGGCGGGCAATTGCTGCAAGAAATGTAACCATTGCCGATTACGCTGATACATAAGAACATCGTATAGCTCGTCGCCAAATGTATTAGGCAGTAGCTCTTTTTCTCTCTTTAGCGGCGAATCCAGCCACCAGCTAATCATCGTTTGCAGTAAACGCGCATTGGTATGCCAGTGGGTCAGCGTATCGGTTAACAGCGGCATTCCGCCATCGGGTAAACGGGTAAGGATCTCAACCTGATGCTCCGCTCCTTCCAGTTCAATGATCGGCACCGCCAGCGTTTTTGCCGCTTCCAGCAGTTGAAAATCAATCCCGTAATCGGCTCGCAAACCCAGGCGCTGGGCCTGATGAGCTTGCAGCACCAGGGCAATTTGCCAGGCGGGTTGGTTATCAATTTGGCTAAGAGGTATGCCTAACTCCTGGATTAGCGAAACAACTTTCGCCCAGTTTTCAGCAGACAGACGCTGCTCGAGAGGGATTTCGTCGGGATTATTTGGGAAGGGCGAACCGCCTTCAGAAATATCAGCTTCGACAATCAGCGCATCGGCGTTTCTGAGTTTATCGATAAGCTTATCGGGCAGCGGCGCCATATCGCGCGTGCCCATATGAATGCTCCCAACCAGGTGCAGCGAACGGTTGCCCGCAAGCGTGATATCAAGCGCAGGCCAGGGATATGTCGTTTTCGTTAAGCGAGAGAAAAGCGTGCTGATTCGTTGCAACAGACCCATATAGCTGATTCCTGGCTAAAAAGTCATGCTACCGCTGCGATGGGTCAGGTGCAAATTTCCCCACTCCGGTTGGAGTGGGGAAGAAGGTTAGTCTTTGGGTTTAAAGCGCAATAAACGGTTGGCGTTGCTGACCACGGTAATGGATGAGAGCGCCATTGCTGCACCCGCCACTACCGGGTTAAGCAGTGTGCCGGTCAGCGGGTACAAAATCCCTGCAGCAATCGGAATTCCCAACGTATTGTAGATAAACGCCCCGACCAGGTTCTGCTTCATATTGCTCAGCGTCGCTTTAGATATTGCCAGCGCATCAGCCACGCCAACCAGACTGTGGCGCATTAACGTAATTGCTGCGGTTTCGATAGCAACGTCGCTCCCGCCGCCCATCGCAATCCCCACTTCCGCCTGGGCTAATGCTGGCGCATCGTTGATACCATCCCCGACCATCGCCACCTGACGGCCCTGTTTTTGAAGATTTTTAATCGCTTCGGCCTTACCGTCCGGTAGCACGCCAGCAATCACCTCGTCGATACCCGCTTCTTTAGCAATCGCATTAGCGGTAGTTGGGTTATCACCGGTCAGCATCACCAGACGGTAGCCGTTACGGTGCAGGCGTTGCAGGGCGCTCACGCTATCGGCACGCAGTGGGTCACGAATAGCAAACAGGGCGACCAGTTTCCCGTCTACCGCCAGCAGAACTGGCGTTGCTCCCCGGCTGGCCTGCGCTTCAATTTCAGCCGCCATCGGGCCGGTATCCACCTTTTGCTCATCAAGCAGCGCTTTGTTACCGAGCAGCAACTGATGCCCTTCGGCTTCGCCACTCACACCCAGGCCACGTAAGGTGCGGAAGGCGTTAACCTGCGGCAAATCACTGCTTTCAGCTTTATCCAGAATCGCGCGGGCGAGCGGGTGGCTTGAGCCTTGTTCCAGCGCGCCTGCTAACCGTAACGCATCCGTTTCCGAATAATCGTTATAGATGACGACCGCCACAACCTGCGGTTTGCCTTCGGTCAGCGTGCCGGTTTTATCAAACACGATCGTATCGAGCGTGCTGGCGCGTTGCAGGGCGTCGGCATCACGCACTAAAACACCAAACTCGGCGGCACGGCCCACGCCAGAAATAATCGACATCGGCGTTGCCAGGCCCAGAGCACAAGGGCAGGCGATGATCAGCACGGTCGTGGCAATCACCAGCGTATAAACGATTTGCGGCGCAGGGCCGAAGAAATACCAGATGGCGGCACTGAACAGCGCAATCAGCACCACAACCGGCACAAATACCGCCGAGATTTTATCTGCCAGTTGGCCGATTTCAGGCTTGCTGCTTTGCGCCTGGCGCACCATGCGAATAATGCGTGACAGCGTGGTGTGGTTGCCTGTGGCGGTGGCGCGGAATAAGACGCTGCCGTCCTGCACAACAGTCCCCGCATGAATCGGTTCTTCGGTCGATTTTTGCTGCGGTACCGGCTCGCCGGTCAGCATCGCTTCATCAAACCAGGCTTCACCCTGCGTGATTTCGCCGTCGACGGGAACGCGATCCCCGGTCGTTAAACGCAAGATCATTCCGGCGGTAACTTCTGCCAGCGGTAGGGTTTTCTCACCCTCATCGGTGACGACTCGTGCGGTCGGCGGCGTTAAATCCAACAGGCGCTCCAGCGCTTTGGATGAACGCTGGCGTGCACGTTGCTCCAGCATATGCCCGAGATTGATCAGGCCGATAATCATGGCGCTGGCTTCGTAATAGAGATGGCGCGCTTCCATCGGGAAATGCTGGGGCCAAATATTCACGGTGATGGAATAAATCCACGCGGCACCGGTTCCGAGCGCGACCAGCGTATCCATGGTGGCGGTTTTATTGAGCAAGCTGCGCCAGGCGCTGCGATAGAAATGCCCGCCAGCGAACACCATCACGCCTAACGTGACGATCCCGATCGCCAGCCACAAAGAGCGGTTATCTTCGGTGACCATCATATTGTCGCCGAACATTCCCCATACCATCACCGGAATACCAACCGCAAGGGCTAAAATAGCCTGCCAGCGGAAGCGTTTAACGGCGGCGTTGGCGGTTTCTTGCTGACGTTCCCGGCGTTTCGCATCATCTTCGATGGCTTCCGCCCCGTATCCGACGCTTTCAACGGCTTTGACTAAAGATTCGGCGGAGGCAGTGCCCATAATCAGGGCGCTGCGCTCGGCAAGGTTTACCCGTGCCAGGCTGACTCCAGGGACGTTTTGCAACGCACTTTGTACCCGGGTCACACAACTGGCGCAGCTCATGCCGTTGATCAACAACTGTTGGCTATCGTCGTCATCAACGGTGGCTGCCGGAAGCGAAGGGGATGCCGCTGTCAGTGCTTCCGACGGAATTGATGACTCTGCCAGCGGATCAGACTTTGGGAGGCTGGCTGCTGTCGCGTCGTATCCGGCTTGTTTCACGGTGTTGATTAATTCTTCAACGGAAGCGGTGCCGGTTACGCTGGCGTGCGTTTGTGTTACTTCGGCCTGCTCAACGTCAGCGCGTTGCTCCAGGCTTTCTTTTACGCGTTTCACGCAATGGCCGCAGGTCAGGCCATCAAGATTTAGATCAATAATATGAGACATCATTAGACTCCTGTATGATCGTGAGGTTAAATATTGACCATCGATATTATTCCGATGGCTTGATATGAAGGTTAAACCTTCCATCAAGGGGAAGGTCAAGGAGGAAATGTGAATATTAGTGACGTAGCGAAAAAGACCGGTTTAACCAGCAAAGCGATTCGTTTTTATGAAGAAAAAGGGCTGGTGACGCCACCGTTTCGCAGTGATAACGGCTACCGGACGTACACGCAAAAACACCTCGATGAACTCACGCTGCTGCGCCAGGCACGCCAGGTAGGGTTTAATCTTGAAGAGTGCCGTGAACTGGTGAATTTGTTTAACGATCCGGCGCGTCATAGCGCGGATGTCAAAACCCGAACGCTGCAAAAAGTGGCGGATATTGAAAAACACATCAGCGAGCTACAGGCGATGCGCAAGCAATTGCTCGCGCTGGCGGAATCCTGCCCTGGTGATGACAGCGCGGATTGCCCGATTATCGATAATCTCTCGGGCTGCTGCCACCGCCAGTAATGCTCATGATTTTGTCGGTCGGATTAGCGCCGCGGCATCCGACGAAATCGCCTTAAAGTGCTTTGATTTTCAGCGTGATACCTTCAACAGCCAGAACCACTACTTCGGTACCCGCCGCTAAATCGCTATCGGCCATTACCGGCCATGAACTGTCGGCAACCCGAATGTGACCGCGCCCGTTGACCAGCGCCGTTTCCAGACGCAAGCGCCGCCCGATAAGCTGGTGGCCGCGTTGGTTGAGCACTTCGCCGGGCTCCTGCTGTTTGCGTGTTGACAGCCAACGCCACCATAAAAAAGCAGCAACCAACGTGAGCGCAGCAAAGCATACGCCTTGCCACTCCCAATCCAACGGCAGAACCCAGACCAATAAACCGGTGAGTACCGCCGCCACACCGCTCCACAGCAGATAACCGCTGGCACCGAGCATTTCAGCCGCCAGCAGCAATCCGCCAAGCGTCAGCCAGAAGATATGCGCGTGGGTAAATAGCAGGGCTATCATTTTTTACGCTCGGTACCGCTTTGCGCGATAAGTTCGCTGATACCGGCAATCGACCCCATCAGACTTGTAGCGTCGAGCGGCATCAGCACCACTTTGCTGTTATTGGCCGAACCAATCTGTTGCAGCGCGTCGGTGTATTTCTGGGCAACAAAGTAATTAATCGCCTGAATGTCACCTTTGGCGATAGCATCGGACACCATTTGCGTGGCGCGAGCTTCTGCCTCGGCGCTACGTTCACGCGCTTCCGCTTGCAGGAACGCAGACTGACGTTCGCCCTCTGCTTTCAGGATTTTCGACTGTTTGTCCCCTTCAGCCTTAACGATTTCCGCCTGACGGATCCCTTCGGCTTCCAGAATATAGGCGCGTTTGGTTCGCTCAGCTTTCATCTGCGCATTCATCGCATCAATCAGTTCAGCCGGTGGGCGCACATCGCGAATCTCGATACGCGTGATTTTGATCCCCCACGGATTGGTGGCTTCATCGACGATATGCAGCAGGCGGGTGTTGATGTTGTCGCGCTGAGAAAGCATTTCGTCCAGCTCCATCGATCCGAGCACGGTACGAATGTTTGTCATGGTGAGGTTAATGATCGCCAGCTCAAGATTGCTGACTTCATATGCCGCGCGCGGGGCGTCGACAACCTGAATAAAGCACACCGCGTCGATGGCGACGTTGGCGTTGTCTTTGGAAATAACTTCTTGGGAAGGGATGTCGAGGACTTGCTCCATCATATTGATTTTGTGGCCAATGCGGTCCATAAATGGCACCACAAGGCTCAGTCCTGGCATCAAGGTTTTGGTATAACGGCCAAAGCGCTCCACGGTCCATTGGTAGCCCTGCGGCACGATTTTTACCCCGGCACCGACGATAATTAGCGCAACGAGGATCAGTACGGGAATGACGATTAACATTAAAAAAACCTCCTGGTTGTTTTAATGTAAGTCTAACCTTTAACGCAGAAACATTCAGTGACTTCCCGGTCCTGAATCGTTCATTTATTCACTTCAAACCCGGTGGATGGCGCTATCGCTTATCCACCCTACAAGAACCGGCGTGTGGGGAGGTGTTAAAGCTCCCTCCCCTGGAAAGGGGAGGGTTGGGGTGGGGTCAACAGCGCGTAGGTCGGGTAAGCCGTAAGCCGCCACCCGACGCTCTCCAAACAACGGATCAATACAGTAGCGAATACATCTGGCGACGGTATTTTGAAGCTAACGCATCACCGGTACCTAAAGCCGCGAGGATCTCCATCAGCATCTTGCGCACCTGCCCATCGGCCGCGCCCAGGTCTTTTTTCAGATGGGTAAACAGCAGTTCCAGCGCTTCTTCGTTACGCCCAACCTGATGCAGTTGCAACGCAAGCTGGCAGGCGAGCTGTGCGTTTTGAGGATCCAGTTCAACCTGCTGTTGCAGCAGTTGAATTTCTGGCGTGTCGGCGGCTTGTTTAAGCAGATCGATTTTCGCCACCAGCCCCTGATAACGGGTGTCTTGATCCTGCAACGGAATGGTTTTCAGCACCGCTTCGGCATCTTCGCTCCGATTCAGCGCAATTTGCACTTCCGCCAGCAGCAGGCCGATTTCGCTGTTCTGATTTGAGAGCTGCCACGCATCTTTCAGCAGCGGCAGGGCTTCCGCATGTTTGCCTTCCTGCATCAGCATCATGGCTTCTTGCGCTTTCAACTCTTCTTCACGCGGCAGCACTTTTTCCAGCAACGCGCGAATCGCTTCTTCCGGCTGCGGGCCCTGGAAGCCGTCAACCGGCTGGCCATTCTGGAACAGGTAAACCGTAGGAATGCTACGCAAACCAAACTGCGAGGCGACCATTTGTTCGGCATCGCAATCCACTTTGGCAAGAATAAACTGGCCCTGATACTGCGCGGCAAGTTTATCCAGAACTGGCGTTAACTGTTCGCAGTGTTGGCTGCGTGCCGACCAGAAGTAAAACAGAATCGGGGTGGTAACGGACTGTTCCAGCGTCTGGTGCAGGTTCGCTTCGGTAATGTCGATATTATAGTGAGCAGACATAAATCAATTCCTTATAACGATTTGCTTTTACATGGGGGCAAGCAGAGGCGCTTCAACTAACCACGTAAAATTTTATCCAGCATGCGGCCCGGTAACAGGCGGCGCAACCAGCTTAACGCGTGGGCGACCAGCGTCACCGGATAGCGTAATTTTGGCTTTGGGCTCTCAAAAGCATGGCGCACTTTTTCCACTACCGCTTCCGGGCCGAGCGTAAAGCGTGCGGCAATCCCAGGATTTTCTACCGGATGGTCCGCTTGCGTCTGATTCACGTTTTGCGTGAACTGGGTACGAATTGGGCCTGGTTCAATTAAACTCACTTTAATGCCGCTGTGGTGCAGCTCCATGCGCAGCGCATCGGACCAGGCTTCCAGCGCGTATTTGCTGGCGGCGTAAGCCCCGCGCCCCGGCGTTGCCACCAGCCCCATGACAGAACTGGTCATCACAATGCGCCCTTCACGATGCGGCAGCATGGCGGGGAGCAGCAGCATAGTGAGCTGATGTGCGCCGAATAGGTTAGTGGAAAATTGTTGTTCCAACTGTGTGCGGGAAAGCGTCTGGAGTGGGCCATAAACGCCAAATCCGCCATTATTAAACAGGCCATACAGGCGGTTTCCGGTCAGGTGTATGACCTGTTCCGCCGCCGCTTGCACGCTTTCCGGGGAGTCGAGATCGAGCAACACGCCGGTAAATCCGCTTTGATTCATTCGTTCGACATCTTCAGGCTTGCGACACGCGGCCAGCACGCGATAACCCTGTTGTTTTAAATCTTGTGCGCAGGCAAGACCTATTCCGCTGGAACAACCTGTAATTAAGACGGATTTTTGCATAACTTTACCCGAGAGGTACCCCGATTGTTCATGAGTCATGTTTTACTAAAGGTGCCAGACGGGAAGACATCCAGTCGGCGATAAACGGTTGAGCATCGCTGTTCGGATGGATACCGTCATCCTGCATCCATTGCGGTTTCAAATAGACCTCCTCCATAAAAAAGGGCAGCAGAGGAATAGAAAACTCTTTGGCAAGTTGCGGATAAATAGCGCTAAACGACTCATTATAACGACGCCCGTAGTTTGCAGGCAGACGTATTTGCATAAGTAATGGTTGCGCGTTTGCCGCTTTCACGTCGTTGATTATCTGGCGCAAACTTTTTTCGATGGCCTGCGGCTGGAAACCGCGCAGACCATCGTTACCGCCAAGTTCAATTAATACCCAGCGAGGCTGATGCTGTTTCAGCAGCCCCGGTAAACGTGCCAGCCCTTGCGGCGCGGTGTCGCCACTGATACTGGCGTTCACGACTTTCGTTTTTTGTTGGTGCCATTTCGCATCCAGCAAGGCAGGCCAGGCCACTGTTGCCGACATCCGGTAACCGGCGCTCAGGCTATCGCCCAAAATCAACAACGTGTCCGCCCAGGCGGCGCGACAGGTCAATAAAGCCAGAAACAGGAAGGGCAAATGCCAGCGGAAAACATTGTTGAAGTTCATCATCTTAGTAAGTCCGTAGGAACTGGGGAGCATCAGCTCTCCATCCTTACCGGAGTTGAGCTGGTTGTCAAACCGGCGCAGACCATTGCGTTAATCGGTGAGTCAGGTTCCGGAAAGTCTACACTACTGGCGATTCTGGCAGGGCTTGATGATGGCAGCGACGGGGAAGTTCACCTCTGCGGCCAGCCGTTACACAGCATGGATGAAGAAGCGCGGGCGGCGCTGCGGGCGAAAAATGTCGGCTTTGTATTCCAGTCGTTTATGTTAGTCCCCACGCTCAACGCGCTGGAAAACGTTGAACTTCCGGCGCTGCTGCGCGGTGAAAACGATTCATCCAGCCGTGCGCAGGCCAAAGCATTGCTTGAGCAGCTTGGTTTAGGTCAACGCCTCGATCACCTTCCGGCGCAGCTTTCGGGTGGCGAACAGCAGCGTGTGGCTTTGGCTCGCGCCTTTAATGGCCGCCCTGGCGTTTTATTTGCCGATGAACCTACCGGCAACCTCGACCGCCAGACCGGCGATCGCATCGCGGATCTCCTCTTCTCCTTGAATCGTGATTTTGCCACTACGCTCATCCTCGTCACGCACGATGAACAACTCGCCGCCCGCTGCGACCGTCGCCTGCGCCTGCGTGAAGGTAAATTGTGGGAGGAAGCATGATTGCCCGCTGGTTCTGGCGTGAATGGCGCTCGCCATCGTTATTGATTGTCTGGCTGGCGTTGAGCCTGGCGGTGGCGTGCGTGCTGGCGCTGGGAAATATCAGCGACCGCATGGAACAAGGGCTCAACCAGCAAAGCCGCGACTTTATGGCGGGCGACCGCGCGTTGCGCAGCGCGCGCGAAGTGCCGCAAGAGTGGCTGGATCAGGCGAAAAAAGAGGGCCTGAAAGTCGGTAAACAACTGACCTTCGCCACCATGACGTTTGCCGGAGATACGCCGCAACTGGCATCGGTAAAAGCGGTCGATGGCGTTTACCCGATGTACGGCGAGCTGGAAACGAGTCCACCGGGGCTAAAGCCTGAGCCGGGAAGCGTTCTGCTCGCCCCGCGTTTAATGGCGCTGCTCAATCTTAACGTCGGCGACACGCTTGATGTGGGCGACACCACATTACGCATTGCGGGCGAAGTGATTCAGGAACCGGACTCAGGGTTTAACCCGTTCCAGATGGCCCCGCGTTTAATGATGAACCTGGCGGATGTGGAAAAAACCGGTGCAGTCCAGCCGGGGAGTCGCATCACCTGGCGCTATAAATTTGGCGGCACGCCGCAGCAGCTTGATAAGTATGAAAACTATCTTCTGCCTAAGCTAAAACCTGAACAGCGCTGGTACGGAATGGAGCAAGATGACGGCGCGCTGGGGAAATCTCTCGAACGCTCGCAACAATTCCTTCTGCTTTCCGCACTGCTGACGCTGCTCCTGGCCGTTGCGGCGGTCGCGGTGGCGATGAACCACTACTGCCGCAGCCGCTACGATCTCGTCGCTATCCTGAAAACGCTGGGGGCAGGGCGAGCCGCGCTGCGCAAGCTGATTATCGGCCAGTGGCTGATGGTCCTGGCCCTTGCGGCAATTACAGGTGGAGCCGCCGGGCTGGTGTTTGAAGCGGTGCTGATGCGCCTGCTAAAACCGGTTCTGCCCGCGGCACTTCCACCCGCAAGCCTGTGGCCGTGGGTGTGGGCTGTCGGTTCGATGGTGGTGATTTCCCTGCTGGTGGGTTTACGCCCTTATCGTTTATTACTGGCAACGCAGCCGCTGCGCGTGTTGCGCCGGGATGCGGTGGCAAACGTCTGGCCGCTGAAAATCTACCTGCCGATTATCGCGATAGTGGTGGTGGCGCTGTTAGCCCTGCTAATGGGCGGAAGCACGCTCTTGTGGGCTGTGCTGGCTGGCACGGTGGTGCTGGCTGCGCTGTGTGGCGTTGTCGGTTGGGGCGTGCTGAAGCTGCTGAAAAAGTTGACGCTAAAAAACCTCGCGCTGCGCCTGGCGGTAAACCGACTGCTGCGCCAGCCCTGGTCAACGTTAAGCCAGCTTGCGGCGTTCTCGCTTTCCTTTATGTTGCTGGCGTTATTGCTGGTGCTGCGCGGCGATTTACTTGACCGCTGGCAGCAGCAACTTCCGCCGGAAAGCCCGAACTATTTCCTGCTGAACATCGCTACTGAACAAGTTCAGCCTGTGAAAGAGTTTTTGGCGGAACACCAGATTATCCCGGAATCCTTCTACCCGATTGTGCGCGTGCGCATGACGGCGATAAACGGTAAATCTACCGAAGGGAATCCAGACGAAGCGCTCAACCGCGAACTGAACCTGACATGGCAAAGCCAGAAGCCAACGCATAACCCAATCCTTGCAGGCACCTGGCCGCCAAAAGCGGGCGAAGTGTCGATGGATGAAGGCGTGGCGAAACGCCTGAAGATTAAACTGGGCGATACCGTCACGTTTATGGGCGATACCCAGGATTTCTCGGCGAAAGTATCCAGCCTGCGCAAAGTCGACTGGGAAAGCCTGCGCCCGAACTTCTATTTCATCTTCCCGCCGGGCGCGCTGGATAATCAGCCGCAAAGCTGGCTGACCAGTTTCCATCTTGATGGAAAGAATGGCGTACTCACCCAGCTTAACCGCGAATTTCCAACTGTGAGTTTGCTGGATATTGGCGCGATTCTGCGGCAGGTCGGGCAGGTGCTGGAGCAGGTGAGCCGGGCGCTGGAAGTGATGGTCGTGTTGGTTACCGCTTGCGGAGTTTTGTTGCTGCTGGCGCAGGTTCAGGTCGGTATGCGGCAACGGCATCAAGAACTGGTGGTCTACCGCACGCTGGGCGCAGGGAAACGCCTGCTGCGCACCACGCTATGGTGTGAGTTTGCGGTACTGGGGTTTGTATCCGGCCTGGTGGCGGCGATTGGCGCTGAAACGGCGCTTGGCCTGCTGCAAACCCGCGTGTTTGATTTCCCGTGGGAACCTGACTGGCGCTTATGGGTGATTCTGCCGCTCACGGGCGCGGTGCTGCTTTCGGTGTGCGGCGGGTGGCTGGGCGTACGCTTGCTAAAAGGTAAGGCGCTGTTCCGCCAGTTTGTGGCCTGATTGAATTAAAATTTCTCATCGTGTGATGGCGGGTGGCGCAAGCTTACCCGCCCTACGAACTGCAACTTCGCAAAGTTTTTCATCACTCCTGCGAGCCGCCTCGAAGTCTGTAATCCTGCCTGGAATTGCACCGATTTTACTGTTGACTTATCCAGTGCCAATAGCGTAATTAGTAGGCATTCAGTTCAGTATATACCCTAAATAATTCGAGTTGTGGGTAGGCGGCATGGGAGCTTACTCCAGTAAGTGACTGGGGTAAGTGAGTGCAGCCAACACCCCCACAGCTTGAAGTATGATGGGTATAAGGCTTGAAAAAGAAACGCCCCCGAAAGGTGCGCTAACACCTTACGAGGGCTAACCACAAACGTTATCTGTCTAGGAGTAACGCTATGGCTAACGCCGATAGTAACACACACGCTCGCCCTGAAATCACCCCTCAACAGCCCGCATTTGCGGACAGCCTCGCAACCCTGCTAAAAAAACCACAGGGTGCAGCCCTGGATCTGTTCCAGACCCTCGATATTTGCCAGCAGTACGCAGATGGTTTGATCGGCAACGATAACCACATTGAATGTATGGCTCTATGCGGCCGCCTGCTTGCCGGGCTGGAAATATTGAAAAGCGTGCTGAAAGCGCCACTGCCAGATCACTTGATCGAGCAGCTAACGCTGAACGATCCCGCCGTTGATGAATACCGCAGCCCGCTTTCAATCGAATCCGAAACCCTGCGCGAATATTGCGTGGCATTAACCATTACGCTGCTAAACCACCAGGATCAGCCGGAGCAAAGAGAGCATATGATCGGGATTCTGTATGAGATGATTTTTGTGCTGTCCGAAGATTTAAAAGCACCGAGATTTGTCCGAGGTTCGGGTGGGTTGAAGATGATCGGCGGCGAGGCTTTGCCAGGGATTCATTGAGTTAGAGCATAGTTTGAAAGCCCCTTTTCCTGGGTATGGGGAGGGGGCTGGGATTTGGTTTGGCTGGGGAAAGGTAGGGCAATTGTGGGCTGTTTTGAGGGAGGAGCGGACATGGTATTCATAGTAGTATCCGCATCGGTCATAGCTCAATGGTTTTGAAAACATCAAAACATTCTTACAGTGCTATCTAGCCACGCAGGATGATTATCTCTGTACCAGTTGAGATAGAATTGAAAATCACTTTTCGGCGGATGTGCGTGACATACCGGTTCATCCTGGTTTAGTAGCCCACCGTGGTCACATGTAGGGGGACTTCTTTGAAATCCAGCACCGGAATATACCCGTTCCTGTCCATTTCACCTGATACCGGCTTGGGTAACGCCGTTCGGTTGGTGGCGTCCTTAAGAGCCTGGCAATAAGCAGGATCACCTCCTGCAGAAATATTGAGAAGAGTGCCATCTGGTTTAAAGCGCAGACGCATGCTGCATACCTTCCCCTGATACTGTTCCGCTTCTGGCAATTCCGCCCGGATGGCTTTTCCCACGGAAACTCCAAATAAATAGGCTGGAACAGAAGGCGCGGGTTTTAAGGGAATGTGTCCAACCTCGCCATTTGATTTAGGGGGTTTCGTAAAATCCATGGGATCAGCTTTATACGGGGGGTACGAGCGTGAATGTGATCTATGACATCCTGATAATATGAACACAGATAATAAGGATACGGAAAGGAGTATAACTTTGTGATTTTTCACCGCTGACTGACCTTTTGTGATTTCGGACGGTTCAGCATCTGCCAGAACTTATGGAACTGCATTGACAGCGATCATGACAATCACGGCATTCAGGTCATCCGGCTGCGAAAGAAACTCAACAAAGAACCATGCCAGCCGGAAGGGAAATGACGCGCCATCCTTCGTGTTGATTGTGTATTTGCATTCACTTGACTACCTGTTTGCAAATTACTTGATCATTACCAACTAAACCCAAGCCCTTCCAAACCACTATGACAGGCAGTTATGAGCGATCTGCGGACATTGCTAACAGCCTTCTGAGTGAATCAACGGGGAGCTGGTCACTGCCGCGATGAAGGCTGCTCAAGCAACCTTAGCTTTTCTAGGAGCACTCTGCTTATCCTCAAGTGAGCCTTCCGGACAAGATCTATGAACATGACATCCCGCCGGCGACCTTTAGCCAAGCGGGAATCTTATAGTAGGTTTAGCTAAGCATTCTCTGTTTCTAAAATTCCGCCAAACATGCGCATATTGTTAAGTTTCTCGATGCTATAAGCCTTAGAAACCCATTGTTTATCGAACTCCTCTACACCAAACCTTTCGTGGTTTATCCCGTTAATTGCTATGACACAACCATTTGGGAGTTCAACCTGATAGTTAGGCCTAACACCAGTGCCTGACATCCCGATACGGATGAAAATATTTTTATCATTCGCTTTTACATCAGAAGGGCTTATTTTCACCTCAGCTAGCGTCCGGGCTTTTGACTTCATTTTTTCGAAGTGCTCCAACGGGATATCTCGGAAATTACCGTCCCATGACTTATCCATATAGCCTCCAATCAATTTAAAAGATGTTCCCAAGCCAAAAGGAAAGTTGTGATTACGCCCGAATAATTATCTCTATACTTTCTTCAGAAACCTCATACTTTTTAGATAAAAGTATCTTAGCTTGCTGAATGGAGATTCCATCTGGATAAGATTCTTCTTTCTGTTCTATTTTTGGACTCTTGACATCAACATCAGGCATTTCATTGAAATTTAAATCATTTTCATCAATACCTAAATCAGTTAATGATGAATAAGCAACAGGGTTTCTTGCTCCATCCCACATGTTTGGGTATGCAACCTTTGCATACTCACTAACTTTAATCAGCCACCTGGTAGGACGCGAACCATCCCATTCGGGGGAAACGACCACATCGGAGATTTTGCCGATAAAAAATGCGTTTTTATGAGAGGCAGAAACACTTCCCCAGTCATCATTATGATTATCTGCAGGATCTCTGTTCTGTACACAGACTACATACTTGCAGCGAGAGGCGCGCTTCTCGCTTAGAACCCATGAGCCAGAACCTCCATCACTTAACAAACGGTCAAAACCACGTGCGGTAAAAACCACTACAGCCGAATCGTTCATGTGCATCTCCTTTGAAAGTATGAAGCACACTATATAGACATAAAATACAAAGTCAATATAAGTATTAAAAAGTATGTGAAAGTATTTTAAAGAGTGGAACTGCAACTCTCTTAGCGAAATTGAATACTGTTATCATTTAACATAAGGGTTCTTGCCCGCCCCTCCCCTGAGATCCCCTCAGCACGATTTTAAGGTGGGCGGGCTCATGCTCTGGCAAGAATCCCAAAAACGTCCTTTATATTTCCGATGCGTCTGCATGGCTATGCAGTGAGATTTGTTCTCAAAGAAGCAGACCATGCAGATGTTGGATACGTCCGCTTCTGGCACAAAGCAGCCTGTATTAATGCGCTATAGCAATTCAATAAACGCGCAGGAAGCAAAGATTAAAGAAGCACTTATCCCATCCCATCTCTCTATTTTAAGCAAGGTCGCCTTTTTGATAGGGCACACCGTACTCCCAGCGGGTTTCGAAGTGTTCCTGATAAAGTTTGATTACGCGCGGTACATGCCTGAGAACCAGAATATTTTCGCTATTGGCTCTCTCTGCGGTTGGGGTGTAGTTGAATGAACCTGTTTCGAGGATGCGGCCATCAACAATCATCACCTTGTCATGCTGAATGTGGTAATGGCTATCCACACGAATGGCTACGCCGTGGCTTGTTGCATCCGTGACAGCGGCAAGTGAAAGTTTGTTGGCCTTGTTTGCCCGATGATCGATAACGACCGAAACTTTCACGCCACGCTCAGCCGCTTTATCAAGCGCTGCGGCAATGTCCGGGGCTTTAAACTCATAGGCCATCATTTCAATTGATTTATGAGCGCCATTAATCAGGTGTAACACCATGGTTTGGGCTGAATGACCGTCTTTGCCGGATGAGAATCCAACTTCTACAGAAGGGGCGGCAGAAGCCGCGCCAGACAGGCAAATCAGCAACCCACATAACAATTTACGCATGAGAAAATCTCTGGGAAAGCCACATGAAGAGAAAAATGACAGCCAGGATACTCTCGCGCAGAAGCGTTAATATTGTCTGAAATCAAGCAGGCTATTTTGCCTGGTTAAATTTGGTATTGCTTCGCAGCCAAGCTTCCACCTGCTGGTAATCGCCGCGAAACACAATGTTGTCTGCTTTTTTGCTTAACTGATAGCGGTACATCGGGTCGTAATACTCTTCGAGCAGCGGCGCGAGCCAGGCGAGGTGCCCGTCAACGGAACCGGTTTTACGCTGCAATGCCAGCGCTTCATCCAGACGCGCGGTGAACTGCGCAAAACGTTCCATTCCCAGACGGCGGCGAATGGCGAACAGGCCGTGATGGAGATATTCACCGTAGTTTTGCCACGCCGTTTCTTCATCGTGCACCGATAAAAATGCGGCGCTCATCTGCTCAAAATATTCAGTTTTAAGGCGCTCTAAACGCTGGTCGAACGGATCGTCAATTACCACAATCGGTGAGCGTAACATCTGTTCCCGGAAGCATTCCGGAATATGGCGCGAGCCAATCATCCTGCCTTCATCTTCAATAACCCAGGTCACTTCTTCGCCTTCACTTTTCTTTAAAAGCGTTACGGCCAGGTTATTTTCAAAGTTAGTTTGCGAGGGCTGTTCCACAATGGTGCGGCCAAATGATGAACCGCGATGGTGCGCCAGCCCTTCAAGGTCAACACCGGTTGGCAGCGAGCGAATCAAAATGGTTTTGCCCCCGCCGGTGTTGCCGCTGACGAGGATCATCGGCCAGCGCGAGCGGGATTCAATCACGTCCATCGCGTAGTGGCGCAGCGCTTTATAGCCGCCTTCGACCAGCGGGTAGTCAACGCCTGCTTCGCGCAGCCATTCCTGAACGAGGTGCGAACGCATGCCGCCCCGAGCACAACAAAGGTATCCGTGAGGATTCTGGCGACATTGTTCAAGCCACTTCTGCAAACGGGCTTCGCGGATTTCGCCATTGACCAGGCTATGGCCCAATGCCACCGCCGCCTGTTGCCCACGCTGTTTGTAGCAAGTCCCCACGGCGGCACGCTCGTCATCAGACATCAGCGGTAAATTCAGCGCGGCAGGCATCGCCCCCTGGCTAAATTCAACCGGAGCACGCACGTCGATAAGCGGGATATCGGCGCGCAGCAGATGTTCATAATTTTGAGTATCAGGGCGAGCGTTTTGCATAGATAAACCTTAGAGCGAGTGAGGCCGAAACGCTGTGGATTGTGCGCCTTGCAACGAAGAAAAGAAAGTTATGCGGGGAATGAGTTGTCGGGCGGGCCTGCGTAAACGCCCGTTCGTAGGGCGGGTAAGCGTCGCGCCACCCGCCGCAAACGGGCTACTTCTGAAGTTTACTCTGTGCCCAGGCGATGCCGCTGGCGTAATCCGCTGGCAACAACGGCACGATGGCCTCAAGCGTGGCGCACAGTCTGCCAGTATCGCTGTCGTTCAGGTTGAGATGGCCCACTTTACGCCCGGCACGTACTTCTTTGTCGTACCAGTGTAAATGCACTAACGGCAGTTTGAGCCAGTCGTAATTCAGATCGGTACCGATCAGGTTGATCATCACCGAAGCGGAATTAACCACAGGCTGCGGCAACGGCAGATCGACAATCGCCCGCAGATGCAATTCAAATTGGCTGATGGATGCCCCGTTTTGCGTCCAGTGCCCGCTGTTGTGCACGCGTGGCGCGAGTTCGTTAATCAGCAAACCGTCTGGTGTGATAAAGCACTCCATCGCCATCACACCGACATAATTTAACTCATGCATGATGGCTGAAAGCATCGCTTCAGCTTGCTGCTGTTGCTCAATGTCTGCGTGGGGGAAAACCACGCTGGTGCGTAGAATGCCGTCCTGATGCAGGTTATGCGTGAGCGGGTAAAACACCGTTGTGCCGTCGTGAGCGCGGGCGCCGACAAGAGAAACTTCCCCAGAGAAATTAATGCCTTGCTCAACGATACATTCGCCGTAGCACTCATCTGGCAACTGGTGGGTATCTGCGCTGCGTAAACGCCACTGCCCGCGGCCGTCATAGCCGCCGACGCGGCGTTTAACAATCGCCAGTTCGCCCAGATTCTGGAACACATCAGCCCATTCGTCGCGGCTTGAAAGCAACTGCCACGGCGCGGTCGCCAGGTCGAGTTTATCGAACAGTTGTTTTTGCGTCAGACGGTCAGCGATGATCGGGAATACATCACGGTTTACAAAGGCATTATGACGAGCCAGTTCGCGGGTGAGGGCGGTTTCAGGCCAGCGCTCAATTTCAGCGGTGATAACGCTTTGTGCGAAGGGGACCGCTTCGGGCTCGGCATCAAGGCCAACCGGATAAACGGCGATGCCCAGCGGTTCACCTGCCTGGCGCAGCATTCTGCCTAGCTGGCCATTACCCAGCACGCAAACACGTTTCATGCGTCACCCCGTGGGTCCGGGTTGTCCAGCACTTCATCAGTCTGGCTTTGACGCCAGTTTTCCAGGCGGTGGTTGAGTTCTTTATCATGCAACGCCAGAATTTGTGCGGCGAGCAAAGCGGCATTCGCCGCGCCCGCTTTGCCGATGGCGAGCGTGCCGACCGGAATACCACGCGGCATTTGAACGATAGAGTAGAGACTGTCCACACCGCTTAATGCGGCGCTCTGAACGGGCACGCCCAAAACGGGAACCAGTGTTTTCGCCGCGATCATACCCGGTAAATGTGCCGCGCCGCCTGCGCCCGCAATAATCACCTGATAACCGTTGTCCGCCGCCTGCTCGGCAAAGCTGAAAAGTTTATCGGGAGTGCGGTGTGCGGAAACCACTTCAACGTGGTGAGGAACATCAAGGGTGGTGAGGATTTCTGCGGCAAACTGCATGGTAGCCCAGTCACTTTTGGAACCCATGACAATGGCGATACGCGCTGGGGTTTGGTTGGAGGACATGCGTCTCAAAACTCCTGTGGGTATGCAAACATCACCGAACGTCGCTCGGTCGGTCAGAAGGGCTCAGAGAATAGCATGAACATAGAGCAAGGAAAACGGTTGCGTGGTTAATCTGGTAGCGAAAACAGCCATTTTTATACGCTATTAACTCTAAATAATTTGAGTTGCAGGTAGGCGGCAAGGGAGCAAATTCCCAGGAGCTTACTTGAGTAAGTGACTGGGGTTTGTGAGTGCAGCCAACACCCCTGCGGCTCGAAGTATGACGAGTTAAAACTCAAAAGGAATAAGTTCGACGTCTTCGGCGGTCACTTTAATCATCGACCCCTGCGTATGCCATGCGCCAAGCACGCAGCGAAACGCGGGTTTGCCGTTAGCGGAAAGGGAGTGAATTTCTGGGCGATGGGTATGACCGTGGATCATCCACTGCACCTGGTGGCGTTCCAGCGCGTCAACAACGGCGTGGGAGTTCACATCCATAATCGCCATCGATTTACTGCTGTTTGAGGCTTTGCTATTGGCGCGCATTTTGGCGGCCACGCGTTTGCGGATAAACAGCGGCAGGGCGAGGAATAAACATTGCAGCCAGGGCTGGTGGACTTTCTGGCGGAAGGCCTGATACCCGTGGTCATCGGTACAAAGCGTGTCGCCATGCAGTGCCAGGATTTTGCGCCCGTAAAGATCGAGTACGTGTTCTTCCGGCAGTAACGTCATCCCGCTTAAACGCGCAAAACGTTTTCCGAGCAGGAAATCGCGGTTGCCGTGAATAAAGAAGCAGGGCACATCGGAATCCACCAGGTCTTTGATAGCTAAAGCGATTTGTCGGTGCAGCGGCTCGGGGTCGTCGTCACCAATCCAGGCTTCAAACAGATCGCCAAGAATATAGAGTGCATCGGCCTCGCGCGCGGTGCCCGCCAGAAAACGCAGAAAACCGGCGGTAATCGCCGGTTCTTCTGAACACAGATGCAAATCTGCGATAAAAAGCGTCGCCATGGGGGCGAATTATTCGCTTACGGTTACGCTTGTGATAACCACGTCTTCTTTAGGAACGTCCTGGTGCATACCGCTGCGGCCAGTAGACACGCCTTTGATTTTCTCAACGACGTCCATGCCTTCTACCACTTCTGCAAATACGCAGTAACCCCAACCTTGCATGCTTTCGCTGCTGAAGTTCAGGAAATCGTTGTCAGCTACGTTAATGAAGAACTGAGCTGTTGCAGAGTGTGGTGCCTGAGTACGCGCCATTGCCAGCGTACCACGGGTGTTTTTCAGACCGTTGTTCGCTTCGTTTTGAATGGTGTCTTTGGTCTCTTTCTGCTTCATACCCGGTTCAAAACCGCCGCCCTGGATCATAAAGCCGTTGATCACACGGTGGAAAATGGTGTTGTCGTAGAAACCTTCGCGGCAGTAGTCGAGGAAGTTTTTAACAGTTGCCGGCGCTTTATCATCAAAAGTTTTGATTACGATATCGCCGTGATTAGTATGAAAAGTAACCATGCTGTGCATCCTATATTGAGTCAGACAGTGTTCCGGCAGACGGTGCCGCGACACAAGGTGGTTGTTATAGCATAACTGCGTCCGTTACGTCAGTAAGCGATAACCTCGCAAAGCACACTGCCTCTGGGTAAAATTATGGTTTAATATAGCCAATTGCACCGTTTCGACACACTTACATGGAATCCCCTGATGTTAAAAATCTTCAATACAATGAGTCGCCAAAAAGAGGAATTCAAACCTATTCATGCCGGAGAGGTTGGCATGTACGTGTGTGGTATCACCGTTTACGATTTGTGTCATATCGGTCATGGCCGTACTTTTGTCGCCTTCGATGTTGTTGCGCGTTACCTGCGTTATCTCGGTTATAACCTGAAATATGTGCGCAATATTACCGATATCGACGATAAAATTATCAAACGTGCCAATGAAAATGGCGAAGATTTTGTTGCACTCGTTGACCGTATGGTCGCCGAAATGCATAACGATTTTGATGCGCTGAATATTTTACGCCCGGATAACGAACCCCGTGCGACCAAACATATTCCGGACATCATCGAAATTGTTGAACAGCTTATTGCGCGCAACCACGCGTATGTTGCCAGCAATGGTGACGTAATGTTCTCTGTGGAAACCGACGCTGATTACGGCAAACTTTCCCGCCAGGATCTGGAGCAATTGCAAGCCGGTGCGCGTGTAGAAGTGGCGGCTGACGTTAAGCGTAATCCAATGGACTTCGTGCTGTGGAAAATGTCCAAGCCGGGCGAGCCGAGCTGGGCTTCACCGTGGGGCGAAGGCCGTCCAGGCTGGCATATCGAATGTTCTGCCATGAACTGCAAACAACTCGGCAACCATTTTGATATTCACGGCGGCGGTTCAGACTTAATGTTCCCGCACCATGAAAACGAAATTGCGCAGTCTACCTGTGCACACGGCGGGGAGTACGTTAACACCTGGATGCATTCCGGGATGGTGATGGTCGATCGCGAGAAAATGTCCAAATCATTGGGCAACTTTTTCACCGTGCGTGACGTGCTGAAGTATTACGATGCGGAAACCATTCGCTACTTCCTGATGTCCGGTCACTATCGCAGCCAACTGAACTACAGTGAAGAGAACCTGAAACAGGCGCGTACTTCGCTTGAGCGTTTGTACACCGCTCTGCGTGGCACCGATGCAAGCGCTCAGCCAGCAGGTGGCGAAGCCTTTGAAGCGCGTTTCCGCGAAGCAATGGACGACGATTTCAACACGCCGGAAGCCTACTCCGTGCTGTTTGATATGGCGCGTGAAGTTAACCGCCTGAAAACAGAAGATTTAGCGGCAGCAAATGGCCTGGCAGCGGCGTTACGTCAGCTCTCAGCGGTATTGGGCCTGCTGGAGCAAGAGCCAGAAGCGTTCCTACAAAGCAGCGTACAAGCAGATGATGGCGAAGTTGCTGAAATCGAAGCGCTGATCAAACAGCGTAACGATGCCCGTCAGTCAAAAGATTGGGCGCTGGCAGACCAGGCACGCGATCGCCTTAATGAGATGGGGATTGTGCTGGAAGATGGCCCGCAGGGCACAACCTGGCGTAGAAAATAATCTTTATTCAGTCAGTGAGTTAGAAAGCGGCGCAAGCCGCTTTTTTTATCAGCTATTATATTGGTGACAAGAATTAAACAAGGTTAATTCATGGCTACCGTAAATAATGAAAATGCTGATGCTTCGTTTCCCTCCCCGTATCCCCCAAGACCCGCCGCTGAAATAGCGAATTTGCAGCAGGCACTTTCCACGCTTGGTACGGAGCGCTCTTTTCATCCTCAGGATGAAATTTACGCGGTACAAGAAAGCGGCAAATTCATTTACCTGTTCACCGAAGGGCATTTCTCTTTTATTCGTGCCAGCGATGGCTTAGTGCTTTCATCCGTGAGAGGGGCAATAATTTACGGCATCGCAGAGAATCTGCGGCCCAGGGGCGGTTTTTATTTGAAAGCCGAAGAATCCTGTAAAGCGCTGGTCGTTCCGGCAGAAGAGGCCTTTGCACTTTTTACGCGCGAGCATTTATGGGAATCGGTCGCCAGTTTGTTGGCCTGGTTTTTACAGATTTACTCGTTACGAGAAGAGCATCTGGTTGGCGTGACGGCTTACGTGATGATCCGTAATAAATTGATTGAGCTGTACTCTCAACCCGCTGATTTACGCGGCGAGATTAATGTGGCGGATTATATTCAGGAACGCACACAACTGGCGCGCAGCACGATTATGGCGATTCTGGGAGAATTACGGCGCGGAGATTACATCGAGATTAAGCGAGGAAAGTTATTGGATATTAAGCATTTGCCAAAAGATTATTAATAACCGTTCACTTCAAACCGGTGGATGGCGCTCGATTAACTGCAATGTGAAATGGCCCATCAAATATGGGCCATTCTGTATTACGAATTACGAATTACGAATTACGAATTACGAATCAAATAATCAAACGCACTCAATGAGGCTTTGGCACCTTCGCCGGTGGCGATAATAATTTGTTTGTACGGCACGGTGGTGCAATCGCCCGCGGCAAACACGCCTTTCACGGTCGTTTCGCACTTCGCATCAATGATAATTTCCCCCATGCGGTTGCGCTCAACGCTGCCTTCCAGCCAGTTGGTGTTTGGCAGCAGGCCAATCTGGACGAAAATCCCCGCCAGCGCGATGTCATGCACCGCTTCGGTTACGCGGTCTTTATACTGCAAACCGGTCACTTTACTGCCGTCTCCTTTCACTTCCAGCGTTTGCGCATTCAGAATAATGTCGACGTTTTTCAGGCTGCGCAGTTTGTTTTGCAGAACCTGGTCGGCCTTCATCTCTGGAGCGAATTCCAGCAGCGTCACATGCTCAACCAGGCCCGCTAAATCAATAGCCGCTTCCACGCCGGAGTTACCGCCGCCGATCACCGCCACGCGTTTGCCTTTAAACAGCGGGCCGTCGCAGTGTGGGCAGTAGGTCACGCCTTTGGTGCGGTACTGCTCTTCGCCCGGTACGTTCATGTTGCGCCATTTTGCACCGGTGGCAATGATGATGCTCCGTGCGCTCAGCGTTGCCCCTGAAGCCGTTTTAATCTGGTGCAGGCCGCCTTCGGTCTGGGCTGGAATCAATTTTCTGGCGCTTTGGGTATCAATCACATCCACATCGTAATCATCAACGTGGGCTTTCAGCGCACCCGCCAGCTTCTGGCCTTCGGTTTTCGGCACGGAAATGTAGTTTTCGATATCAACGGTATCTAATACCTGGCCGCCAAAACGTTCGCCCATCAGGCCAGTACGGATGCCTTTACGCGCGGAATAAACCGCCGCCGCCGCACCCGCCGGGCCGCTGCCGACGATCAGCACGTCGTAAGCGTCGCGTTTGTTGAGCGCTTGTGCAGCACGTTTTTCTGCGCCGGTATCAATTTTGCCGACGATTTCAGCGAGCGTCATGCGCCCCTGGCCGAACTCTTTGCCGTTCAGGAATACCGCAGGCACGCCCATCACATTGCGTTCCTGAATCTCATTCTGGTAAACGCCGCCGTCGATTGCCGTGTGGCTGATGCGCGGGTTCAACACGCTCATCAGGTTGAGCGCCTGCACCACGTCCGGGCAGTTGTGGCAGGAGAGTGAGTAATAGGTTTCAAAATGGAAATCACCGTCGATTTCACGAATCTGCTCAAGCAGATCCTGGGACTCTTTCGACGGATGTCCTCCGGTTTGCAGCAATGCCAGCACCAGAGAAGTAAATTCGTGACCGAGTGGAGAGCCAGCAAAACGCGGGCCTTTATCGGAACCTGGGTTAGTAATCAGAAACGACGGTTTGCGCACCGGCAAATCGTTATCAATGCTGAAAGAAACTTTGTCAGATAATTCAGCGATTTCTGCCAGCAGTTCCTTAATCTCAGATGACTTTGCGCTGTCATCTAAAGTGGCAATCAACTCAACAGGTTTAGTGAGTCTCTCAAGGTAGGCCTTGAGTTGGGTTTTCATGTTGTTGTCGAGCATTATTATTCTCCCACTTAAAAAACATCATCATGCAAGCTGCCTTCTTTGGGCTGCCTGGATGCAACTTGAATCATGGTGTTTGTCATAAAACGGGTGCTAAAAGCACCCGCATTTGCACTTAAATTTCCAACGTACCTGCAACTTGAAAGACGACGGGTAGGTTAGATTTTACCGACCAGGTCCAGAGACGGAGCCAGAGTCGCGTCGCCTTCTTTCCATTTAGCCGGGCAAACTTCACCTGGGTGAGAAGCCACGTACTGAGCCGCTTTCACTTTACGCAGCAGGTCAGATGCGTCACGGCCAATGCCTTCCGCAGTCACTTCGATAGCCTGGATGATGCCCTGTGGATCAACGATAAAGGTACCGCGGTCTGCCAGACCCTGGTCTTCACGCATGTTTTCGAAGTTACGGGTCAGGGCGCCAGTTGGGTCGCCGATCATCGCGTATTTGATTTTCGCGATGGTTTCAGAGCTGCTGTGCCACGCTTTGTGGGTGAAATGGGTGTCGGTGGAAACAGAGTAGATATCCACGCCCAGTTTCTGGAATTCTTCGTAGTGGTCAGCCACATCGCCCAGTTCAGTTGGGCATACAAAAGTGAAGTCAGCCGGGTAGAAGAAGAAAACGCTCCAGCGACCTTCTACGTCCTGCTCAGTAACTTCAATGAACTCACCGTTTTTAAAAGCGCTGTTTTTGAATGGTTTGATTTTTGTATTAATTAAAGACATTTGTACTTCCTCCGTTTTGCGATGGGAGAAAGGTACCGAATATTATTGATAGTCTCTAATGGGTAAGATGTATTGAATTGATAAGCGTTTCCTTACAACCGAAACGGCAGACATAAAAAAAGCCACCCGTTGCGGGGTGGCCTCTGTTTGTTGCGCGTTACAATTCCACTTTAAAAAATCATAACAGCGGCGGGATTAAATCACCGATGCGCCGCACGGGTCAATCTGCGCAATCGTTGTATTAACGATGGTTCTGATAGTCCATAACTATTAATGACTCTCTACTAATGCGTTTAAACGCGTACAATTCCGAAATGCTGCACACTTTCATGTCAGAGAAATTGCAGGAATGTGACAACAACGTTAGATTTATCCCTCAGAAATTCCTGAGCACTTATTTCGAGGGTTAGGCGTTGTCGGAAATGCTTTCAATTGTGTTGTTTGTCGCAGCCATTGCCGTTTACGCCGTTAAAGCAGGCCGTAATATTTGGTGGTTTAGCGCCATCCTGCTTATTTTAGGTCTGTACATTGTTCTGAACGTGACGTTTGTTGCCAGTAACTATTTTACCGGCGAAGGGATCAACGACGCGGTGCTTTACACCCTCACCAGCAGCCTGACAGGCGCCGGAATTGGAAAGTACATTTTGCCGGGTGTTGGCGTGGCTGTTGCGCTGGTGGCGGTTTTCGGTGGCCTGACCTGGGTTTTACGCCGCCGTAAAGGGTATCCACACCATTTCGGTTACAGCCTGCTTGCGTTGGTTTTGGCGCTGGCCTCTGTTGATGCGTCTCCCGCTTTTCGCCAGGTCACGGAACTGGTGAAATCGCAAACTCGATCCGGTGATTCTGATTTCGATGTTTATTACAAAGTCCCGCAGGGCACTATAAAAAATCCAAAACTAAACCTCGTTTATATTTATGGCGAAAGCCTTGAGCGTACTTATTTACAGCCCGAATTGTTTGCTGATTTAGCGCCAGAATTAACCGGCCTTAAAAATGAAGGCCTTGATTTTAGCCATACGGTGCAATTACCCGGCACCGATTACACCATTGCCGGAATGGTAGCCTCGCAATGTGGTATTCCTTTATTCGCGCCATTTGAAGGTAATTCATCGGCTTCGATGTCGAGCTTCTTCCCGAAAAATATCTGCCTCGGGGATATATTAAAAGCCTCGGGATATGAAAACTATTTTATGCAGGGCGCGGATTTGCGCTTTGCGGGAAAAGACATCTTTTTACAGTCGCACGGCTTTGAACATATGTACGGGGCGCAAGAGCTGAAAAGCATGGTTGCCGATCCGCAATACCGTAATAACTGGGGTTTTTACGACGACACGGTTCTGGATGAAGTGTTTGAAAAATATATGGAACTGTCGAAATCCAATAAACGCTTCTCACTCTTTACCTTGACCGTTGATACGCATCACCCCGATGGGTTTATATCGAAAACCTGTAAGCGTCGCAGCTATAAATTCGATGGAAAAGAGAACCAATCATTTAGCGCCGTGGCCTGTAGCCAGGAGCATATCGCTGCGCTTATCGAGAAAATAAAAGCCTCACCGTATTTTAAAAATACCGTAATTGTCGTGAGTTCCGATCACCTGGCGATGAACAATACGGCTTATAAATATCTCAATCAGCACGAAAGAAATAACCTGTTCTTTATTATTCGCGGTGATAAACCGCAGACGGATTTGGTTCCGGTAAAACGTAGCACCCTGGATAACGGAGCAACGGTGTTAGATGTGCTGGGCGGCGATAATTACCTTGGCTTAGGGCGCAGCAGTTTATCCGGGCAGTCGATTGCAGCGGTATTCCTTAACGTCAAAGAAAAGGTCATGGAATGGAAACCGGATGTTATCGATCTCTGGAATTTCCCGAAAACCATTACTCAATATGAGATTGACCAGCAGAAAAATACCTTCAGCTATTCGGGGGCGCATTTCAAACTGCCGCTGCTGTTGCGTATTCTGGATAAAAAAATCGAGCCGTTACCTGAAAGCGAATATTCCGCACCGCTGCGCTATCAACTGGCTGATTTTAAAGAGAGTGATAAATTCATCTGGGCCGATCGCTGCTTTAAAATGGCGCGTTTATGGGAGCCGAAACTGACACTTTCTACCGGGCTTTGTGTGGCGCAAGGGCAAGTTGGCGGGCAACCGTCAGTACGCTTAATTGAGCATCAGCAGGAACAACATGCGGTGCAATTCACCCAGCAAAACACCGATAAGGCGCGGTATAAAAAGAATGTCGCCTTATTGAAGGTGGACGAAAACGCTATTCGCTACCAGGCCGATAGTTTTATCTTCAACGTGCCGGGAGCGCCGCAAAACGTCAAAGCGTTCGCGGGGATTTCGCGCCCGGAAAACTGGGGGCGCTGGTCAAATGCCAACCTGGCTCCTGAGGTGAAAATTGAATATGCCGAGCCGCTGCCGGAGAAATTTGATCTGGTGATCACCGCCAAAGCCTTCGGGCCGAATATCGGCCAGCCAGTGCCGGTTAAAGTGGGCAACCAGCAACAGACGTTAACCCTTGGCGAAGAATTGAGTACCACGACGCTGCATTTTGATAATCCGGAGCGCAGTAATCTGCTGGAAATTATTCCGCCGCAGCCGCAGCTTTCCAACGAAGGCAATATTCTCGGCCATGAACCGCGCAAGCTGGGGATTGGGATGGAGGATATTAAAGTGGTGCCAGGGGTTTAACTATGAGTCGGATGGCGCTAACGCTTATCCGACCTACAGTTTATGGGCTGCTCCCTCCCCTGGAAAGGGGAGGGCTGGGGTGGGGTCCAACCTGAACTCAAACCTTACACAAACGCTCAGCCGCCGCGTCAAGCGTCGCTTCCTGCTTGGCGAAGCAAAGCCGAATCAATTTATGCGGGAACGGATCCGCGCAGAACACAGAAAGCGGAATCGCCGCCACGCCCACTTCTTTTGTCAGCCACTGGCAGAAACGCACATCGTCCAGGTCGGAAATCGCGCTGTAATCGGCGAGCAGGAAATAGGTCCCTTCGCACGGGAGAATTTCGAAACGGCTATCGGCCAGCGCCTGAACAAATCTGTCGCGCCGTGCGCGATAAAATTCCGGCAGCTCGCGATAATGCTCGGGCTTCGCACGTAGCATATCGGCAATCGCAAGCTGCGCCGGGGTATTGACCGCAAAAGTCAGATACTGGTGCACTTTACGCAGCTCGGCACTGATGGCGGCGGGAGCCACACAGTAGCCGACTTTCCAGCCCGTCATATGGAATGTTTTGCCAAACGAAGATGCGGCTACCGCGCGTTCACGTAGCTGCGGGTGGGTGAGCACGCTGGCATGACCCGCCTCATCGAAGCAAATATGTTCGTAAACTTCGTCGCTCAGAACATAAATTTCCTGCTCTTTAATTGCCTGCCATAGCGCGGCGAAGTCACTCTTACGCCACACGGTAGCGGAAGGGTTGTGCGGAGTATTCAGAATCACCAGGCGCGTACGCGGGCTTAGCAAGGCGGCAAATTCGTCCCAGTTGACGCGGAAATGAGGCGGCTGGAGAGCAATGCGTTTGAGCACGCCACCGGAAAGCGTCACGGCTGGTGCGTAGCTGTCATAGCTGGGATCAAAGCAGATCACTTCATCGCCGGGGCGCACCAGGGCGGTGATTGCCGCATACAAGGCCTCTGTCGCCCCGGCGGTGACGGTAATATCGCTCTTTGCATCAGGTTTATGCCCGTACAACTCGGCGGTTTTATCCGCGATCGCTTCGCGCAATGACTGCGCACCGGTCATGGGGGCGTACTGGTTTGCCCCGTTCGCCACGTGAAACGCAAGGCGCTCCTGCAAATAAAGTGGCCCGTCAAAATCGGGAAATCCCTGAGAAAGATTTATAGCCTGATGCTGCTGCGCAAGCTGGCTCATTTGCGTGAAAATAGTGGTGCCCAGAGCGGGGAGTTTGCTCTCGGGAATCAACGGTTTTTGAGTCATGATGGGGCGACCTTTGATGTGAGGCGCGTAATTCTTGTGTTGCTGGACTATAACGTTGATGTTAATTTTTGGCAATTAAGACGCTTAGACGTCTAAATCATAACGTTATAGCGGCAGGTCATTGCAAAGTATTCAAAGGATGCCGGGTCGCGTTGCGCCACCCGACATCGCCTGTTTCTCCGCGCTTACAGAACGCCCTGGCCTAACATCGCATCGGCCACTTTTACGAACCCCGCAATATTTGCCCCGCGAACATAGTGCGTTTGTTTCTCTTCGCCGCCGTAATTGACGCAGGCTTCGTGAATATCCAGCATGATGTGATGCAGGCGAATATCCACTTTCTCAGCCTTCCATCCCAGACGAGCCGCGTTCTGCGCCATCTCAAGGCCGGATGTTGCTACGCCGCCCGCGTTAGCCGCTTTGCCCGGCGCGAACAGTACCCCCGCATCAAGGAACAAATTAGTGGCCTCGATGGTGGTCGGCATATTTGCGCCTTCCGCCACCGCTTTCACACCGTTGGCAATCAGCGTGCGTGCGGCGTCAATATCCAGCTCATTTTGCGTTGCGCACGGAAGGGCGATATCAACCGGCACGCACCATGGCTGCTGGCCTTCGAGGTATTTCAGGCCAAATTCTTTCGCGTAATCGGCTACGCGTCCGTCGCGGCTGGCTTTAATTTCGCTTAAACGTGCCAGTTTCTCAACGGTGAAACCGGCTTCATCCACGACGGTGCCGTTGGAGTCAGACGCCGTAATGACGCGAGCGCCAAGCGCCAGCGCTTTTTCAATGGCGTACTGCGCCACATTCCCGGAACCGGAAACGGCCACGCGCATGCCTTCAAAACCTAAACCGTGGCGGCTTAGCATCGCATCCGTGAAGTAGATGAGGCCGTAACCGGTGGCTTCCGGGCGAATCAGGCTCCCGCCGAACGACAGCCCTTTGCCGGTGAAAACGCAGGCCGTATTGTTGGAGAGCTTTTTCATCATCCCCGCCATAAAGCCAACTTCTCGCCCGCCAACGCCGATATCACCCGCAGGAACGTCGGTATCGGGCCCCAAATGGCGGTAAAGTTCCAGCATCAACGCCTGGCAAAAACGCATGATCTCGCCTTCGCTTTTGCCTTTCGGGTTAAAGTCGCTGCCGCCTTTGCCGCCGCCCATCGGGAGCGTGGTCAGCGCATTTTTGAAGGTTTGCTCGAAGCCTAAGAATTTTAGAATCGACAAATTAACCGAGGGGTGAAAACGCATCCCGCCTTTAAATGGCCCGATTGCCGAACTGAATTGCACCCGCCATGCACGGTTAACCTGCACCTGATTATGATCGTCAACCCAGGTTACGCGGAACTGAATGACACGCTCGGGCTCCACCAGGCGTTCTAAAAGTGCTGAACGGCGGTACTGCGGATTTTGCTCCAGGAACGGCCACAGGGTCGTCATCACTTCCCGGACGGCCTGAGCAAATTCTGGCTGATGGGGGTCGCGCTGCTGTACAGAGGCGAGGAATGATTCAAGGGAGAGCGAGTTTTCCATAGATCTATAATTCCTTGTTATAAATAATGTTATATATGTGTTGTGTTGCTTCGAATATAACATTTGCTTATAACGTAGCCGCAAGCGATTTCTATTAATTATCCCCCGAGCTGGATTAGCGTAATTAATTGCCGGGCGTCACCTTTCCATAACGCTGTGAATGTCTCGCCTTTTTGAAAGGGCCCTAATGATTCATTGAGCGTCAGGCTTAGCTGTTGGCTATCTATTTCAGTGAGCGACACGGCTGAAAAATCGAAGTAACGCCCAACGTGGCGAAATAAGGCTTTGAATAAACTCTCTTTGGCGGAAAACACCAGCGTTAATGCGTAATGAAAAGGGAAGGGGGCAGCCTGGATACGTTCTTTCTCAGCGCTTTCAATAATGCCGCCGTAAATTTCCTGGGCAATTTCTGGGGTAATAATTGTTTCATAGTCGATACCCATACCTGACCGCTGTGTGGGGTCGTCAATTATTACCGCGGCCAGGGCCACATTACCGCTGTGAGTGATACTGCCGGTGAAACCTGGTGGCCAGCAGGGCTCGCGGTGTAAACCGATGCCGGGAACAAAATCCTCTATTCCGTGAAAACTCAGCGCTTCGCAAGCGGCGATTCGCCCGGCCAGATGTTCGGCTTTACGCTTATTCACGGCTTTGGATAAACGATGATGATGAGGAAGCCAAAACAGGTCTTCTGGCTTAAAGGTGGCGGCGTCAAAATCCACGCGCACCACGGGTTGCACGGTGTTGGGGAAGATGAAGTGTGCGAGATGCGTTTGCATGGCGTAAGGCCGTAGTCTTAAAGAAAACGGCGGGTGGCTCATGCGCTTACCCGCCGTACAAAAGTAGGGTGAATAAGCGAAGCGCCATCCACCGCTATATCAACTTCTTAGAAGTGTGTATTCACACTCACATAGTAAGTACGACCCGACTCGTTATAGGTTGCGGCACCCGCGCCGTACATATAACCGGTATCGCCGCCGGTGGTCTGGGCATTACCTGCGCGCCAGTGGCGTTCGTCGAAGAGATTATCGATACCCGCCGTCAGGCTGACGTTTTTCGTTGCATCCCAGGTTCCGCTCATGCCAACGATACTGTAAGGGCTAACTTCGTTGGTTTCTGAACCAGTCGCCGGTTGACCTTTGTAGTTGTATTTCTTCGGCTGTTGTTTGCCGTACCATGTAAAGGTCGATTGCAAGGAAATATCCTGACGAACCTGCCAGCTCAGCGTGGAGTTCAACGTATATTCCGGGATAACCGACAGACGTTCCCCGGTCTCCTTGTTCTTACTTTGCAGCATATAAGTGACGTTGTTAGTCCAGTTTACCGTTGTGGAAACGGGCACATTTAACGTCCCTTCCAGCCCTTCAACCACGGCCTTAGGAATATTTTCCCACTGGTAAATATCGGTTTTAACTTTGCCAGAAGCGGTCTGGCCGATAGGCGCATAACCCGCTTCGATTTTGTCGCGATAGTCGTTGCGGAACCAGGTCGCACCTGCCAGCCAGCCGTCACGTTTGAACTCAAGGCCGATCTCTTTGTTGATGCTGGTTTCGGCTTTAAGGTCGTCATTACCCATCATGTAGCAGCCGACACCGGAACCGCTGGCGTAGCAGCCCTGGCCTTTGCTGTACAGAATGTAGTTCGGGTTTGTCTGATACAGGCTTGGCGCTTTGTACGCCCGCGCAATCCCCATTTTCAGAGTGAAGTCATCGCCCAAACCTTGAGACAGGTTGAGTGACGGGCTCCAGTTGTTACCAACGATGCTGTGGTGATCAAAACGCACGCCCGGCGTCAGCATGGTGCTGTCCGTCAGCTCCATGTTGTCTTCGGCAAACAGGGAGAAAATTTCTGCCTGGGAGTATGGGCTACGGTCGGTGCTGGTGGAGCCAGGAATCGGGCCGCCCATAAAGGTCTGACCGTTCGAAGAGAGATCTTTCATCTTCTGCTGGTTCCATTCGGTACCGAGCGTCAGGTTCTGATTGAAGACAAAATCAATCGGGATATTCACTTCGCTGTGCAGCAGCACATCGCTCAGGTCAATATCGCTGAACTTATCGCTCGCGAAGATCCCTTCGGTACCACCGGCCAGGCCTTCCTTCATACGCGAGTTGCGCGTGTGTTCGTACTGCACGTAGTTGCTGGTAGTCAGGCCGTTATCCCACCCGCCGTTCCAGGTCAGGGAATAGTTCTGGCGATAGAGGCGGTTTGTCTCGTTGCCGTAGTTATCCTGAACGATTTTGTTGGTATTGGTGTTCTGCGTGTCGCCGGAATAGAGGTTGCCCTGGCGGCTATAGCCCGCTTCCAGTTCCAGCGATTGCATTGAGGCAAAGTCCCAGCGCACTACGCCGTTGACGTCTTTATTGATGACGCCTTCGCGACCCGCAGGCAGCGTGTTGGAATAAATCCCGGTACGTTGAGACTGATGGCCCTGGTTAATATCCCACGCATCGGCCTGGGTTTTATCAAGGTTACCGTACAGACGGAAGCTGAAATCCCCGCCCAGCGGGCCGTTCAGGCTAAAGTTGGTGCGCTTGGTTGACCCTTCATCTTTGTGCTCAGGGGCATTCAGATAGGTGTTCCAGGTTCCGTGCCATTCGCCGGTGCCTTTTTTGGTGATGATATTCACCACGCCACCTGCGGCACCGTTACCGTAGCGAGCCGCAGCCGGGCCACGGATAACCTCGATGCGCTCGATCATTTCAGGCGGAACCCAACTGGCATCGCCACGCGTATCACGCTCGCCGCGCCAGCCCAGACGCACTGAGTTACGGCTGGTCACCGGTTTACCGTCGATAAGAATCAGGGTGTTTTCCGGGCCCATGCCTCGAATATCAATCTGACGACCATTCCCGCGCTGGCCGCTGGTGGAGTTACCCGTCAGGTTAACGCCCGGCATGGTACGCACGATTTCGGAAATATCACGCGCCGGTGGGCGCTTTTTCAGCTCTTCAGCGGTGATGGTTGAAACGCCCGGCGCCTGCAGGTTTTGCACGGCGGCGGTAACGACCAGGGTATCTTCTTCTGCTGTGTTGTCGTTGTTAGCAGCAGCGGTCTGCGCCGTTGCTGATGCCGTCTGCTCTGCTGCAAAGGCAGGGACAGCGGCACCGTAGATTCCCAAATTGATCAACATCGCGAGGGAATAGTTAATTTTTTTATTCATTATGGCGGCCTGCTTGAACGCTGAGCCCGGTTTGATTCCATTCCCAAAGGGATCGGGGTCAGCATTGATGTCACGTGGTCATACCGAAATCTGCCCAACAATCCCCCGAAATAAGGCAACTGTGCGTTCAAATTCGGCAATTAATTGTTTTTGCACTATGGAACCCGGTAGGTCCGAGCGCGGAAATACGCTATTGCAAATGCAAATAATTATCAATAGTATTATCAATATATTTCAGGGTTGTTGATCGTTATCAGTAAATTCATAGGGTTTGGTTCGAGTGACAAATTTTCTGACAGGAAGTGAAAGCTGGTGGCAGGAAGCACAGGCTCAGGGAATCCCCGCCGTTACCGTTGAAAATAACGGCCAGTGCGCAGTGACTTTTTTGTGGCGCGACCCGCAGGGCTGCGAGCAAACCTCTCCGGTGAAACGGGTATGGATTTACGTTACGGGCGTGACCGACCATCACCAGCGCTCGCGTCCGCAAAGCCTGGTACGCGTGCCGGGAACGGATGTCTGGCAATGGCAAACGCATCTTAACGCCACCTGGCGCGGCAGTTATTGCCTGATCCCCTCGACCAATGAAGACGATTTCCCTGCCGAAGCTTTTGAGGGCATTGAGCCCGATCGAATGGCGCTGCGTGAAGGCTGGCGGAAATTATTGCCATGCGCGATTGCCGATCCGTTGAATCCAGAAAGTTGGTCAGGTGGGCGAGGGCACCCGATGTCCGGGCTTCATCTTCCCGATGCGCCAGAGCAGCCCGGCTGGGATAAACCCAAAACGCCTTATGCGCCGCCTCAGTGCATCACCTGGCACAGCCAACACCTTAAAAATCAACGCAATGCCTGGATTTTTGCGACGGGAGATAAACACCCGGAACAGCGCCCCTTAGCAATTTTGCTTGATGGGCAATTTTGGGCCGAAGGGATGCCGGCATGGCCTGCGCTACAGGCGCAAACGGATGCGGGCGTGTTACCCGCTGCGGTTTATGTCCTGATTGATGTTATCGACAACAATACCCGCAGCGAAGAACTGCCCTGTAACGCCCAGTTCTGGCTCGCGGTGCAGGAAGAGCTATTACCGCAGTTACGCACCCTTACCCAATGGAATGAAAACCCGGAAACCACCGTGGTGGCCGGGCAGAGTTTTGGCGGGCTTTCTTCGCTCTATGCCGCTCTTCACTGGCCGGAACAATTTGGCTGTGTGCTGAGCCAGTCTGGTTCCTACTGGTGGCCACGCCGCGAAATCAATCAGCAGGGCGGGCTGCTTATCAAGCAGATTGAAGAGGGGCTGACGAGCGCCAAACCGCTACGCATCTATCTTGAAGCAGGGGTCAGAGAACCGCTCATCCATCAAGTCAATCAACGTTTATATCCCTTACTACAACAAACACAGCGCGCTGTTTTCTACCGTCAGGTTGACGGTGGGCACGATGCGCTTTGCTGGCGTGGCGGGCTGATTTCTGGCTTGTCATGGCTTTGGAAAGCGTCTCTTTGACAGGAGTGGAGTATGGAATTCAGTAACCCTTTTGATTCGCCGCAGGGCCGTTTTTTCATCCTTGAGAATGCGGCCAGGCAGTTCAGCTTATGGCCCGAACATTGTGTGTTACCCGCTGGCTGGACGGTGATTTGCCAACCCGCATCAAGTGAAGAGTGCCACCGCTGGCTTCTCGACAACTGGACTGAGCTGCAACCCGTATCCTTTGCAAAACAAGAGGTAAACGGTGAGTGAATTAACCATGGCACCTGCACAAAAATTACAGATTGAATCCTTACCGCTCGTTGCGGCACAGCCCGGTATCTGGATGGCGGATCAACTTTCGCCTCAGGCAAATGCCTGGAGCGTGGCGCATTACGTTGAATTAAACGGTGACGTTAACGAGCCGCTACTTTGCCGGGCGATAGTCGCGGGAATGCAGGAGGCCGATACCCTGCGCATGCGTTTTGGCGAAGTAGACGGCGAGGCCCGCCAGTGGATTGATCCCGAAGCCGCATTTACTCAACCGCTTTGCCGCGACCTGCGTAACGAAGCTGACCCCCAGGCGTGGGCGCTGGCAATCATGCGCGACGATCTCGAGCAGGATTTACGCATCACCAGCGGGAAACCTCTTTATCACCATGCGTTACTACGCGTCAGCGAAACACGCTGGTTCTGGTATCAGCGTTTTCATCACTTAGTGGTTGATGGCTTCAGTTTCACTGCAATTACCCGCAGAATCGCCAATATTTATAGCGCGTATTGCCAGAATCAACAGCCTGAACCCAGCCCGTTTACGCCGTTTAGCGATGTTGTTGCGGAATACGATTATTACCGCAAAGCGGACGCCTGGCAGCGCGATCGCGCATATTGGGCAAACAAAGCCAAACAATTACCGCCGCCTGCGACGCTTTCAGCTAAACCGCTGACCGGCCTGGGCTCCACCACCAAATTGATTCGCCAGTCTCTGAGTTTTGAAAATACCGATTTCCACGCGCTGGTGGACGGCGCCCGCCAGCACAAGCTGACCGCCGCAGATATGGCGTTAGGCCTGGTGGCGCTGTGGCTTGGGCGTTTGAGCGGGCGGGCTGATTATTCCGCTGGTTTCATTTTTATGCGCCGCATGGGCTCTGCCGCGTTGTGTGCCACCGGGCCGGTGTTGAACGTGCTGCCCGTTGGCGTGCGCATCGACCCCGATTTTACCCTCGCCGAATTTGCCGCAAACCTTGCGAAAGAGCTAAAAAGCATGCGCCGTTACCAGCGCTACGATGCCGAACAAATCCAGCGTGACCTGGGGCAAGTTTCCAGCGGTGAACCGCTTTATGGCCCGGTACTGAACCTGAAAATGTTCGATTACCGCCTGGATTTCAACGGCATCGAAGGCATCACGCACCAGTTGGCATCCGGCCCGGTGCGAGACCTGGAAATTGCGCTCTATATCAGCGAACAGGGTGAGTTCTCCCTGGAAATTCTGGCTAATGCCGAGCGTTATGATGCGCAGACTTTGCAGCAACATATTGCTCGCCTCCCGCTTCTACTGCGCCAGTTTGCAGCTGAGCCCGCACTGCGCTGTGTAGATGCTCATTTGTTGCATGAGTCCGAAACCGCACTGATTGAAAATGTAAATGCAACGCATACGCCGGTTCCCGCGACCACATTAAGCCAGTTGATTGCAGAGCAGGCGAACCGCACGCCGGATGCGCCCGCGCTGGCTGATGAAAACTATCAGTTCAGCTACCGCGAAATGCGTGGCCAGGTACAGGCTCTGGCACTTCAGCTCATTTCTCGCGGCGTAAAACCCGGAGATGTGGTGGCCGTGGCGCTGCCTCGCTCGGTGTTTTTATCTCTGGCACTGCAGGCTATTGTTGAGGTCGGTGCGGCCTGGTTGCCGCTGGATACCGGTTATCCCGACGACCGTTTAACCATGATGTTGGAAGACGCTGCCCCGCGTTTGCTGGTGACTTCAGACGATCAACGGCCACGCTTTAGCGCGGTGAACGGCCTGCAAATCTTCTGCTATCAAAACCTGCTGGCAACGGAAAATTTGCCGCAGTTGCCAGCACGTTCTACGCCGGAACAGACTGCTTATGTGATTTTCACCTCAGGTTCTACCGGTCGCCCGAAAGGGGTGATGGTCGGGCAGCAGGCGATCGTTAACCGCCTGTTGTGGATGCAAAATCACTACCCGCTAAACGGCGAAGATGTGGTATTGCAGAAAACGCCGTGTAGTTTTGATGTGTCGGTCTGGGAATTTTTCTGGCCGTATCTCGTTGGTGCGAAGCTGGTGATGGCTCCGCCTGAGGCGCACCGTGACCCGGAAGCATTGCAGCAGCTATTTGCTCGTTTTGGCGTGACGACGACGCACTTCGTGCCGTCAATGTTAGCGGCGTTTGTTGCGGCATTAACTGACGATAACGCGATAGCGAAATGCGCCTCTTTGCGCCGGGTTTTCTGTAGCGGCGAAGCGCTGCCGACAGAATTGTGCCGCCAGTGGGAGCAACTGACTCACGCACCGCTGCACAATCTTTACGGCCCGACAGAGGCCGCCGTCGATGTGAGCTGGTATCCGGCATTTGGCGAAGCATTAGCGCGGGTTTCTGGCAGTAGCGTGCCGATTGGCTGGCCGGTGTGGAATACCGGTCTGCGTATTCTGGACTCAGCCATGCGCGCAGTTCCGGTGGGGATCGCAGGCGATCTTTATCTCACCGGCATCCAACTGGCGCAGGGGTATTTATCCCGCCCGGATCTCACCGCCAGCCGCTTTATTGCCGATCCTTTTGACGCGGGCGAGCGTATGTACCGCACCGGCGATGTGGCGCGTTGGTTTGAAGACGGAGCCGTTGAATATCTGGGGCGCAGCGACGATCAGCTAAAAATTCGCGGTCAGCGTATTGAACTAGGTGACATCGACCGCGCGTTGCAGGCGCTACCGGATGTCGCTCAGGCCGTCACTAACGCATGCGTATTAAACCAGGGCGCGGCGGCAGGCGGGGGTGATGCCCGCCAGCTTGTGGGTTATCTGGTATCGGCTTCGGGCCAGGTATTGCCTGTCGAAACAATGCGCGAACACCTTTGCGCCGTTTTACCTGCGCATATGGTGCCGGTTGCTTTAGTGCAACTGAATGATTTCCCGTTGAGCGCCAATGGCAAACTGGACAGAAAAGCGCTGCCGTTGCCAGAACTGGCGCAGCGGGGCTCTGGACGCGCACCTAAATCAGCGCTTGAAAAAACCATCGCGGCCTCTTTTGCTCAGCTTTTAGGGTGTGAAATAGCGTCGGTGGATGACGATTTCTTTGCCCTCGGCGGGCATTCGCTTTTAGCGATGCGCCTGGCGGCAGAGTTGCGCAGAACGCTTGCAAGGCCGGTCACGGTCGGGCAGGTGATGGTGGCCTCAACCGTTGGGCAGCTTGCAGAAACATTGATGCAAGAGCAAAGCGAAGAAGAGGCCAATCGCGCAGGTTTTGATGCGGTGCTCCCGCTGCGTAAAAGTAGCGGCCCCACGCTGTATTGCTTCCATCCGGCGTCGGGTTTTGCCTGGCAATTTAGCGTCTTGCAGCGCTACCTCGACCCGCGCTGGTCGATAACTGGCATTCAGTCTCCGCGCCCAACCGGCCCGATGCAGCAAGCCGAAAACCTGGCGCAGGTATGCGAGACGCATCTGCAAACCTTGCGTGAATTACAGCCCCACGGGCCGTATTACCTGATGGGCTACTCATTGGGCGGCACGCTGGCGCAGGGTATTGCTGCCCGTCTTGAAGCCGCAGGCGAAGAAGTCGCGTTCTTAGGCTTGTTGGATACCTGGCCGCCAGAAACGCAAAACTGGGCAGAAAAGGGGGCAAACGAGCTTGATACCGCAGTTCTTGACGAGATTAACCGTGAACGCGAGGCTTTTGTTGCCGCACAGCAAGGGCTGGCATCTGATGCCTTATTCCAGGCCATTGAAGGCAATTACGGGGATGCAGTCCGGTTGCTGACTACCGCGCAAAGCACGAGCTTTGGTGGCAAAGCGACACTGTTTGTAGCGGAGCGAACGTTACCGGAAGGGATGGACCCGCAAAAAACCTGGGCGCCGTGGATTGGTGAGCTTGAAGTGTTCCGGCTCGACTGCGCACATGTCGATATTATTTCTCCAAAGGCGTTTGAAGAAATAGGCCCGGTGTTACAGCGAGTATTAGCGTAAGTGTCGGATGGCGCTGCGCTTATCCCACCTACGAATCATTATTTGTAGGGTGGATGAGCGCAAGCGCAATCCACCGTTTCTCCTATGCGGTTATGCCGCTTGCGTCTTACGCTTCAGCATCTCGCTGAGAGTGATGATGCGGCTGATCTCTTCCTGCGTACGCGGGTCATTCTGGATTTCCCAGATATCCACGTTGGTTTGCAGATTTAGCCAAAATTCCACGGAGGTATCGAACACCTTCGCCAATCTAAAAGCCATGTCAGTCGTTAATTTGCTGTTGTTATTTAATAGCTTACTCACCGTATTGCGGTGCACCTGAAGCATATCGGCCAGATCGTTGATTCGCAGACCTGTTGGCTCGAGATACTCATAAAGAAGCACGTCACCGACAGCGGTGGGTTTACGTTGTGCCTGGACCATAATTCATCCTTAATTTGCTGTTACCGGGCGAATCACTTGTGCCATTTGTAGCCGTGATCATCGAGGTAAATATTGTTCGCTTTACCGTTTTGCCAGATGAAGATAAGCCTGTACTGGCTGTTGACCCTTATTGAAGAGTAACCCTCCAGTGGAGCGCTTAGCTCTTCGTAACGATTAGCGGGCGGCGAGCGCAAATCTTTATAGGTCACGGCTGCGTTAATTAAATCTAATTTGCGTGCCAGAGTGCTGACGATATGGGGCGGAATTCTACGGTGGAGCCTGGTAAATAAGAAGAAATCCTCGAGCCATGCATCTCTAAAACTGCTTATCGTACGCATCTTCTCCATGATGCCGGTTCCATCTAAGTGAGCGGATCGGCATTAGAACATAGGATGCACTCTTGCACTGTGTAAGTGTGCGCCTTTGCGAGGTGTTACGCAAACATTTTAATTATTGAGATTTATCGCCCCAGCGGCACCACCAGCGGCGTATGCGCCACTGGATCCTCAATTATCATGCAGCGCAGGCCGTAAATGGCTTCGATAAGTTCCGGCGTGACAATTTCTGTCGGTGCGCCCTGGGCAACAATTTTCCCATCCCGCAGCGCGATTAAATGTGTTGCGTACCGGCAGGCCTGATTCAAATCGTGCAGTACCGCAGCCAGCGTATATCCCTGCGTCTGGTTGAGTTCGCGCAGCAGTTCAAGCAAATCAATTTGATGGCTGATATCAAGCCAGGTTGTCGGCTCGTCGAGCAGCAGAATAGAGGTTTCCTGCGCCAGCACCATGGCAATCCACGCGCGCTGCCGCTGCCCGCCGGAAAGGGTATCGACGGGCTGATCGGCGAGATCTTCAATGTTTGTTGCTTTTAATGCGCGCTCTACCGCCAGGCTGTCTTCTTCGCGCCAGCGTGAAAACATCGGCTGGTGCGGGTAACGCCCACGCGCCACCAGCTCCGACACGCTAATATCGCCCGGCGCACTGGAGTTTTGCGCCAGCAAACCCACGCGTCGCGCTACCTCTTTGGTCGCAAAGCGGTGGATTTCATTTCCGTCGAGCCACACCTGGCCGTGCATCGGTTTCATCAGGCGGCTTAATGTGCGCAGTAGTGTCGATTTCCCGCAGCCGTTGGGGCCGATAATTGCGGTAAATTCTCCGTCAGGAATGGCAACGGTCAGGCCGTCGGCCACCACATGATTGCCATATCCCAACGTGAGCTTTTCGCCGTGCAGGCGCGATGGAGAAGAGATTTGGCTCATTTCTTACGGGACTCCTGAATCAACAACGCAATAAGGTAAATGCCGCCGAGGCTGACCGTGACCACGCCTACCGGCAACTGATACGGCATGAAAAGATGTTGGGCGCACAGGTCAGCGGCTAATAGCAACGTTCCGCCGCACAGAGCCGATTGCAGCAGGCCCCAGCGAGAAGTGCCGCTCAAACGGCGTGCGATATGCGGTGCCACCAGAGCGATAAACGAAATTGGCCCGGCCAACGCGGTGGCTGCGGCGGTGAGAATGACCGCCGTTAGCATCAGCAGCAGGCGAGAACGTTCTACGGAAACGCCAAGGGCGCAGGCGCTGTCATCCCCCATCTCCAGCAGCCGCATACGGCGTACCAGCAGGGCGGAAGCAAACAATGCCAGCAGCATTAACGGTGCTGCGGGAAGGAGTTTTCCCCAGGTTAAACCGTTCAACGAACCGGCATTCCACAGCCCTGCGGAAATGGCGGTTTCAAGCGACGCGTGGAGCAAAAGCCAGGTGTTGAACGCCACCAGCATGGCACGCACGCCAATGCCGATAATAATTAAGCGGAACGTTTCGATGCCATTGCGCCAGGCAAGCATCCAGACAACCAGCGCGGTGAGAATCCCGCCAATCATGGCGGAGGTGGCAATTGCGGTTTGATGCTGACCAAACAACACCATCGCCACCAGCACGCCGCTCCACGCTCCGGTGTTAAAGCCCATGACGTCCGGGCTGCCGAGCGGGTTGCGCATCAGCGACTGGAAAATAGCGCCGCTCACGCCCAATGCTGCACCAATCAGCAGCGCCATGACCACGCGCGGCAAACGCCACTCGACCACCACCAGCGAAATATTACGCGGTGCGGAACCGATAAGCGCGTCAATAACCTGGCCGACGGCAAGCGGCAGAGCGCCACTTCCCAGGCTCCATATTCCCAGTGAAATGCCCAGCAACAGCAAAAGCAGGCTGGTGATGATTAAACGCGGAGAAAGACGATTCATAGCCCGGCTCCTTTGCGTTGGCGGCGCACCAGATAAATCAGCATTGGCGCGCCGATAAACGCGCTCACCACTGAAACGCGCAGTTCGCCTGGCACCAGCATACGGCCAATAATATCGGCAAACAGCAGCAAGGTTGGGGTGGCGATTAAGGTCACGGGAAGTGACCAGCGATGATCGGAGCCCACCAGCCAGCGCGCCAGATGGGGTAGCATCAGGCCGATAAACGCAATCGGCCCTACGGCGGCGGTGGCACTTCCGCAAAGTAAGGTAATGGCAATCAGACCCAGCACCTGCGTGCGTGCGACTTTGCTACCTAGCGCGGTGGCGGTATCAATGCCCATGCTCAGGCTATTAAGTGAACGGCTGATAAACAGCGCGATCGTGCAGCCAGCCAGCACCGGCAGCACAATAACTTTTAACGTTTCAAGGGTGCGAATATCCAGCGATCCGGCCTGCCAGAAACGTAACTGGTCGTATACCGTTGGGTTCAGCAGGGCGATGCCGTTGCTTAACCCTTCGAGCACCGCGCCGAGCGCCACACCGGCCAGGGTTAAACGCACCGGGCTAAGCTGCCCGCCGCCCTGGCTTCCGGTAAACGCCACAAGCAATGCGGCGAACAACGCGCCGGAAAAGGCCAGGCCGAGCAGCGCGATGGGGGATGTGAGGCTCCAGACAGCGGCTCCGACAACAATGGCAAAACTGGCTCCGGCATTGACGCCAAGCAGGCCAGGGTCGGCGAGGGGATTACGGGTGAGCGTTTGCATCAGCGCCCCGGCAAGGCCGAGTGCGCCTCCGGCGAGGATTCCCGCAAGCGTTCGCGGCAGGCGCGCATCCAGCACAATTGTGCAGTCGGCACTTTGACACTGGCCGCTGAGCGCATCCATAACGACGTCGGCAGGCAGTGATTTTGCACCCAATAGCAGGCTGAGCGCCGCCATCAATAACAGCAAGAAAAACAGGATAAGCAAGACCGCAGAGCGCCTTGATAACCACGAGACTGACATAACGTTCTTTCCCTGAAAAAAATGCCCTCATCCCAACCTTCTCCCCCGGGAGAAGGAGAAAACCGTACCGTCCCCTCTCATTTGGGAGAGGCTGAGAGTGATGTGTAAATTAAATGATAGTTATTATCATTATCACTCTTATTTGTTTATGTTAGCATGAGCCGCCTCGCACCCGGAAAGAAAAATTCGCTTTAAGGCCATGTAATGAACCGCAATTCTTTGTTGCTCAATCTCAGTTTACTCAAGACTCACCCTGCTTTTCGCGCCGTCTTCCTCGCCCGTTTTATCTCCATTGTTTCACTGGGGCTGCTGGGCGTTGCGGTGCCGGTACAAATTCAAATGCTGACGGGCTCGTCGTTACAAGTGGGCCTGGCTGTAACTCTCACGGGCAGCGCCATGTTTATCGGCCTGATGATGGGCGGGGTTTTGGCTGACCGACATGAACGTCGCCGCCTGATTTTGCTGGCGCGTTCTACCTGCGGCGTCGGCTTTATTGGCCTGACGATTAACGCCGCTTTACCTGAACCGTCGCTTGCGGCGATTTATCTGCTCGGCGTATGGGACGGGTTCTTTGGCGCGCTGGGCGTGACGGCGCTCTTAGCCGCAACGCCTGCTCTGGTCGGGCGTGAGAATTTAATGCAGGCGAGCGCGATTACCATGCTCACCGTGCGCCTTGGGTCGGTCATTTCTCCGATGATTGGCGGGCTGTTGCTGGCATCCGGCGGCGTGGTATGGAACTACGCCCTGGCTTCCGTCGGGACCTTTATCACTTTGCTGCCACTGCTGAGTTTGCCGAACCTGGCTCCCCCGCCGCAGGCACGTGAAAACCCACTGCTTTCATTGTGGAACGGGTTACGTTTTCTGGTAGGGCATCCGATTATTGGCGGGATTGCGTTAGTCGGGGCGCTGCTGACGATGGCCAGCGCGGTGCGCGTGTTGTATCCGGCGCTCGCAGGGCACTGGCAAATGAGCGCGGCGCAAATTGGCCTGATGTACGCCGCCGTTCCATTAGGCGCGGCGATTGGGGCGTTAACCAGCGGGCGCATCGCTCACCACGCGCGTCCGGGCATGATCATGCTGGCGACCGGCATTGTGGCGTTTATCGCTATTGGGATTTTTAGCCTGATGCCGATGTGGGGGCTGGGGCTGGTTTTCCTTGCGCTGTTTGGTTACCTCAGCGCGATCAGCTCTTTGCTGCAATACACGTTAATTCAAACGCTTACGCCAGACGGAATGTTAGGGCGAATAAATGGTTTGTGGACCGCACAGAACGTAACGGGCGATGCGATTGGCGCGGCGATTCTCGGCGGGCTGACCGTGGCGATGACGCCCGTTGCGGCGGCAAGTTCCGGCGGCCTTGCTCTGACATTGTGCGGGGTTGTGCTGGCGATTGTTCTGGTGCAGTTACGGCGTTATGACCAAGGTGCTGCGGCGGAGGCCGTATAGTTGACCCCACCCCAACCCACCCCTTTCCTGGGGAGGGAGCAGTTCACTCCTCCACCTGGCAAGGGGAAGGTTGGGAGGGGGGCATAAATTACTTACTGGCAAATAACTTGCTCATACGCTCAAGGATCTGCGTGGCACTGTAATAATCCAGACGGAACGTTTCGGTGCCCAGCGCGTAAACCTGTTTTTTCTGCACCGCGGGCAGGTGCGCGAGCAGCGGGTTAGTTTCCAGCGCAACGCTGTCTTTCTCATCGCTGGCAAACAGGAACAAGCTCTCGCCATTCAAACCTGCGGCCAGGTTTTCACCCCCTAACTGCACGATGTCGTGGCGCTTGCCCATGCTCTGGCTGGTATGAATCGCTGGAGGCAGAGTGGATAGCGTGAAACCTAGCTGCTGAAACAATTTCCCCTGCGCGGATTCTGTCGTCCAGAGATTCGCGGAACGAGAGGCCGCCGTGTAAACCAGCGCGGTGACCGGCTGCGGCGGCAGCGTCATATGCTGTTTGGCTTCGCTCAACTGCTTATCAAAACGGGCAATTCGTTCGGCGGCCTGTTTTTCGTGACCGGTAATTTGCCCGAGCTGCGTCAGCAACTGCTGCCAGCTTTTATCGTCGTAATTGATGATAAGCGTTGGGGCGATGGCGGAAAGTTGATCATAAAGGGCGAGGGCGGAATCGCCGCCGGTGGCGCTAATCAGAATCAGGTCGGGCATTTGCGCGGCGACGGCTTCGGCGCTGGCTTCGCCAATATATAAGCGCTGTACGTTACGGGCTTTCGCCACCTCTCCCCACTGACGCAGGAAGCCTTGTGAGTCCGCCATACGGTTTCCTGGCGACGTTGCGCCGCTGGCGATAACGGGCGCATCGATGGCGAGCAGCGAGCCGGTTAACGTCACGCTGGTGGAAACAATGCGCTGCGGAGCCTGCTCAAGCGTGTGCGTCCCACGGCTATCGGCCACCGTCCGGGGCCAGTCTGCGGCGTGGGCAAGGCTGCCAAGAGCCAGCAATCCCAGCGCGGGAATTGTTAAAAAAAATTTTACCTGTGTTGACAGCATGTACATTTCTCTTTAGGTTACGACTCCGAAAAGCAAATGATAATCATTATTACTATCTTTTGTCATGTTTTAACGGAGGACGCATGGAAACGTTACTGGCGCCACAGTCACAAGAGAAATCGCTAACCCATCATGCAGATAGCTTTTTCTTTATGTCGCCTTACCGCAGTTTTACGACGAGCGGCTGTTTTACTCGCCTCGATAGCCCGGCGCAGGACGGTGCAAACCCCGCTGGTCGCCTGCAAACCCAACTGCGAGAAGCCTTCGAAAATGCCAAAAAACACGGCATTGAAAATCCAGTCGTGGTGGGTGCAATTCCGTTCGATCCCAGCCAACCCTCCGCGCTGTTTATCCCTCAACGCTGCCAGACGTTTTCTCGCGCCCAATGCCAGGATGACGCCCGCCAATTTGTGGCCGGAAAGGCGATGAATATAGCCGCACGCCAGGCGATTCCTGAGCAGGAAAAATTTATGGAAATGGTGGCGCATGCCGCCGCCGCTACCTCTAAACCGGATATCGATAAAGTGGTGCTTTCGCGCCTGATTGATATCGAAACGGATGCACCAGTCGATCTTGATGCGCTGCTCAACCGCCTGATTAGCCAGAATCCAACCAGCTATAACTTCCATGTTCCCCTGCCGGACGGCGGCGCGTTAGTCGGCGCCAGCCCGGAATTACTGCTACGCAAATCGGGCAAGAACTTTAGTTCTTTACCGCTGGCAGGCTCGGCGCGACGCGACAAAGACAACATCCAGCGTGACAGTGAAATCGGTGCACAACTCCTGCGCTCAACTAAAGATCGCCATGAACACGGCCTGGTGACGCAGGCGATGCAAACCGTATTGCAGCCGCACAGCCAGTCTTTAGTGCTTTCTGATACGCCAGAACTGATCACCACCCCGACGCTATGGCATCTCGCCACGCCAATCTATGGGCAGATTAAAGACCCGCAGGAGAATGCGCTTTCGCTTGCCTGCTTGTTGCATCCAACCCCTGCGCTGAGCGGCTTCCCGCATGATGTAGCACGAAAACTCATTGCTGAACTGGAGCCATTTGACCGCGAACTGTTTGGCGGCATTGTCGGCTGGTGTGACGCGGAAGGTAACGGCGAGTGGGTGGTGACGATTCGCTGCGCCCGCGTTGGCGGAAAGCACGTTCGCCTGTTCGCCGGAGCGGGCATCGTGCCGGCCTCATCACCGGAATCAGAGTGGCGCGAAACTGGGGTAAAACTCTCTACCATGCTTAACGTATTGGGACTTAATTAATGGCGATTCAATTCACCCGTTGGCCGGAGAGCCTGGCCGCACGCTATCGCGAAAAAGGTTACTGGGCAGATTTGCCGCTGACCGACATTCTTACGCGCCATGCCCATAACGACTCGCTTGCGCTGATAGAAGGCGAGCGGCATTACAGCTACCGCGAGCTGGAAATGGCCTCGACGCGCCTGGCCTGCGCATTACAGCGCCGTGGCCTGCGTAATGGCGAAACCGCGCTGGTGCAGTTGGGTAACGTTGCGGAGCTGTATATCACGCTGTTTGCGCTGCTGAAAATTGGCGTTGCGCCGGTTAATGCGCTATTCAGCCATCAGCGCACCGAAATGGAAGCCTACGCAAAACAGATAGAACCGGTGGTTCTCATCGCCGATCGCAAACACAATTTGTTCGCCCATGATGACTTCCTTGATGCGCTGTGCCAGCAAAATCCCTCCCTGCGCATGGCGGTATTGCTTAACGAAAGCGACCGCGAGCGTTCGCTGAGCGCCATGATCAACGAGCCGGAAGATAATTTTGTCGCCACCCCGAGTGCTGCCGATGAAGTCGCGTTCTTCCAGCTTTCCGGGGGCAGCACCGGCACGCCAAAACTCATTCCGCGCACCCATAACGACTACTACTACAGCATTCGCCGCAGCGTCGAAATCTGCCGCTTTGATACCCATACGCGTTTTCTGTGCGCTATCCCTGCGGCGCACAACTACGCCCTGAGTTCGCCGGGTTCGCTGGGGGTATTTTACGGCGGTGGCCGTGTAGTGCTGGCGAACGACCCGAGCGCCACGCTCTATTTCCCACTTATCGAACGCCACCAGATTAACGTCACCGCGCTGGTGCCGCCTGCCGTCAGCCTGTGGCTACAGGCGATTGGCGAGTGGGGCAGCAATCACTCCCTTGAATCGCTGGAACTGTTGCAAGTCGGCGGCGCGCGCCTGAGCGAAGCCCTGGCGGCACGCATTCCGGCCGAAATTGGCTGCCAGCTCCAGCAGGTTTTTGGCATGGCGGAAGGGCTGGTGAACTACACACGTCTTGACGACGACAACGAACACATCTTCAAAACCCAGGGCAAACCGATGTGCCCGGACGACGAAGTTTGGGTTGCCGATGAATACGGGAATCCGCTGCCAGCGGGTGAAGTCGGCCGCCTGATGACGCGCGGGCCTTACACCTTCCGGGGTTACTACCGCAGCCCGGAACACAACGCCCAGGCCTTTGATGCCAAAGGTTTTTACTGTTCTGGCGATCTGATTTCTATTGCCGAAGACGGCTACATCACGGTGCAAGGGCGCGAAAAAGATCAGATCAACCGCGGGGGGGAAAAGATTGCCGCCGAGGAGATCGAAAACCTGCTGTTGCGCCATGAAGAGATCGTGCATGCCGCGCTCGTTTCCATGGAAGACACCCTACTGGGGGAGAAAAGCTGCGCGTTTATTGTAGGTAGCCGCCCGTTCCGCGCTGTGGAAATTCGCCGCTATTTGCGTGAGCTGGGCATCGCCGATTTCAAACTGCCGGATCGCATTGAAATTGTTGAAAGCCTGCCGCTTACCGCCGTGGGCAAAGTGGACAAAAAACGTTTGCGCCAGTTGATTGCTGATAAGCAACTGGCTTCCTGATTGACGGAGAAATTATGGCTATTCCAAAACTGAACGCATACACCTTACCGACGGCTGCTGACATCCCGGAAAGCAAAGTGCAATGGGCTTTTGAGCCAGAGCGCGCCGCCTTGTTAATCCATGATATGCAGGAATATTTTATCGATTTTTGGGGTGATAATTGCCCGATGATCCAGCAGGTCATCGATAATATTGCCTCCCTGCGTCAGTACTGCAAAGCAAACGGTATTCCTGTTTATTACACGGCGCAGCCGAACAATCAGAGCGATGAAGATCGCGCCCTGCTAAATGACATGTGGGGCCCTGGGTTAAACAAACATCCTGAGCGCCAGAAAGTGGTCGCCGCCCTGGCACCGGACGAGCACGACACCGTGCTGACCAAATGGCGCTACAGCGCGTTTATCCGCTCGCCGCTGGAACAATCTCTGAAAGAAACCGGGCGCAACCAACTGATTATCTGCGGTGTGTACGCCCACATCGGCTGCATGACCACGGCAACCGACGCGTTTATGCGTGATATCAAACCGTTTATAGTGGCCGACGCGCTGGCGGATTTCAGCCGAGAAGAGCACATGATGGCGCTGAAATACACCGCCGGGCGCTCCGGGCGCGTGGTGATGACTCGCGATTTACTGCCGGAAGCTGCCCCGCAAAACAAACAGCAACTGCGTGAGTTAGTGCTGCCGTTGCTCGATGAATCCGACATTCCTGAAGACGACGAAAACCTGATTGATTACGGCCTGGATTCGGTGCGCATGATGGCGCTTGCGGCGAAATGGCGCAAAATCCACGCGGACATCGACTTTGTGATGCTAGCGAAAAATCCGACTATCGATGCCTGGTGGGCGCTGCTCTCAAGGGACGTTCAGGCATGAAAAATGAATTTACCGGCAAACGCGTCTGGGTGACAGGCGCGGGAAAAGGTATCGGCTATTACACCGCGCTTGCGTTCAGTGAGGCAGGGGCGAAGGTCATTGGTTTCGATCTGGCGTTTCCGCTGGAAAATTATCCTTTCGTGACCGAAGCCCTGAACGTGGCGGATGCCGGGGAAGTTGCAGCCGTCACGCAGCGTATTTTAAGCGATGAACCGCAACTGGACGTGCTGGTTAACGCGGCAGGCATTTTGCGCATGGGCGCAACAGATGCGCTTGCGCTGCAAGACTGGCAGGATACTTTTGCGGTTAACGTTGGTGGGGCGTTCAATCTGTTCCGCGCGGTGATGCCGCAATTGCGCGCGCAGAGTAGCGGGGCGATTGTGACAGTTGCTTCCGACGCCGCACACACGCCGCGTACGGGCATGTCCGCTTACGGGGCATCAAAAGCGGCGCTGAAAAGCCTGGCTTTAACCGTTGGTCTGGAATTAGCGCCGTTCGGCGTGCGCTGTAACGTGGTTTCACCGGGGTCAACCGATACCGATATGCAGCGTACGCTCTGGAAAACGCCGGATGCGGAACAGCAGCGTATTAAGGGGTTCCCGGAACAATTCAAACTGGGCATTCCGCTGGGCAAAATCGCCCGTCCGCAGGAGATCGCCAGCACCATTCTGTTCCTCGCCTCACAACACGCCAGCCACATCACTTTGCAGGATATTGTGATTGATGGCGGCGCTACGCTTGGAGCCTGAATGCGTATCTGGAAAAGAGAGTTAACGCTTGAGGCGTTAAACAAAACCAGCGAGGGAACGCTGGTTGGGCACCTCGGCATTATCTACACGCATCTGGACGATGACAGTCTGGAAGCGGAAATGCCGGTGGATCATCGCACTCATCAGCCGTTTGGTTTATTGCACGGTGGGGCATCGGTGGTGCTGGCGGAAACGCTGGGCTCGATGGCGAGTTTTCTGACGACGACAGAAGGGCAGTGCGTGGTGGGAACGGAAATTAATGCCAGCCATCATCGCGCCGTGGCGTCGGGTACGGTGCGCGGAGTGTGCAAACCGCTGCATCTTGGTAAGACATCTCAGGTCTGGGAAATTGCCATTTTTGATGCGCGCGGCAAGCGCTGCTGTACCAGTCGTTTGACGACGGCGACGCTGGGGTAACCCCACCCCCACCCAGCCTCCCCCTTGCCAGGCGGAGGAGCTAACTGCTCCCTCCCCTGAAAAGGGGAGGGCTGGGTGGGGTCCGGTTCGTAGATACCCCCCCGCAAAGTGATCCCCTTAACAAGCTGATGTAAAGACCTGGTCAAACCACTCCATTCTGCTGTTTCAATATTGTTAAATCTGCAGCCTTGTTCTAGAACAAAACGGTAACACCCTCTGCTTCTGGCCTGACACATGGAAAACAATTATGAATAACCCAGGGAAACACCTTGTCTGGGCGGTGCTTGCACTGATCGGTGCATTCGCGCTCGGCTACATCGCACTTAATCGTGGTGAACAGATAAACGCGTTGTGGATTGTGGTGGCCTCAATCTGCGTTTACCTGATCGCGTATCGTTACTATGGCCTGTTTATCGCTAAACGTGTCTTAACCGTTGATGCCACGCGTATGACGCCCGCCGTGCGCCATAACGACGGGCTTGATTACGTTCCAACCGACAAGAAAGTGTTGTTCGGTCACCATTTTGCCGCGATTGCTGGTGCAGGGCCGCTTGTGGGGCCGGTGCTTGCTGCGCAAATGGGGTATTTGCCTGGCATGCTCTGGCTACTGGCGGGGGTGGTTTTGGCCGGTGCGGTACAAGATTTTATGGTGCTGTTTGTCTCAACCCGTCGCGACGGACGCTCGCTGGGCGAACTGGTGAAAGAAGAGATGGGCAACACCGCGGGCGTTATCGCGCTGGTGGCCTGTTTTATGATCATGGTGATCATCCTTGCGGTGTTGGCGATGATCGTGGTGAAAGCCCTGACCCATAGCCCGTGGGGAACCTACACCGTCGCGTTCACCATTCCGCTGGCGCTGTTTATGGGCGTCTACATCCGCTATCTGCGCCCAGGGCGCATCGGTGAAGTGTCGGTCATCGGGCTGGTGATGTTGGTGTTCGCTATTATCTCTGGTGGATGGGTGGCGGAAAGCCCAACCTGGGCGCCGTACTTTGACTACACCGGCGTGCAACTGACGTGGATGCTGGTGGGCTATGGATTTGTCGCCGCGGTACTGCCGGTCTGGCTGCTACTGGCGCCGCGTGATTACCTCTCAACCTTCCTGAAAATCGGCACCATTATTGGGCTGGCGATCGGTATTTTGATCATGCGCCCAACCCTGCAAATGCCGTCCCTGACCAAATTTATCGATGGTAGCGGCCCGGTGTGGAGCGGCGATCTGTTCCCGTTCCTGTTTATCACCATCGCCTGTGGCGCGGTTTCTGGCTTCCATGCCCTGATTGCCTCCGGCACTACACCGAAAATGCTGGCTAACGAAAACCAGGCCTGTTTCATCGGCTACGGCGGCATGTTGATGGAGTCGTTTGTGGCGATTATGGCGCTGGTTGCGGCCTGCGTTATCGACCCGGGCGTCTACTTCGCGATGAACAGCCCGATGGCGGTTCTGGCTCCGGCTGGCACTACCGACGTTGTGGTTTCGGCGGCAAGCGTGGTCAGCAGTTGGGGCTTCCAGATAACGCCTGAAACGTTAACCAACATTGCTAACGAAGTGGGAGAGCAGAGCATTATCTCCCGTGCGGGCGGCGCCCCAACCCTTGCGGTGGGTATGGCGTACATTCTGCACGGCGCGCTGGGCGGCCTGATGGATGTCTCATTCTGGTATCACTTTGCCATTCTGTTTGAGGCGCTGTTTATCCTGACAGCGGTGGATGCCGGGACGCGTGCCGCACGCTTCATGCTGCAAGATTTGCTCGGCGTTATCTCACCGGGGCTTAAACGCACCGACTCGCTACCGGCGAACTTACTGGCAACCGCGCTTTGCGTAATGGCGTGGGGTTACTTCCTGCACCAGGGCGTTGTTGACCCACTCGGTGGGATCAACACCTTATGGCCGCTGTTTGGTATCGCCAACCAAATGCTGGCGGGCATGGCGCTGATGCTTTGCGCGGTGGTTCTGTTCAAAATGAAGAGACAAAAATACGCCTGGGTGGCGCTGGTGCCAACGGCCTGGCTGCTGATCTGTACCCTGACAGCAGGCTGGCAAAAAGCGTTCAGCGCGGATGCGAAAGTGGGCTTCCTGGCTATCGCGAATAAATTCCAGGCGATGATCGACAGCGGCAATATTCCTGCGCAATACACCAAATCGCAGCTTTCTCAGCTAGTGTTTAATAACCGTCTGGATGCCGGGCTGACCATCTTCTTCATGGTGGTTGTGGTGGTGATTGGTCTGTTCGCGATTAAAACGGCGCTTAAAGCGCTGAAATCGGACAATCCAACCGCGAAGGAAACCCCTTACGAGAAAATGCCTGAAAACTACGAAGATATAGTGGCGCAGGCGAAGAGCGTGCATTAATCGGTAGCTGTAGCTGGGAATTAGGGCCGGCTTAAATGACCCCCACCCAACCTCCCCCTTGTCAGGGGGAGGAGCAAATACTCCCTCCCCTGGAAAGGGGAGGGCTGGGGTGGGGTCTGTCTGAACCCAAACTAAACACTGGAGTCACCATGTTCGACACTCTCGCAAAAGCCGGAAAATACCTCGGGCAGGCCGCAAAACTGATGGTCGGCGTGCCGGATTACGACAACTACGTGCAGCATATGCGGCTGACTCACCCTGAGCAGATGCCGATGACGTACGAAGAGTTTTTCCGCGAGCGTCAGGATGCGCGCTACGGCGGCAAAGGCGGCGCTCGCTGCTGTTAATCTAAGGAATCTGACATGAATCAAGCGGTATCTGTCACTTTGTTAACCGGTTTTCTTGGCTCAGGCAAAACCACGCTTCTTAACTATTTTCTCGCACATTCCGACAATCAGCCCGTCGCCATTCTTGAAAACGAATTTGGTGCGGTTAACATCGACGGTGCGCTGCTCAGAGGCGGGGAAAACGTCAACGTTGTGGAACTCAGTAACGGTTGCGTGTGTTGCAGCGTGCGCGGGGAATTTACCGCCGCACTCAGAGAAATGCTCGAACAACGCGCAGCAGGCCAGCTAAATTTTGAGCGCTTAATCGTTGAAACCACCGGCCTTGCTGACCCCGCACCCATCGTCCAAACCTTTTTTGTTGATGAACATTTGCGAGACGCATTGCGCCTGGATGCGGTCATCGCTCTGGCAGATGCGGAGCATATTTCTCGCCAGTTGGACGAACATGCCGTTGCGGCATCGCAGCTTGGTTTTGCCGATCGAATCTTGCTAACCAAGGCCGATCGTGTAGACGAAGAAACAAAACAGCAGGCGCTGGAACGGATCCATCGAATCAACAGCAAAGCGGATCTTTTTGAGATCGTGAACGGGGAGTGCCCGGCGGATCTCTGGCTCGATCAGAATGCTTTTGAACTCACCGATACTATCGACCTGGCGGCGGGTTTACGTGTGATCCGGGCGGATAACAACCATCCCGTCAGTTTTCAGCCCTTCCGAAAAGCCTCGGCAAAACGCTCCTGGGACGATGCGATTCAGGCGCATGTTTTCGACGCCGGAATGCTGGACGTGAAAAAAATTGGGGCGTTTATGGAAAGCGCAATCGCGCGTTTTGGTAATGACATGCTGCGCTACAAAGGCGTGCTGGCGATTGCCGACCATCCGCAGCGCCTTATCGTACAAGGCGTGCATAAAGTGGTGGGGTTTGATTACGGCTCGGCGTGGCATCCCTCTGAATCACGCGTTTCCCGGCTGGTGATCATTGGCCGCTACTTGCCGATTGACGAGCTGCGCCGGGAATTTGCTGCAACGGCAATTTGATTGATGTGATCTCAAACACGTTTTTTATTTCTCATGCATAAAGCGGTTGTGCGAAACGAAACAGTGTGTTTGTATAAATTTCGACGTAAAAACGCGTAACTCATATTCAGGACCCAAATGACTACATTCACTCGCAACACTGGCCTACTACTAACCGCGCTACCAGCCGCGGTGGTCGTCGTGCGTGTGGTGGTGGTCGTCGGCAATGCGCCGTAGGGTCTGAATCAACGCATCGATTCCAAAACCCCGCCGGCGCAAACCGGGCGGGGTTTCTTGTTTTAGTCCCTCCGGCCAAAAGCGAAACGGCATAAGAAGAAGGACTGGAGCATGGCAATCTCGGAAAACCCACCGCAAGCACACCGTATTACGGGGGCGCAGTTAATTCTGCAACTGCTTGAGCAGCATGGCATTACCACCATCAGCGGTATTCCCGGTGGCACGGTTCTCCCGCTCTACAACGCACTCAGCCAAAGCAAAAAGATCCGCCATATTCTGGCGCGCCACGAACAGGGCGCGGGCTTTATGGCGCAGGGCATGGCTCGTACGCAGGGTAAAGCGGCGGTCTGTATTGCCTGTAGCGGTCCTGGGGCAACAAACCTGGTAACTGCCATCGCCGACGCGCGTCTCGACTCCATTCCGCTGGTGTGCATTACCGGCCAGGTGCCTAAATCAATGATTGGCACCGATGCGTTCCAGGAAGTCGACACCTACGGCATCTCCATTCCCATCACCAAACACAACTACCTGGTCCGCGATATTAGTGAGCTGCCGCAGGTTATTTGCGACGCGTTCCGCATTGCCGAGTCTGGCCGCCCAGGCCCGGTATGGATTGATATTCCAAAAGATGTGCAAACCGCTGAAATCGACATCAGCGAACTGCCGCCCGTTTCTGCACTGACACCTGCGCCACAATTTGACGCCCAACAAATTGCCGATGCTGCCGCCATGATTAACCAGGCGCAGCGCCCGGTGCTGTACCTCGGCGGCGGGGTTATCAATGCTCACGCCAACGCTCGTGTTCTGGCTGAAAAAGCCAACCTGCCAACGACCATGACGCTGATGGCGCTCGGCACCATTCCCGCTAAACACCCGCTGTCACTGGGTATGCTGGGTATGCACGGCGCACGTAGTACTAACTTTATTTTGCATGAAGTCGATTTGCTGATTGTTCTGGGGGCACGTTTTGACGACCGGGCGATCGGTAAAACCGAAGAATTTTGCCCGAATGCGAAAATTATTCATGTCGATATCGACCGCGCTGAGCTGGGTAAAATCAAGCAGGCCCATATCGCTATTCGCGGTGATGTCGGCGAAGTTCTCGAACAGTTACTGCCAAAAATCGACGCCCAGCCACGCGCAGCCTGGCTGCAACAGGTGGCGGGTTTGCAGCAAGAATTCCCGTTCAGCATGCCTGGCGTTGACGATCCTTTAACCCCGTACGGTTTGATTCGCGCAACGGCCGAATGCGTGGATGACAGCGCGATTATCACCACCGATGTGGGCCAGCATCAAATGTGGGTCGCGCAAGCATATCCGCTGAACCGCCCGCGCCAGTGGCTGACATCGGGTGGGCTGGGCACCATGGGCTTCGGGCTGCCCGCGGCTGTAGGGGCCGCTCTGGCAGAACCGAATCGCAAAGTGCTCTGTTTTACCGGCGACGGCAGCATCCTGATGAACATTCAGGAAATGGCGACCGCGGCGGAACATAATCTGGATGTAAAAATCATCCTCCTGAACAACCAGGCGCTGGGGCTGGTGCATCAGCAACAAACGCTGTTCTATCAACAAAATGTCTTTGCAGCGACCTACTCCGGGCAGACGAATTTCCTGAAAATTGCCGAAGGTTTTGGCCTGGAAACCTGCGATCTGAATGGTGCAGAAAACCCGCAGGCGGCGCTGCAAGAAGCGATTTCACGCCCTGGCCCTTGCCTGATTCACGTGCGCATTGACGCCGGTGAAAAAGTATTCCCGATGGTGCCACCAGGCGCTGCCAACATTGAGATGATTGGAGAGTAATCCATGCAACAACTAACCGTTATTCTGGAACTTACGGTGCGCAACCATCCGGGCGTGATGTCTCACATTTGTGGCCTGTTTGCCCGCCGCGCATTTAACGTAGAGGGCATTCTCTGCCTTCCATTACCCCAGGGCGACCAGAGCCGCATCTGGCTACAGGTGGCCGACGACCAGCGTCTTGAACAAATGATCAGCCAAATCGACAAACTCGAAGATGTGGTGCAAATCAAGCGCGATGCCGATGGGGCGGGGGTATTCGGGAAGCTGACGGCGTTGGTTCAATAGAGAATATGTGATGGTGGATAAACGGCCTGGTTTATCCACCTCATTTGTAATGTCTGACGCACTCTTTCCTGCAACGTTTCTTCATTTTTTCACAATTCTGAAAGCATCTCGCAAAACAATAAGTTGATTAAAAAAAAGACATTCCATTTTCAGGAATTCAGGGTAGATTTGCCTGCGTAGCGATAAAACGCATAAAAAGTGAGCTTGGCGGATGCGTTCCTGTGGCATATGCTATGGCATAGGCCATTCAATGCCAGGAGGGATTATGGAACGTATCGCAAAGCTTTTTAAAAACGGCAGGAACCAGGCGGTGAGGTTGCCCGTGGAGTTTGAGTTTGATACCGACAGGGTTTATATCCGTAAAGACAAGGAGGGAAACGTGATTCTTTCGAAAAACCCAGCTAAACCAGAAGGATGGGACAATGTTTTCGCTTTAGTGAAGAAAGCGAAAGTCCCTGAGACATTCCTTGATGAACAGGAACGTAACCAGGGTATTGAGCAGCGAGATCCCTTTGCAGGAATGGACTGATCATGTACATGCTTGATACCAATACGGTGAGCTATCTTTTCCGTCAGCACCCTAAAGTGATGGAAAATCTCGCCCAAACGCGGCCTTTGGAAGTCTGCATTTCAAGTGTTACGCAAGCCGAGTTGTTGTATGGCGTGGCTAAGCGTCAGAGCAAGAAGTTAAATGCCGCAGTGCAAAGTTTTCTGGAAACAGTCTCGGTCTATCCGTGGGATAGCGAAGCGGCAAAAAGCTACGGCCAGTTACGAGCCGCGATGGAAAAGAAAGGCAAAGTGATGGGGCATCTTGATCAGCTTATTGCGGCACATGCCCTAAGCCGAAACGCGACACTTATCACCAGCGATCGTGCCTTCACTATGGTAACGCGTTTGCGAGTCGAGGACTGGACGCACTAGCTTAGCTTTTGAAGCTGCACTCCATGTGTTCGGTAGGGTGCAGACGATGTGCATCGATTTATTCATTTTATTTTTTTCGCCACAAGGATTGTTCTGAGTTGCCAGGCAAGCCCGTATTCAACTTCTATACTTGATGTTCGTGTCAATAAATAGGAGCGATTACATGACCATTCATAAGAAAGGACAGGCTCACTGGGAAGGTGACATTAAACGCGGCAAAGGGACTGTTTCCACCGAGAGTGGCGCGTTAAAAGAACAGCCTTATGGTTTTAACACGCGTTTTGAAGGTGTTCCTGGCACCAATCCTGAAGAGTTAATCGGTGCGGCACACGCAGCTTGCTTCTCAATGGCGCTCTCGCTAATGCTTGGCGAAGAGGGCTACACGGCGGAAAGTATCGATACCACAGCCGATGTCTCGCTGGATAAGACTGACGGTGGTTTTGCTATTACCAAAATTGCGCTAACCAGTAACGTTAAAGTTCCGAATGCGGATAGCGCGGCGTTCGATAAAATTATTCAGAAAGCCAAAGCCGGTTGCCCGGTATCGCAACTGCTTAAAGCTGAAATTACCCTCGACTACAAACTCAACTAATCCCATTCCCCGGCAAACGCTGTCTCCGGTGCATTCCGGCGGCAGCGCTGCGCCTTTGACAGGGTAATCCTGGCTGGTCAGAAGCCTGATGCCATGGCCTGCGGGGAAAGCATCTCTTTCAGCCCTTCGCGTACCAGCAACTCAGGGCTGATGTCCGCAATAGATTTCGCGCCGGTTAGCGTCATCGCAACGCGCATCTCTTTTTCGATTAAGTTCAGCAGATGGGTAACGCCGGCCTGGCCATGAGTGGCCAGAGCGTACAGATAAGCGCGGCCCAGCAGGCAGGTGTCGGCGCCGAGCGCAATCATGCGTACCACATCCAGCCCGTTGCGAATGCCACTGTCGGCAAGAATAGCGATATCGCCTTTCACCGCGTCGGCAATGGCGGGCAGGGCGCGGCACGATGACAGCACGCCATCAAGCTGGCGACCACCGTGGTTTGACACCACAATTCCATCCGCCCCAAAACGCACCGCATCTTTAGCATCTTCCGGGTCGAGAATGCCTTTGATGATCATCGGGCCATCCCAGAATTCGCGAATCCACTCCAGATCGCTCCATGAAATCGACGGGTCAAAGTTATTCGCCAGCCAGCCAATATAATCTTCAAGCCCTGTCGGTTTTCCGAGATAGGTAGAGATATTGCCTAAATCATGCGGGCGACCGTTCAGACCCACGTCCCAGGCCCACTGTGGATGCGTGACTGCCTGCCAGTAGCGGCGCAGCGCGGCATGTTGCCCGCTCATGCCAGAGTGCGCGTCACGATAACGCGCCCCCGGCGTAGGCATATCGACGGTAAACACAAGCGTCGAGCAACCCGCCGCTTTGGCGCGCTCAAGCGCGTTGCGCATAAAACCACGGTCTTTCAGCACATAAAGCTGGAACCACATCGGGCGGTCAATCACAGGCGCAACTTCTTCGATAGGGCAGACGGAAACGGTGGAAAGCGTAAACGGAATGCCTTTTGCCGCCGCCGCTTTGGCCGCCTGAACTTCACCCCGTCTGGCGTACATTCCGCATAAACCGACCGGAGCCAGGGCTACGGGCATCGATAGCGTTTCATTAAACAGTTTGGTTTCAAGGCTTAGAGCGGACATATTTTTTAGCACCCGCTGCTTCAACGCCACCTGCGCCAGGTCATCAACGTTGCGGCGCAACGTATGTTCGGCATAAGCCCCGCCGTCAATATAATGGAACAGGAAGGGCGGCAGAATGCGTTGGGCGGCGGCGCGGTAATCAGTTGCGGCAGAAATAATCATTAATTTTTATCCCTTGTTACGTCGGTATCTTCATCGGGCAGGCGGCAGATTCGTGCCTGCCTGGCTTCGTCTTCATGCAGGGTTTTAATGGTGGAATGGACAAACCCGAGGTGTGTTTTTGCCGCGCGACGCGCGCGCTCCGGGTCGCCTGCCAGAATGGCCTGCAACAGTTCATTATGCTGTTCGGTGAGTCCCGCAAAAATCGCGGGGACGGTGTACATGCGCTGGCGGCTGTGCATAACAGAAGATTGCAGCAGGTCGAAAAAACCGCGCATCGTCTGGAGCAGCACGATGTTGTGCGAGGCTTCGGCGATGGCGAGGTGAAAACGCACATCGGCCTGAGCCGCCAGATCCGGGTCGTCGCTCTCTTTGAACTTTACGGTGGCATCAAAGCAGGCGATCAGCTTCTCTTTATCCGCAGGCGTAGCGCGCATTGCGGCGTACCAGGCGGTGCTGGCTTCAATCGCATGCCGCGCCTCTAAAATGTCGTAACGATAGTTGGGATCGTCTTCCACCAGGGTTTTCAGCGGTTGCACGATGCGTTGTTCAGACCAGGCCTGAACCTCATACCGCACAAACGTACCGTCGCCTCGGCGGCTTATTAACACGCCTTCGCTGATCAGTTTTTGAATGGCTTCGCGAATAGATGAGCGCGAAACGCCCATCTCAGCAGCAAGCTGGCGTTCGGCGGGCAAGCGCATACCCGCCTCCAGTTTAAGCTCGCTAATCAGGGCTTTTACGCGCTCGACCAGATGGTCGGCCAGGCGTGGCTGCGTGGTCATCAAGGAATCATCCAGGTCAGAACGTAAGCCTGAAGTGTGGTAATCACGCCCACCATGCAGGTGAAAATCAGACTATGTTTCACGGTGAAACGGAACAGATCCGACTCTTTCCCCACCAGCCCAACGGCGGCGCAGGCGATGGCGATAGACTGTGGCGAAATCATTTTGCCCGTCACGCCACCCGTGGTATTCGCTGCGACCAGCAGCAAATCAGACACGCCAATTTGTTGCGCGGTCGTCGCCTGGAGTGCGGCAAAAAGCGCATTTGACGAGGTATCAGACCCGGTGAGGAACACGCCCAGCCAGCCGAGGAAGGGAGAGAAGAAGGTAAACGCGTGGCCGGTGTGAGCCAGCGCCAGGGCAAGTGTTGCCGACAATCCGGAGTAGTTAGAAATAAAGGCGAAGGCCAACACCATGCCGATGGAGTAAATCGGCAGCGCCAGTTCTTTCAGCGTTTCCCCGAATGTCTCGATGGCCGCCTTCGGCTTCATGCGCAGGTAAACAATGGAAATCAGTGCGGCGACCAGAATTGCGGTACCGGTGGCAGAGAACCAGTCAAATTTATAGACCGCCGCATAGGCCATGCTTTGCGCTACAACCGGCGGCATTTTAGCGACCATTTTATCGAGGAACGGTACGGAAACGTTAAATACCCAATCGGCCAGCGCACCGCCTGGAGCAAACAGTGCTTTAAACGGTGGAATGCTCCAGAGAGTGACGGTCGCGGTCAGGAAGATAAACGGCATCCAGGCGCGAACCACCTGGCCTAATGTGTAGTTTGTACGGGCCAGTGTTTGGTCGGTTACTGATGCGCCAACGTCGCCAAAGCGGAAGATGCGAACCGGCTTCCAGATGCGTAAAAAAGCGGTCAAACAAACCAGAGAAACCAGCGAGGAGATAATATCGGGCAGTTCCGGGCCTAAGAAGTTAGAACTGAGGAACTGCGCAATCGCAAAAGAACCACCGGCAACCATCACCGCAGGCCACGTCTCTTTAATCCCGCGCCAGCCATCCATAATCGCCATAATCCAGAACAGCACGATAATCGTCAGGAAAGGCAACTGGCGACCCACCATCTGGCCGATTTCAAAACTGTCCAGGCCGGTGACCTGGCCCGCCACAATAATCGGAATACCCATCGCGCCAAAGGCAACCGGCGCGGTGTTCACAATCAGGCAAAGACCTGCGGCGTAGAGGGGGTTAAAGCCGAGGCCAACCAGTAATGCGGCGGTGATTGCAACCGGCGCTCCAAACCCTGCGGCCCCTTCCAGAAACGCGCCGAAAGAGAAACCGACAATCAGCATTTGCAGCCGTTGGTCTGGCGTAATGGACAGAATTGATGAGCGGATAATGTCGAACTGCCCGGTTTTTACCGAGATTTTATAGACGAAGACGGCGGCGATGATGATCCAAGCGATCGGCCATAAACCGTAGAAGAAACCATAAACCACCGACGATAACGCGCGATCGAAGGGCATGCGGTAAAAAAAGAGTGCCACTAACAGTGCGAGCCCAACGGTAATGGTTGCGGCAGTGTAGCCCTTCATGCGCAGTTTAATGAGTGCGAAAAAGAAGAAAATAATCGGAATAGCGGCGATGAGGCTTGATAGCCAGATGTTACCTGCGGGGTTGTAGACTTGTTGCCAGACTTGCATGCAGGACTCTCCAGAACGTGATGTGCTTATTATTATTTCGCCAAATTGGTCGGACCAACTCTGCGATGTAGGGTAATTGAGCTTTAATGGTTAACTTTGTGTTAATTGATGGCAATATTTATGTTGTTTTTTTTGCCGTTATGCACAAAGTGGTCACGTTTTTGGTGGGATTGGTAGGACCAATGGGAGAGAGGGGGATATCAATCATGAACACTAACCCTCTCCCGAAAGGGAGAGGGTTAGTGTGAAGGGGAAAACTAAGACACCTGCGGCTTCAACGCCATCAACCGCCAGCGCCCAACATCCGCAGCAATAAACATCACCAGGCTCACGCCCATCACCGGTAGGCACCAGCCGAGCACGGCGCTTATCAACAGCACGGCAACACGCCAGAACATCGGCAGCGCAAGCCAGGCCGCGCTTAGCGTTTGCACGGGACTGGCCGATATGGCAGGCCGCCGCAGCCACCACATCCGGTAACCAAGGATGATCATCGCACATAAACCCAGGCCGAACGCCGCGAGCAATAGCTGATTCGGTAGCCCGAACAGCACCCCCATGTGCGCATCAATTCCCCAGCGAGTGAGTTTGGCTACCATCGAGAAATCAACAAAATACGTACGGTCGATAACCTTGAAACCATTGGGATCGATCGCAACGGTATCGACATGCGTTGGCCAGGCGCGATCAATTTCCGTCACCGTCCAGGCTTTATCCGCTGAACGAGGAGGACGAATCTCGGTTTTACTCGACTCGAGCCCGGCTGTGCGAGCGGCATTTAATACGCGATCCCATGCGTTGTTATCTGTTTCAGGCATCGTCATGCCAGGCATCATGGCGTGATGTTCGGCGTGCGTGTCGTGGTGCGGGTGGCCGGTTTGCGGCGCAAGCGCCGTATTTACCTGTGGCGTCAACCAGCCCAGGGAGCTACGCATTTTATCAATATTACTGCCTGCCCATTGTGACCAGCTCAGGCCAGTTGCCGAGAAAAACAGCAAGCCAAGCAGCAACGTGGCACCCAAAGTGATATGCCAGTGTCGGGCTTTTCTTTGCGGGGTTTTTCGTACTTTTCGCACTCTTTTTGGGCGTGATGTTAGCCAGAGCACCACTCCACCCAGAGCGGCTACCCATAGCCAGGATGCCGCAAGTTCGCTGTAGATCCTGCCTGCATTTCCCAGCAGTAACCCGCGGTGGAACTGGTCAATCCAGGTGCGCAGCGGCAGCACGCCGCTGGTGCCGTAAACCGTCATGTCGCCCTGAATGTTCAGTGTCGAAGGCGAGACAAAAATGGCTCGGGATTCGGATTCACCCAGCTTGGAATCGACAAACTGCACACGTGTTGTATCCCCAGGTTGAGGCGCAGGGCGTACCGCATAAATACGCGCATCTTCGCCAATATAGCGCTGGGCCGCCGCTATTTGGTGTGAAAGCGAATGAGCAGCGCCATTTTCCTGAGTGTGTAAAGCATCGTGATAAAGCGCATTTTCAATTTGCGGCGTCAACACATACAACGTGCCGGTAAGCGCAGCGATGAAAATAAATGGCCCGACGAACAGCCCCACGTAAAAATGCAGGCGACGCAAAAGCGTCAGCAGCGCGCCACGAAGGGCGAGCTGAGAGTGATTCACAGACATGATTATCCTCTGAAAGCTGTGACGTTAAATGTTGTTTTTATTAACGAGACGGCTTGACAGGCGGGGCGCGGGGCTGTGATTTGGCATCAATATGTTGAGCCAGAAGTGGGGGAATAATCGGCGGCGGCGGTGCGCGTGAAATTCGCCACTGCAGCCAGATAAAAGGGATGAAAAGCCAGATGATAAGCGGAATGTGTAGCAGCAGTTGGCAGTATCCGCAGGCGATATCGTCCATCACCGAGGCACCCATACCCGGCATCAGGTACGTGGACGCGGGCATCTCCATCGACCCCATATCCATTACTACGTGATGATGAGCGTGGCTGCTTATCTCTGTCACACGCGGGTGCTCCAGTGATTTTGAAATCACCGGGGCGATAAACAACATCAGCATCGCCAGCAGGGCGATCGCCGAAGGCCATGTATGGCGTGACAGAGAAAAAAGGGATGACAATCGTGCAATCCAACGCGCTAAAAATGAGATGCGCGATTGTACACTTTTGGGCATAAATTGTGGGAGTTACTCACGTGCGGCCTGAATAAAAGGTGGCGGGTGGCACTTCGTTTACCCGCCCTACATCAACGTTGTAGCCGTGACGTTGAAGTCGGGTGGTGTTGCCGTTTACCCAACCTACAAACAGCCATTGTAAGGGGGATAAGCGACAGCACCATCCACTGATTTCACTACGCTCTGAGCGTCGACATATCAATCACAAAACGGTATTTCACATCGCTTTTCAGCATCCGCTCGTAGGCTTCGTTGATCTCCTGCATATCGATCATTTCAATATCAGAAACAATGCCGTGTTCGCCGCAGAAATCGAGCATCTCCTGGGTCTCTTTAATCCCCCCAATACAGGAACCGGCAACCGAACGGCGGCCTAGAATCATCGGCAGGGTACTGACTGGCGGTTCAATATTTCCCAGCAGGCCGACGTAAACCAGCGTTCCGTCAAGCGTGAGCGTTGGCATATACGGGTTGATATCGTGATCGTAAGGCACGGTGTCGATAATCAATTCAAATTGATTGTGTACCGCGGCCATTTGCGCGTCATCGGTTGACAGCACAATATGGTGCGCCCCTAAACGGCGAGCGTCTTCCTCTTTACTGGCCGAACGGGTGAACAGCGTCACTTCTGCGCCGAGCGCATTAGCCAGTTTTAGCGCCATATGGCCCAGGCCACCGAGCCCGATAACCGCCACTTTACTGCCTTTTCCCACATTCCAGTGGCGCAGCGGCGACCAGGTCGTAATGCCCGCGCACAGCAGCGGTGCCGCACCTTTCAAATCCATCCCTTCCGGCATCTTCAGCACAAAATCTTCAGAGGCGACAATCGCCTGAGAATAGCCGCCGTAGGTGGGTTGATGATCGTGACGATCGACACCGTTGTAAGTCTGGACGTTACCTTCTTCGCAATACTGCTCAAGGCCTTCTTTACACGGATGGCAGGTGCGACACGAGTCCACCATACAACCGATTCCCGCGTAATCTCCCGGCTTAAATTTGGTGACGTTACTGCCTACAGAAGCCACGCGGCCAACCACTTCATGCCCCGGCACCAGGGGATAGGTGCTAAACCCCCAGTCATTACGAGCCTGATGTAAATCCGAGTGGCACACGCCGCAATACATCACTTCAATGACCACATCATCAGGACGCGCTTCGCGTCGCATAAATTCGAATGGAGCAAGTGGAACTTCTGCGGACTGTGCCGCATAACCGAGTACTTTCATCGTCATGTCTGTTCTCCGGATTGAGTGGCTATTTTTTGTATTGATCGTCGCTTACGTGTTCCAGCCATTCGACCGGGCTGCCATTGAGGGATTCAGCAATCGCGATATGCGTCATGGCATTGTCGGGCGTGGCGCCGTGCCAGTGTTTTACGCCCTCAGGTATCCACACAATATCACCTTGATTCATGTCGTGAATCTGCCCACCCCACTCCTGTAGCCAGCCGTGACCGTGCGTGATAATCAGCGTTTGCCCCAGCGGATGGGTATGCCAGGCCGTGCGAGCGCCTGGTTCAAATGTGACGGTTGCACCGCCGGTGCGTGCAGGTGGCGTGGTCTGGAAAGGTGCATCAATACGGACTCTGCCGGTGAAGTAGCTTTCCGGACCTGACTGAGACGGCTGAGAGCCTGCCTTGATGATTTTCATTTTCTCTTCCATTTTTCCTCCGCTCCGGCGAATGAAGCCGGGCTTAACATGGACAGCACAAGACTGAAGTATAGGAAACTGAGCGCGGCTGGCAGGTTTGCCAGGCAAGATAGTGTATTTCTGTTGTCGGTTTCGGCGAGAAGAGTACCGCTTGAGCCGCAAGGCGATTAGCCTGGTAAATGTGAAAGGAGCTATGAACCGCGCTCATAAATAAACGTATACTGCTGTTTTTATCACACTAATTTGACGGCAGATCCGCGCATGTTAAAAGAGAACTTTAGCGACCTGATTTCATTCCTGGTGGTGGCCCGCGAGCGCAGTTTTACCAAGGCTGCGGCTCAGCTAGGCGTATCGCAGTCGGCGCTAAGCCATGCTATTCGCGGCCTGGAAGAGCGGCTCGAACTGCGTTTGCTGACGCGCACCACACGCAGCGTTGCGCCAACCGAAGCCGGAGAAAAACTGGTGGAAAGCCTCGGCCCGCGTTTCGCTGAAATTGAAGGCGAGCTGGAAGCGTTAATTGAAATGCGCGAAAACCCGGCGGGGAATATCCGTATTACCGCGGGTGAACATGCGGTGGATTCCGTCCTGTGGCCGGTGCTGAAATCGTTCCTCGGTGACTATCCGGACATCAAAGTTGAAATCACCGTCGACAATACGCTGACCGATATTGTCAGCGAGCGCTTCGATGCAGGGATCCGGCTTGGGGAGCAGGTTGCAAAAGACATGATTGCGGTGCGTATCGGGCCTGAGATGAGCATGGCCGTTGTCGGCGCGCCGTCATATTTAGAAAAGCACGGCATTCCGCAAACGCCACAGGAATTGCAAAATCATCGTTGCATCAATATGCGGCTGCCAACCATGGGCGGCCTGTATGCATGGGAGTTTGCTAAAGCGGGGCGCGAACTTAAAGTGCGTGTTGACGGGCAACTGACGTTCAACAGCCTGCGTCAGCGCATTGACGCTGCCGTGGTGGGTTTCGGCCTGGCGTATGTTCCCGAAGATTCTGTGCGAGAAGAAATTGCCGATGGCCGCTTAGTCCGGGTGCTGCAACCCTGGTGTGAATCATTCCCCGGTTACTACCTTTATTACCCAAGCCGCAAGCAGCACACCACCGCATTTGCGCTGTTTGTCGAAGCGTTAAGGTTCAGGCAGTAGATGTGTATGGTGGCTGCCTCAGTGTTTGAATTGAGGCAATGTTGAAAGTATGCCGAAAACCCTTTTTTTAGCAGATATTGTAATTTATTGATTTTTAAAGCATTAAATAAACTGACAATAAAAAGGGTCTAACAGAATGATTATCGACTTTGCCGCTGTTAATCAAAGAGTTATCGCGGTATCTTTCCTGTGCACTGCCGTACAGGCAGCTTAGAAAAAGAAGAAGTCGCGGGAAGCATCTGCATTCCGCGTGCACTGCCGTACAGGCAGCTTAGAAACGCTCCCAATAAACGTAGAACCGGCAAAGCAGGTGCACTGCCGCACAGGCAGCCTGGAATTTTGCAGACTGGATGAGTGATGAGTAAAAAAGTGCACTGCCGCAAAGGCAGCATAAAACGCCTGCATCCAGTCCGAATCTGAAGCGCTGACCGTGCAAATTATGAAGGTAAAATCTGTTTCCTCTCTCGTGATGAAAGAGGAAACAGACTATCAGTGATGTTGGATAAGAGGATGAATTGACAAATTGCGAAGGTAATATTCATTAAAGTTCGAAAAACCACTTTTTTTAATGGCGACCTGCTTATGATGGCTTACGGTTTTAATCGAGATGCCGAGTTTAGCGGCGATACTTCTTTGCGGCATTCCTTCCAGCAGTAAGGTGACGACTTCAAATTCACGATGTGAATGTGTATTTCGGTAGTAGAACTGAGAGTTTAGAGATGAAACTTTTTCATTACATCTCATTAATATTTTTTGTAATTCAGTGAGGGTAATTGTTGGGGGGATAAGAACGCCAGACGGAGAGAGGTTATTTGTTTTTAGAATATAAAACACTTGTTTTTCAGCGATGTAATAGTTAACGGTATTTGGCGCGCCTTCTTGCTCTTTAAGTTGTGATAACAGGAGGTGCAACTTATTATTAGGGATATGCTTAACAGAGAACTTAACGTTTGGCTGGGAGAACGTCTGTAATAGTGTTTCGATACCGGGTAACAAATAGCTGTTGTCGCTTAGGATATAAATGTTTTTCTTCAAACAACTTGATATTACGTTCACGCTATAAATCCTTTTAAAAATATGCGGATGATAAAATATTAGGTTTGTTCACTTTGAAGAATCGAAAAGATTCGCAGGAGACTTTATCATGTATTTTTATTAAAGGAATGACTTGAGGGATAAGCACAAATTAATGAGTAATTAACTTGTGCTTACTATCTATATAAATCAACTGCCTTGTTTAAAGCGGATGCGGCTAAATGTATTAAACTGGAAAAAATAAATTCACTCTCTGGCCCAAATATCACAATGTTCCCGCACAAGCTCGGTCAAAAGCCCCCCTTTGTCGATAAATTGGCGAATGCGGCGGGTGTCGCTGTCGTTATTACGCGTATACCCTTCAATGGCTTCTAAAGCCGATGTCGCCTGAAGCTGCGCTGCATACGGCGCAAGGGTGTCGAGCAGGGGCAAAATATCTTCTGCAAGGGTGCGCTGTTCGCTGGTGCGAACATCCGTCAGGACGCCTTCGAGCCCAAACCGGCAGGCCTGGAAACGGTTAAAACGATAAAGGAGATAATCTTCAGAGCGCGGCACAAAAGGGCGTTCGGTAAGCAGCCAGTGAGCCAGCGCCTGAATAAAACCGGCGATATTTATCGCACGTGAAAGGGTGAGTGGCGTGTCCATCACGCGCACTTCGACGGTGCCGAATTTCGGGCTGGGGCGAATATCCCAGTGCAGATCTTTCATTGATTGCACAATGCTGCTCGACTCCAGGCGCTGGTACATCCATTTAAACTCGTTCCAGTCGCTAACAAAGGGTGCCGGGCCGTTATCCGGAAAGGCCGAGAAAATATTCAGACGCGAGGAGGCGTACGTCGTGTCTCCGCCCTGGATATAGGGCGATGAGGCCGAAAGCGCGATGACATGCGGCACAAATCGCGATAAACCGTGCATTAAATAGATGGCGTCCTCTTCATTTTCACACCCCACATGCACATGCTGGCCAAATACCGTGGCCTGTTTCATCAAATAACCGAAAAGCTCAAGCGTCTGTTTATACCGCTCGCTCTGGCAAATTTCCTGGCGCTGCCATTTTTGAAACGGATGGGTGCCGCCGCCGCAAATGGCCAGATGGTGTTGGTTCGCCGAGTGCAAAACGTGCTGACGCAAAGTAGAAAGCTGGGCATGAGCCTCAGTGATAGTCGGGCATACGCCCGTTGCGATTTCCAGCATGCTTTCAGTGATGTCATGTTTGACTTCGCCTTCTGTCACTGCGCCTTTCAGGGAGTCAATTAGCAGGGATGAATCCTGGCTGAGGTCGTAGGAAGGAGGGCTGATTATTTGCAGCTCCAGCTCAATACCGAGCGTATACGGGTCAGAATGAACAAATTCAGTTAATGGCATACTGGATTCTCTCTTATGTATCTGGAGTCTGAATTGAGTATAGCCAGACGCGGGAAAAGCACGCTCTCTTTAAAAGGTTTTTACACCTTTATTAAGATAAGAATTATCCATGCCTGATGAATGCAATAAAAATAATGTAAAGAATGTTCAACTAATTAAAAAGTGCTCTTGCGGTTGCAGATGGAATCATCAGCCAGCATTATAGGCGTTGGATTAGAAGGAGCTATTATGAAAGATTTGGTTTCACTTTTGAGCGAGTTTGGCATTGTTATTGACCAGACAACTTCGCTGTTTATTGTGCTGGGTATTATTTTTGTCTTTGCACTGCTGGTGCATTTTATTTTGCACCGCATCGTGTTGCGGGCATTTGAGAAAAGGGCCCGTTCCAGTCAGCACCTGTGGCTGCAAATAATCACTGAAAATAAACTGTTTCACCGGCTGGCTTCCACGCTGCAAGGGATAATTGTCAATATTCAGGCGGTGTTATGGCTGCAAAAAGGCAGTGACATCAGCACGATATTAATTATTGGTGCACAGCTCTGGATTATGCTTTTCTCTTTGCTGGCGTTATTTTCTCTGCTGGATGTTATCTATAATTTCTCGCAGAAATTTACCCTGGCTTCCAATATCCCCTTGAAAGGAATATTCCAGGGGGTGAAGTTAATTAGCTCGATTGTTATTGGTATTATGATTATCTCGAGAATCATCGGCCAGTCACCGGCGATCCTGATCAGCGGCCTGGGAGCGATGGCGGCGGTGCTGATGCTGGTGTTTAAAGACCCTATTCTAGGGCTAGTGGCCGGTATTCAGCTTTCCGCAAACCGTATGTTAAAGCTGGGCGACTGGCTGGAGATGCCTAAATATGGTGCAGACGGTGCGGTAACCGATATTGGCCTCACCACGGTGAAAGTGCGTAACTGGGATAATACCATCACCACCATTCCGACTTATGCGTTGGTCTCTGATGCCTTTAAAAACTGGAGCGGAATGTCGCAGTCGGGTGGGCGTCGTATTAAACGCAGTATTAATATTGATACCACCAGTATTCATTTTTTGTCGCCAGAAGAGATAGCGCGTTTAATGCAGGCAAGGCTTCTGAAGCCTTATATGGATTCGCGCAGTAAAGAAATTGAAGATTATAACCGCACGCACAATAGCGATGGCATTTCGGTATTAAACGCCCGCAGTATGACGAACGTCGGGACGTTTCGAGTCTATCTGAACGAATATCTGAAAAATCATCCCCACATCCGCAAAGATATGACGCTAATGGTGCGCCAGTTAGCCCCCGGCGCGGAAGGTTTACCGATTGAAATTTATGCCTTTACGAATACAGTGGTGTGGCTGGAATATGAAGCCATTCAGGCAGACATTTTTGAGCATATATTTGCCGTGGTCGATCAGTTTGGTCTGCGTGTTCATCAGGCGCCCACCGGCAATGATATTCGTACCCGTCATACTTCAAGCTGCAGGTGCGTTGGCAGCTCTCAATCACCCGAATCACTTACTTGAGTAAGCTCATCGGGATTCCTTCGATTGCCGCCTTCCTGCAACTCGAATTATTTAGGGTATATACCCGCCATACTTCAAGCTGCAGGTGCGTTGGCTGCTCTCAATCACCCGAATCACTTACTTGAGTAAGCTCATCGGGATTCCTTCGATTGCCGCCTTCCTGCAACTCGAATTATTTAGGGTATATACCCGCCATACTTCACGCTGCAGGTGCGTTGGCAGCTCTCAATCACCCGAATCACTTACTTGAATAAGCTTATTGTGATTCTTTTGATTGCCACCTTCCTGCAACTTGAATTATTTAGGGTATATACCCGTCACACTTCAAGCTGCAGGTGCGTTGGCAGCTCGTAGGTCGGTTAAGCGCAGCGCCAACCGACAAAAATGGAACGGTATTCCCATCCTACAACTGAACCTCACACATCCCTTTCAATGGAAAACCAGCGCCGCCAGATAAAACGAATCACGAAATATTCAATGGCACCCAACGCCAGGAACCACAGGCAGAAAATAATGGTGTAGAGCTGGTTCATATCCAGCAAATGGAACATCTTGATGAGTTTTTGCGCAAGGTCAATTGTCAGCGCAGGGGCGGGGAGTAGCAGGCAGGAAAAGAAGGCCAGCAGCAAGATGCCGCCAGCACTCATCAGGGTTTCGAGAGGGTGTTTCATGCAGTTGTTACCCCGGACTCAATCGTTGAGTTAAAAAACATATTGTCCGGGAAAATATCTGCTGATTCAAATCCCTGCTTTCCCGAACGCAATCCGGGAAAGCAGGGCAGGAGAATTACAGCCCTTCGGTACTCTCTTTCTTCGCTTCTTTGGCAAGAACCGATTGATACCAGCGCGGATGGTGTTTCTGCGCCCAGCGGCGGCTAACTTTGCCGACGATCATGCCTTTAATCGAGCCTTTTACCCAGAACGCCATGTACATATGCACCATAATCGCGAGGAGCAAAACGATGGCGGATGTGGCGTGGATAAGCAGGCCGTAACGCACAATCTGAATCGGGAAGAACCCGGCAAAGTACGGGCGCCAGATAACAATCCCGCTCACCAGCAGCACAGAAATCATGCTCATGATGGTCCAGAACATCATCTTCTGCCCGGCGTTATATTTGCCCACCTTCGCCACTTTATGCTCGTTGCCTTTGAGCACCTCGACAATGCCTTTCACCCACGGAATATCGTGTTTGTCAGGAATGTTGTGGTGCACAAAGCGCACAAACATAAACATCAGCATCATAAAGATCGCCACGCCGAAGAACGGGTGCAAAATACGCCCCATCTGCGGGGTGCCGAAGGTTTCCGTCAGCCATTGCAGCGTTGGGAAGAACAGCGCGATGCCGGAGAGCGACACCAGGAAGAAGCAAATGACCACCGTCCAGTGACAGGCGCGGTCGATAAACTTCGTTCTGACAATCATCTTGCTCTGCTTAGTCATGATGTTCCTCCTCGTCTTCATCCACCTCTTCGTTCGGCCCGATGCCAATGTAATGGAAAATCAGACCGGCGAAGGTGGCGATGAAACCTGCCGCCGACAACGGTTTGAGGATCCCTTTCCACAGGCTGACTGATGTATCAATTTTCGGGTCTTTCGGCAGATTGTGGTACAGCCCCGGCTGGTCGGCGTGGTGCAGAACATACATCACGTGCGTGCCGCCAACGCCTTCCGGGTTGTAGAGCCCCGCGTGCGCATAGCCGCGCTTTTGCAGCGTCGCCACGCGCTGGTCAGCCAACTCCAGCATGGCCTTCTTGGTGCCAAAGTGAATCGCACCGGTCGGGCAGGTTTTCACGCAGGCAGGCTCCTGGCCTACGCTTACGCGATCGACACAAAGCGTGCATTTGTAGACGCGGTTATCGTCTTTATTCAGGCGCGGAACGTTGAACGGGCAACCGGCGATACAGTAGCCGCAGCCAATACAATGTTCCGACTGAAAATCGACGATGCCGTTAGCGTACTGAATGATCGCTCCGGCAGACGGGCATGCCTTCAGGCAGCCCGGATCTTCGCAGTGCATACAGCCGTCTTTACGAATGAGCCACTCCAGCTTGCCGTTCTGAGTGGTTTCGCTAAAGCGCATAACTGTCCAGGATTTGGCGCTGAGATCGGTGGGGTTGTCGTACACCCCCACACAATGTCCCACCTCATCACGGATGTCATTCCACTCGGAACAGGCGACCTGACAGGCTTTGCAGCCAATACAGCTTGAGACGTCAATCAGCTTCGCGACTTCATCTTTGTAGTCGCGAGCCTGCGGCGGCGGCGTAAAACCGTTAGTAGCCGAACGCTTAATAATATCCTGAGATTGCATGGACATGAGTTCGCTCCTTACGCCTTCTCAATGTTAACCAGAAACGCCTTAAACTCCGGCGTCTGTGAGTTGGCATCGCCTACGGCAGGCGTCAGCGTATTGGCCAGATAGCCCTTCTGCGTCTTCCCTTCAAAGCCCCAGTGCAGCGGAATACCGATGGTTTCCACCTGCTGACCATTGACGTTTAGCGTCCGGATACGCGGGGTGACTACCGCTTTGGCACGAATAAAGCCGCGTTTATTGCTGACTTTGACGGTATCACCGGTGGTGATGCCTTTCGCTTTTGCCAACCCTTCGCTTATCTCCACAAACTGTTCCGGCTGCGCAATGGCGTTAAGCCGTGCGTGTTTGGTCCAGGTGTGGAAGTGTTCCGTCAGGCGGTAAGTTGTCCCCACATAAGGGAATTCCTTATGCGTACCCAGGCGCTTCGCGTCGGCTTCAAATATGCGAACGACCGGGTTCGACACCACGTTCGGGTGCAGCGGGTTCGTCCCCAGCGGCGTTTCATACGGCTCGTAGTGCTCAGGGAACGGCCCTTCTGCCAGCTTATTAAGCGCGAACAGACGCCCCAAACCTTCCTGCTGCATGATGAACGGCCCAACGTTCGCTTCCGGCGGCGAATTGTTGAAGTCAGGAATGTCGTAGCCAACCCATTTTTGCCCGTTCCACTCAATAAGCGGACGTTTTGGATCCCACGGTTTACCTTTCGTGTCAGCAGACGCGCGGTTATACAGCACGCGGCGGTTCATCGGCCATGCCCAGCCCCAGCCAAGAGTGGTGCCCAACCCAGACGGGTCCGCGTTATCGCGGTTCGCCATGCGGTTGCCATTCTCAGTCCAGCTTCCGGCGTAAATCCAGCAGCCCGAAGAGGTGGTGCCGTCGTCACGCATTTGAGCGAAGGAGTCCAGAAGCTCGCCTTTCTTACGCAGCAGGTTGCCTTTATCGTCGTACAAATCCGCCAGCGCATAACCGTTGTTTTCTTTCGCCACTTCTTCCGCAGAAGGGTGGAAGAACTGGTCATAGTGCCAGCTCATATTCATCAGCGGCTCGATGCCCTTGCCGCCTTCCTGGCGGTAAAGCTCGCGCAGTTGATGGAGCAGGCCAGCCAGGATTTGCCCGTCGGTACGCGCTTCGCCCGGTGCATCCGCACCTTTCCAGTGCCACTGCATCCAACGGCCAGAGTTGACAATACAGCCGTCTTCTTCGGCAAAGCAGGTGGACGGCAGGCGGAAGACCTCGGTCTGAATGCTCGCGGAATCCACATCGTTCATCTCGCCGTGGTTCTGCCAGAAATTAGAGGTTTCTGTGACCAGCGGATCGATAACCACCATGTATTTCAGCTTGCTGAGGGAGGCGACCAGCTTGTTCTTATCCGGCGTGGAGGCGATCGGGTTAAAGCCCTGGCAGATATAACCATTCACTTTGCCCCGATGCATCATGTCGAAGTAGCGCAGCACGTCGTAAGGCTGATCCCACTTCGGCAGCCAGTCGTAGCCCCACTGGTTCTCAAGGGTCGCCGCATCGCCGTAGAGATGCTTCATCAGGCTAACGAAGAACTTTGGATAGTTGCTCCAGTAGTTAACCTGCCCAGGCACCACGGTTTTTGGCGTATTGGCGTCGAGATAACTTTGCAGATCGACATGCTTCTCGTTCGGCAGAGCCAGATAACCCGGAAGCGTGGTCGCCAGCGGGCCGATATCGGTCATGCCTTGCACGTTGGAGTGGCCGCGAAGCGCGTTAACGCCGCCGCCAGGCATGCCCATATTCCCGAGCAGCAACTGGATCATCGCCATGGTACGGATGTTCTGCGCGCCCACGGTGTGGTGAGTCCAGCCCAGCGCATAAAGGAAGCTGGTGGTGCGATCAACCGCACTGGTGGAGGCCAGCACTTCGCAGACTTTCAGGAAATCTTCCCGCGGCGTACCGCAGATATTTTCCACCACGTCCGGCGTGTAACGGGAAACGTGCTCTTTCAGCAGATTCCAGACGCAGCGCGGGTGGGTAAAGGTGTCATCGCGAAGCGGAACGCCTTCACTATCAAACTGGTAGTTCCAGCTTGTTTTGTCGTACTGGCGAGTCTCGGCGTCAAATCCGCTAAACAGGCCATCGTCAAAGCTGAAATCGTCCCGTACCAGCAGGCTGGCATTGGTGTAGTGCTTAACGTATTCAGCGTTAATTTTATTGTTGTTAATCAAATACAGAATCACGCCCAGCAGGAACGTAATATCGGTGCCCGAACGGATAGGGGCATAAACATCTGCAATTGAAGCGGTACGGGTAAAGCGCGGATCGACAACGACAATTTTCGCATCGTTGTTTTTTTGCGCTTCCAGCGCCCAGCGGAAACCTACGGGATGAGCTTCTGCCGCATTACCGCCCATCACGACGATAACGTTGGCATTTTTCATGTCGATCCAGTGGTTCGTCATGGCACCGCGACCAAATGTTGGAGCAAGACTTGCTACCGTTGGTCCGTGTCAGACGCGCGCCTGGTTATCTACGCCAAGAATCCCTAGTGCCCGAACAAATTTGTTGGTCAGTGCGCCGTTTTCGTTACTGGCAGCCGAGGCGCAAAGCATTCCGGTCGTCAGCCAGCGGTTCACCGTGACGTTATGTTCGTTTTTCTCAACAAAGTTTGCGTCGCGGTCGTCTTTCATCAGGCGGGCGATGCGCGTTAAGGCATCATTCCAACTGATGCGTTGCCACTTATCAGAACCTGGTGCGCGATATTCCGGGTAAGTCAGGCGGCTTTCGCTGTGGATGTAATCGAGCGAACCTGCGCCTTTCGGGCAAAGTGCCCCGCGGCTTACCGGATGATCCGGGTCACCTTCGATGTGGAAAATACTGGATTTAACATTGCCTGAGCCGTCTCCGGCCATGCTGTACATTAATAAACCGCACCCAACGGCACAGTAGGTACACGTATTACGAGTCTCTTTGGCACGCAGCAATTTATAATTGCGCGTTTCCGCGAGCGCCATTTTCGGCGCAAAACCAAGAACCGCTACCGTTGTCCCTGCCATCCCGCCTGCACAGATTTTAAAAAACTTTCTGCGGCTGACGTTCATCCTAACCTCACTGTTATGACGTATGAATGGCGGCGAAAATAGCAACTGAAGCAGAAGGGTTATTGAGTAAAATCAATTCGCTAAGGATTGAGTAGTGAACCTACACTTAATGAGTAGGAGGCGGGGAAAGACCAATAACCATAAAGAGTATATGAATATAGGCTTAACACCGGGCCGCTAACTTGCTATAAAAATTCGTCAAAATAATAAGCCTTATGGCAAACACCACACCATCATAATCAGGACCCACTATGTTAAAGATTCCCAATACCCAGGTCATTTACGCCATGAGCCGCGAAAACGCGCCGGTGGCGACGGTTTCGAGCAATACCGATGTCAGCTTCGCGACCTGCGACTGTTTTTCTGACCAGATACAGACCGCAGAAGCCGTCTTTAATCAGCTCGACTGGCAGCGTATTAACCCGGCAACCGGCCCGGTATTTGTTCAGGACGCTAAACCTGGCGACGTGCTGAAAGTAGAAATTAAAAGCATCACGCTGCGCGGCGATCGGGCTGTAATGGTCACGGCTCCGCAACTGGGTGTTATTGGGGATGAACTGACCGAACCGCGTATTTTAGTGGTGCCGATTGATAACGGCAAAGCGCAACTTCCCGGCGGCGTGCGCGTGGCGATTAACCCGATGATCGGCGTGATTGGCGTGGCGCCGGCGGGGGATGCGATCTCTTGCGGTACGCCTGACAGCCACGGCGGAAACATGGACTGCAAAATGATTACGGCGGGCAGTACGCTCTATTTGCCGGTTAACGTCGAAGGGGCGCTGTTTGCGCTGGGCGATCTGCACGCCGCAATGGGCGATGGCGAAGTGTCGGTGTGCGGCCTGGAAGTGGCGGGGGATGTGGTGGTGAACCTCAGCGTGATTAAAAACCGCGCTCTGCCAACGCCAATGCTCGAAAACGACGACACCCTTTTTACTCTGGCATCCGCCTTAACGCTGGATGACGCCGCAGCCCTGGCAACGCGGAATATGGCGCACTTTATTGCCGACAATACCGATGTCTCTTTGCCTGACGCCATCAACTTACTGAGCATCGCGGGTGATTTGCAGATTTGCCAGGTGGTCGACCCGCTGAAAACCTGCCGTTTCGCGCTGCCAAAAAGCGTGGCGCAGCAGTTGAAGCTAAAGATTTAATCGCGGTGCAATAAATCCCCGTAAATTTCAGCCAGCAGCCCGCCCACGGCGAACTGTTTTTTAATCCACTGGGTGACTTGCCCGGTGGCGGCGTGTTGGGTTGCCAGCAACATGCGTGAATCCTGGCGCGGGTTGTTAATCTGACGGGTAACCAGCAGCCCACTCTCCTGGGCTTCGCGCACCATATAACTCGGCAAAAAACCCACGCCTTCCCCCAGAATCTGGCACTGGCACTTGGTGTTAAAATCCGGCACCAGAATTGCCTCCTGCCCGTGCAGCAACCAGCCTACCTTTTTGTTGAGCGTCAGCGCCGTGTCTTCCACCATGATATTGGGATACAGACGCAGTTGGCTTTCGGAAATCGGCTCCGGCATAAACGCCAGCGGATGCGTGGGGGCGATGGCAAACTCCCAGCGAATCGCGCCAATTTCGGTGTAATCAATCCCGCCCCCGTCGAGCAGCGTATCCGGCGCGCCAATCGCAATATTTGCCTGATTATTGATAATCGCGTCCCACACGCCGTTGTACACCTCGGTGGTGATGGTGATCAGGCAGGTGGGAAACTGTTTTTTGAGAATTTGCAGCAGTTTTGCGGTGTGGCGCGGGGTGTAAAGCAACTGATTAATGCAGATGCGCACCTTCACCTCAATACCTTGTGAAATGGTATCGACGCCGCGTTTGATGGCATGGAAATCGTTCAGCAGCTCCGTCGCCTTGCGATAGAAATAGTAGCCGGATTCCGTCAGTTCAATGCTGCGGGTATTGCGCACGAAGAGAACCACATCGAGATAAGTTTCGATCCGCTTGATGGTGTAGCTGATGGCCGATGTGGTCACGCCCAGCTCCACCGCGGCTTTGCTAAAACTGGCGTAACGGGCAGCGGTAGTAAATGCCTGGAGGTTTTCTTCGGTGAAGATGGAGTTCATTTTTTACCTCTTGTCGGGTGGCGCTAGCGCTTACCCGACCTACGGCCAGGTAACGGTTTGTAGGTCGGGTAAGCGTAAGCGCCACCCGACGCCGCATTGTTGAATGTATTTGTAATTCTTATGATCCCAGCCGCAGTCTTGAACCATATTTAACACTGCTGTTACAAGTGATTTGAAGAGTATCACACTTCTTGAATCTGCTTTTACCCGCTATCGACAAGGGCTGGTGGCTATCCTGCCAGTCGGGACTAAAGTGCGGTGAAAACGGTTTTATCCCAGGTAAAAGATTGCGCTGACCCACATTTTTCTCACATTGTTGAGATTTGTTCAACAATGCTGTCATTAACGATGAATGATTTTTAAACGGATGTTAAAGCGCTCAGAGTGTTGCTATTCTCAATTTATCGGAAATAGCATCAGGAGAATCGGGAAATGTCTCAGAATGAATTAACCACAGAATTTCTAAACGCCGCCGAACAGGGCAACCTGGACGGGCTAAAAAATTGTCTGGCAAAAGGCGTGGATATTAACGCCACAAATCGCCAGCAAAGAACGGCGATTACTCTTGCCAGCCTGAATAAAAAATATGACTGCGTGGAATATTTAATTGCTGCCGGAGCCGATATTAATAAACAGGATCAAACCTGTTTTAACCCTTTCTTATTAAGCTGCCTGAATAACGATTTAACGCTGCTGCGCCTGATATTACCGGCTAACCCAGACCTGAATGTATTATCTCGCTTCGGTGGAGTAGGCATTACTCCCGCGAGCGAAAAAGGCCATGTCGAAATTGTGCGTGAATTACTGACGCGCACCGAAATTAACGTCAACCACACCAATTTTGTCGGCTGGACGCCGCTGCTCGAAGCCATTGTATTGAACGACGGCGGCGCGAAACAGCAAGAGATCGTCAAGCTGCTGCTGGAGCACGGTGCCAACCCGCAAATGACCGACAAATACGGCAAATCACCGCTGACATTAGCCCGTGAAAAAGGCTACCACGAGATCGCCGAACTGTTAGTTAACGCCGGGGCTTAAACCAGGAGACGCACTATCGCCAGCCATTTCTCGCGGCAGTGCCTCTTTGCTCAAACGGCAGACATCACCTTTTTAGAACCCGATTTACAAGGTGATAGAACCGGTTATGTTGAACAGGTGTTTTCCAGGGCGGTCAATATCCACCTCCCTGAAAGGCAACAGATATTCACTTTGCTGAGTACCGACTGTGACAACGGGCCGAATAGCTGCCGTTTAGCACTTGAGCAGTGTCAGAATCTCTTCCGGCCCGGTGAACGGGTTAGTTTTCACGGCAACGGCATTGATATTGGTCCCGATAAACGCATCGATTTTTCTCGCTGCCTATATTGGCAACCCGATGCCCTTTATTTAACGAAAGCGCGAAGAGCAGAAACCGACTGGCAAAGTCTGGCGCAAATTATCCGCTCAAACGTAAAAGAAAGTTCATCATTATTTTATTTTCACGGCGAGAATATTTTTTATCAGGAAATGAGTCGCCAGCTACAACACCATCGCGTTCAACTTGTTTACGCGTTGAATACGGGTGATGGCGCGGCTATTGAAAATGAAATTACGGGATTGCTGGGCCTGGGCATTGGCCTGACGCCTTCCGGTGATGATTATCTCGCGGGGCTGTGCGCGTTTTTATTTATTGCCGGGCACCCGATGCGTAAATATCGCCAGATTTTTAAATCTGTGCTTGAGCGAGAGAAAAATAAAACCACGCTGCTCAGTGTTATTACGCTGCGTGAAGCAATTAACCAGCGTTACCGGGAAACGCTTTACGCTTTTATTCAGCAAATAGTCAGCGGCGATGCAGGAAATATTCAGAAATTTATTCACGAAATTAAAAAAATAGGGTCGAGTTCCGGGTGCGACATGCTTTGCGGCATGGCGGATGCCTTCGCTTTGACCCGAACTGACGGAGGAAATTATGTCGACCAGGATTGTGATTAAAAAGAATACCTATTTTGATTCTGTCTCCCTGATGTCCATTTCAACCAAAGCGAACCAGCTTGAAGGCGTGGAACAGGCGTTTGTTGCCATGGCAACGGAGATGAACAAAGGGGTGTTGAAAAACCTCGGCCTGTTAAATGACGAGCTGGAACAGGCTAAAAACGGCGACCTGATGATTGTCATCAAAGGCGCGAGCGATGCGGCGAACGAAGCTACCCTTGAAGCCATCGAAGGTTTATTTACCCGTAAAGACAGCGGCAATTCACGCCACGAAGCGCGTTACGCCACGCTTGCCAGCGCCCATCACAATATCCCTGAAAGCAATCTCGCGGTGATTTCCGTCAACGGTGCGTTTGCCGCGCGTGAAGCCCGCCAGGCGCTGGAAAACGATCTGAACGTGATGCTCTTTTCCGACAACGTTTCACTTGATGACGAACTGGCACTCAAGCAACTCGCCCACAGCAAAGGTTTGCTGATGATGGGGCCGGACTGCGGTACGGCGATCATTAACGGGGCAGGGCTGTGCTTTGCAAACGCGGTGCGTCGTGGGTCTATCGGCATTGTGGGCGCATCCGGCACCGGCAGCCAGGAACTCAGCGTGCGCATCCATGAATTTGGCGGCGGTGTTTCCCAGCTTATCGGGACCGGCGGGCGGGATTTAAGCGAAAAAATTGGCGGCATCATGATGCTCGACGCCATTCAAATGCTGGAAGATGACCCGCAAACCGAAGTGATTGCGCTTATCTCCAAACCGCCTGCACAGGCCGTGGCGGAAAAAGTGCTGGCACGTGCGCAAGCCTGCCGCAAGCCGGTGGTGGTCTGCTTCCTTGGAACAGGGGAAACGCGTCAAGATGAGCCTGGTTTGCAGTTTGCCCGCGCCACTAAAGAGGCGGCGCTAAAAGCCGTTTTACTCACCGGGATTAAAAAAGAGTCTCTGGATTTACATCCGCTCAACTGGCCGCTTATCGAAGAAGTTCGCGCTCGCCTGAAACCCGAACAGAAGTATATCCGCGCACTGTTCTGCGGCGGCACGCTATGCGACGAAGCCATGTTTGCGGCGCTGGAAAAATACCCGGACGTGTACAGCAATATTCAGCCCAACCCGGAATACCGCCTCAACGATGTCAACGTCAGCATCGCCCACACTTTCCTGGATTTTGGCGACGACGATTTCACCAACGGCAAACCGCACCCGATGATCGACCCCACCAACCGCATCAGCCGCCTGCTCCAGGAGGCGCGTGACCCGGAAGTGGGCGTTATCGTGATGGATTTCGTGCTCGGCTACGGCTCCCATGAAAACCCGGTCGGCGTGATGATCGACGCCATTAAAGAAGCCAAAGCGATTGCCGCCCAGGATGGCCGCCACCTGGAAATGTTGGGCTACGTGCTCGGCACAGATTTAGACACGCCTTCGCTTGAAAAACAGTGCCAGATGCTGACTGACGCGGGCGTTATCTGGGCCAGTAGCAGTACTAACACCGGTTTGTTGGCGCGTGAGTTTGTCTGCAAGGAGAAAGCACAATGAGTTTATTCACCCAACCGCTGAATGTGATTAACGTCGGTATCGCGATGTTTAGCGATGATTTGAAAAAGCAGAGCGTTCCCGTCACCCAACTGGACTGGACGCCGCCGGGGCAGGGTAATTTAGCGGTGGTCGCGGCGCTGGATGCGATTGCGGCTCCGGCGCTTGCCGAAAAAGTGGCTGCGGCGAACAAGCTGGCCGTTGAACGCATTATCCAGTCTCAGCCGGTGCTGGTGGGTTATGACCAGGCGATTAACGTGGTGCCAGGTATGACGCGCAACACGATTTTGCACGCGGGCCCCCCGGTTAGCTGGGAAAACATGTGCGGCGCCATGAAAGGGGCGGTTACCGGTGCGCTGGTGTTTGAAGGGTTGGCGGCGAATCTGGATGAAGCGGCAGCGCTTGCGGCTTCGGGGGAAATCATCTTCTCGCCGTGCCACGAACACGACTGCGTAGGTTCCATGGCGGGCGTGACTTCCGCCTCCATGTTCATGCATATCGTCGAGAACAAAACTTACGGCAACCGCGCTTACACCAACCTCAGCGAGCAGATGGCGAAGATCCTGCGCATGGGCGCAAACGACCAAAGCGTGATTGACCGCCTCATCTGGATGCGCGATGTGCTCGGCCCGATGTTACGTGACGCGATGAAACTGGCGGGGGAAATCGACCTGCGTCTGATGCTGGCGCAGGCGCTGCACATGGGCGACGAGTGCCATAACCGCAACAACGCGGGCACTACGCTGCTGATTCAGGCGCTGACGCCGTGGATTATCCAGACCCCCTTCACCGTGGCGCAGCAAAAAGAGGTGTTCGATTTTGTCGCCAGCAGCGACTACTTCTCCGGCCCAACGTGGATGGCAATGTGCAAAGCGGCGATGGACGCGGCGCACGGCATTGAGTACAGCACCGTGGTGACCACCATGGCGCGTAACGGCGTGGAATTTGGCCTGCGCGTGAGCGGCCTGCCAGGCCACTGGTTTACCGGCCCTGCGCAGCAGGTGATCGGCCCGATGTTTGCAGGTTACAAACCGGCAGATTCCGGGCTGGATATCGGTGACAGCGCGATTACCGAAACCTACGGTATCGGCGGGTTTGCCATGGCGACGGCTCCGGCGATTGTGGCCCTGGTCGGCGGAACCGTAGATGAAGCTATCGACTTCTCGCGTCAGATGCGTGAGATAACGCTCGGCGAAAACCCGAACGTCACCATTCCGCTGCTGTCGTTTATGGGCATTCCCACCGCCATTGACATCACGCGCGTGGGCGACAGCGGCATTCTGCCGGTGATCAACACCGCCATTGCCCACAAAGATGCGGGTATCGGCATGATTGGCGCGGGGATTGTCCATCCGCCGTTTGAATGTTTTGAGAAGGCTCTGCTCGCCTTTGGTGAGCGTTACTCTTTCTAAGGGAAACACCGATGACAAACATTAAGCTTGAGTGGAAACGCGGTGACTGGGCGGCCTATTTCGGGTTGATGACCAATAACCTGACTAACTTGCTGACCATGATGGGGTTGCTCATTTTTGTGGTGGGCATTCCGACGGAGATTGTTTACGGGCGTATTGCGCCAGCCTTCGGGCTGGCGGTGCTGGTGGCGAGCGTGTGTTACGCCTGGTTTGGTTTGCAACTGGCAAAAGAGACCGGGCGCAAAGACGTGACCGCGCTGCCTTCCGGGCCAAGTGCGCCATCGATCTTTACCGTTACCTTTTTGGTATTGATGCCGGTTTACCAGCAAACGGGCGATGCCGAGTTTGCCATTCAGATTGGCCTGGTGTGGTGCTTTGTTGAAGCGATGATTCTGGTGGGCGGTTCGTTCCTGGGCGAAACCATCCGCAAGATGATCCCGCGTACCGTTCTGCTTTCCTGTTTGTCCGGTTTAGGGCTGCTGTTGCTGGCGATGAACCCGATGTTGCAGGCCTTTGAAGCGCCGACGGTTTCATTCATCGTTCTGCTGCTGATCTTCATTAACTGGTTTGGCAAAAAGCCGATGTTCGCGCGCATTCCTACCGGTTTATTGCTGCTGATTGCCGGTACGGCGCTGGCGTGGATTTCCGGCCTGCAAAGCCCGGAGGCCATTAAAGCCTCGATGTCCTCCTTCGGCTTTAACCCGCCAGCCATTCATGTCGACAGCTTCCTGCAAGGCCTGCCGCACGCGCTGCCTTACCTGGCATCGGCGGTTCCGCTGGGGCTTGCGAACTACATTTTTGACCTGGAAAACATTGAGAGCGCCCACGCGGCGGGCGACGAATACAACACTCGCAAAGTGATGCTGACCAACGGTCTGGCCTCCACGCTGGGCTGCCTGATGGGGAACCCGTTCCCGGTCACGGTGTACGTCGGTCACGCGGGCTGGAAAGCGATGGGGGCGAGTATCGGCTATACGCTGGCGTCGGGGGTAACGATGTTTATCGTGCCGCTGTTCGGGCTTGGGGCATTCATGCTCGCCATTATTCCGATGACCGCCATCGTGCCGATTCTGGTGTTTATCGGCGTGGTGACCGCCAACCAGGTGGTGCGCGAAACGCCGAAGATAGAGGTGCCGGTGATCTTCATCTGCCTGTTCCCGTGGATCGCCAACTGGGCGTTGACCATGGTGAATAGCGTGATGGCGGCGGCAGGCACTTCGGCTGCGAAAATCGGCCCGGAAGCGCTGGCGGGCAAAGGCGTGTTTTATCAGGGGCTGGTGCATTTGGGCAACGGCGCACCGCTCGCCAGTATGTTGTGGGGCTGCGTGGCGATCTTCGCGATTATCAATAAGCCGTTGCGCGGCGCGGTTGCGGCGGCAGTGGGCGCGTTGCTGGCGCTGTTCGGCGTGATTCACGCCCCGATGGTGGGCTTTGCCCAGGGCAGTTCGCTGATGTTCGTCACCGCATATTTGATGATGGGCGCGATGTTTGTGGTGAAGCATGTGCTCGACAGGCGCGAGGCGGCTTCTGCAGGCGTGGCTCCGGTTTCTGAGAGTTAAAGGCGCGGCGGATGGCGCGTTGCTTATCCGCCCTACAAAAGCAAAAGAATCGTAGGGTGGGGTATTAGCTCCTCCCCCTGGCAAGGGGGAGGCTGGGTGGGGGGCATTTTCCCGACACTGGCAGAATCGTAGGGTGGATAAGCGTTAGCGCCATCCACCGGGGTTCTCCTCCCTTTAAGGAAGGAATCAACATGAAACAACTCGTGGTCGTGGCGATTGGCGGCAACAGCATCATCAAAGATAACGCCAGCCAATCTGTTGAACATCAGCAAAACGCCGTGAAAGAAGTGGCGCAAACGGTGCTGGAAATGCTCTCGTCGGATTACGACATCGTACTGACCCACGGCAACGGCCCGCAGGTCGGGCTGGATTTACGCCGCGCAGAAATCGCCCATGAAAAAGAGGGGCTGCCCCTTACGCCGCTGGCGAACTGCGTGGCAGACACGCAAGGGGGCATCGGCTATTTAATTCAGCAGGCGCTCAATAACCAGTTGGGCAAACGCGGGGATAAAAAAGCGGTCACCGTGATTACGCAGGTGGAAGTGGATAAACACGATCCCGGCTTTACGCATCCGACCAAACCGATTGGCGCGTTCTTCAGCCTGGAGCAGTGCGATGCCCTGAAAGTGGCCCATCCAGACTGGCACTTCGTCGAAGATTCCGGGCGCGGTTATCGCCGTGTGGTGGCATCCCCGGAGCCGATTCGCATTGTTGAAGCCGATGCGATAAGCGCACTCATCAAACAGGGCTTTGTGGTGATTGGCGCAGGCGGCGGGGGGATTCCGGTCATTCGCACCGCGCAGGGCGACTACCAGAGCGTGGATGCGGTTATCGACAAAGATCTTTCCACCGCGCTGCTGGCCCGGGAAGTGAAGGCCGATATTCTGGTGATCACCACCGGCGTGGAAAAAGTGTGCGTTAACTTTGGCAAACCGGAACAGCGAGCGCTCGATGAGGTGACGGTCGAGCAAATGGCGCGTTTTAGCGAAGAAGGGCATTTCCCGCCGGGTAGCATGCTGCCGAAAATCACCGCAAGCCTTGCGTTCCTGCGCAGCGGCGGCAAGCGCGTGATTATCACCACGCCGGAACAATTACCTGCCGCCCTTAGGGGCGAAACCGGCACTCATATTATTAATGGTTAAGCGTGGGAGAGAAGAATGAATAATGCAGAAAAAAGCCGCCGTGAATTTTTAAGCGGCGGGGGCAAAGTGGCCGCGGCTTGCGCACTCTTTGGCGCGACGGGGTCGATGGCGTATGCTGCGAAATCGACACCTCTTAACTGTGAGGCAGAAAATCACATGAGCGCCATAAAAGAGTCGCACTACTACCTCGACAACGTTCTGCTGGAAGCGGGTTTTGTGCGCGACGGGCAAACTATTGTCGGCACGCAAACCGAGCTGAAAACGCTGGAAATCAAAGACGGTAAAATTGCGGCGTTGCTCGCAAATAAACAACACCCTGACGGCACGCTGGCCCATTACGATGCTGCCGGGAAACTACTGTTGCCCGCGATGCGCGACATGCACATCCACCTCGATAAAACCTTTTACGGCGGCCCGTGGCGTGTGCATAACCGCCCGGCGGGCACCACCATTCTGGACATGATTGCCCTGGAGCAAAAACTGCTCCCGGAACTGCAACCGGTCACGCAGGAGCGTGCGGAAAAGCTGATTGATTTGATTCAGTCGAAAGGCTCGACTATTGCCCGCAGCCACTGCAACGTTGAGCCCGTTTCCGGGCTAAAAAACCTCGAAAACCTGCAAGCGGTGTTAGAGCGCCGAAAAGCCGGGTTTAGCTGCGAAATCGTGGCGTTTCCGCAGCACGGTTTGCTCCATTCCAACTCCGTACAACTGATGCGGGATGCGATGCAAGCGGGCGCTCACTACGTCGGCGGGCTTGACCCGACGAACGTGGACGGCGCGATGGAAAAATCCTTAGACACCATGTTCCAGATAGCCATCGACTATAAAAAAGGCGTCGATATTCATCTGCATGAAACCAGCCCGGCAGGCATTGCCGCGGTGAATTATATGGTTGAAACGGTGGAGAAAACCCCGGAGCTGAAAGGCAAACTCACCATCAGCCACGCCTTTGCACTGGCTATGATGAACGAGCAGCAGGTGGATGAAATTGCCACCCGCATGGCGGCGCAGCAAATTACTATTGCCTCGACGGTGCCGATTGGCACCATGCACATGCCGCTCAAACAGTTGCAAGAGAAGGGCGTGTTTGTGATGACCGGCACCGACAGTGTTATCGACCACTGGTCGCCGTATGGCCTGGGCGACATGCTGGAAAAAGCTAACCTGTATGCGCAGCTCTATGTCCGCGTCAGCGAATTGAACCTTTCCCGCTCGCTGGCGATTGCCACCGGGAACGTGCTGCCGCTTAACGATAAAGGTGAGCGCGTGTGGCCAAAAGTGCAGGATGAGGCGAGTTTCGTGCTGGTGGACGCTTCCTGTTCCGCCGAAGCCGTGGCGCGAATTTCCCCACGCACCGCGACATTCCATCAGGGGAACCTGGTTTGGGGCGCGCTTAGCGTGTAGTTAATAAAACCCTGCATAATCTGACTATGCAGGGTTTTTTACCGGATAAAAGTTTAGTTTCATTCATTAAATTATTAACGTAAAAAACCTCTCCGTAATAAATATCACTCCTGCCAGATTTATTTTCCAGAATGTTTTCATTATATCAATATTTTATATAATTAATGTTGGATGATAACTGAAAATAAACAATCATAATCAATTTCGCAACACTAATAAAAATACTCATTACCCTACAAACCTCACAGAGGATCTCCTCTTATGTCTACAGAACTCGAAGCTCGGGTGCTGCGAAAAATTACGCTTCGTATCATTCCCTTTATCATGTTGCTCTATTTTATTGCTTTTCTGGATAGGGTAAATATCGGCTTTGCGGCATTAACGATGAACCAGGAATTAGGCTTTTCCCCAACGGTTTTTGGAATCGGGGCGGGGATATTTTTCCTGGGTTATTTTCTGTTTGAAGTCCCCTCCAACCTCATTCTTAATAAAGTGGGCGCGAGGATTTGGATTGCTCGCGTGATGATTACATGGGGCCTGGTTTCTGGCGGCATGGCTTTTGTGCAGGGCACCACCAGTTTCTATATTCTGCGTTTTTTACTTGGCGTTGCCGAAGCGGGATTTTTCCCCGGCATCATTCTCTATTTAAGTTTTTGGTTTCCCATGAAACGCCGCGCCCAGGTAACGGCAATCTTTATGGCGGCAGCTCCGTTATCGACGGCGCTTGGCTCGCCTATTTCCGGCGCTCTGCTGGAGTTACACGGTTTTCTTGGCTGGTCAGGATGGAAATGGATGTTTGTGCTGGAGGCGATTCCTGCGGTAATCCTGGGCTGCGTAGTCTTGTTCTGGCTAACAGACCGGCCTGAAAAAGCGAAGTGGTTAACGGATGAAGAGCGTAACTGGCTTAGCCAGACCATGGCGGCTGAACAGAGTTCAAAGGCGGGCGCAGCCCATGCCAGCGTCTGGAAAGGTTTGGCTGATAAGCGCGTGATTGCGCTCTCGCTGGTCTATTTCGGAACTTCCGCAGGTTTATATACGCTTGGCATCTGGTCGCCGCAAATTATCAAAGCGTTTGGTATGAGTTCCTTGCAGGTCGGGCTTTTGAATGCCATTCCTGCGGTGATCGCCGTGGTGGCTATGGTGCTCTGGGCGCGGCATTCGGATAAAAAAGTGGAGCGTACCTGGCATATTATTGCAGCCTGTATGCTGGCGGCGGTGGGGTTGGTTTATGCCGGAATGGTGACCACCGTTGTCACCGCGATTATCGCCTTAACGCTTGTGAACGTAGGGATTAGCGCCTCAAAACCGCCGCTTTGGAGCATGCCGACTATGTTTTTGTCCGGCTCTGCGGCAGCAGCGGGTATTGCCACCATAAACTCGATTGGTAATTTGGGGGGCTTCGTCGGCCCGGTGATGATTGGCGTCATTAAAGAGCATACCGGCAGTTTTACCGGCGGGTTACTGTTTGTCGCGGCGCTTTTATGCCTGTCATCGATTCTGGTTTGGGTGCTTTCCAGAAGTACCAGCCAGAATAAAGACGCTTACCAGCCAACGCGTTCTAAATCGTCCTGATGTCGTAACGGCTACCTGAGCGGTAGCCGCTTAATAATTTCTGCTTATTTGAAATGCATCACAAATATCACATCTGCGCTTAGTCACTTTATTAGCTATTTTCTGATCAGAAAAATCGCATAGCTGATGTTCCCCTCCCGCCACGCGCTTGTTGTTCTATGATTGATTCACGTTCATTTCTGATAAAACGATTATAGCAATTTTTTATACAATCACGGTTGGATGATGGCCGCTATTGAAGGGTGCATATTTTATTTACCGGACTGGAGTGTTTATACCGGTATAAAAGGCGACTAATGATTTATTAAAATAATGGAACCTGGCTATGACGCATTCAATAGAACACCTCACCCTTAAAAAGATTACCTGGCGAATTGTCCCTTTTGTGATGTTCGCTTATTTCATTGCTTTTTTTGACAGAATCAATATTGGTTTTGCCGCATTAACCATGAATGAAGACTTAGGATTTTCCTCAACGGTATTTGGTATCGGCGCGGGAATGTTTTTCATCGGGTATTTTCTCACCGATATTCCTTCAAATATTATTTTGCAAAAAGTTGGTCCGAGAATTTGGCTTGCACGAATTATGATCAGTTGGGGTGCGATTGCCGCTTGCATGATGTTTGTGGAAACCGCAACCGGATTCTATATTTTGCGGTTTTTGTTAGGCGTGGCAGAAGCGGGATTTTTCTCCGGTATCATTCTCTACCTGAGCACTTGGTTTCCCATTAAACGCCGGGCGCAGGTGATTGCCTTTTTCATGGCAGCGGCACCCATTTCGTCAATGTTGGGCTCACCTCTGGCCGGAACGATTTTAAGTTTGCACGGCGCATTCGGTCTGAAAGGCTGGCAGCTTATGTTTATGCTGGATGCAGCAGCGGCTATTTTGCTGGGTATTTTCACCTTCTTTTATTTAAACGATAAACCGGAAAAAAACCGCTGGCTCTCGCAGAAAGAGACTGACTGGCTTATTGCGACGCTTGCCCAGGAGCGCAGCGGCCAGGGAGAACAGGTGAAAAGCAGCATCTGGAAAGGATTGACCGACCCACGCGTATTAACCCTTGCCGTTGTCTATTTCGGCACCTCTGCGGGGCTCTATTCGCTGAATATTTGGTCTCCGCAATTTATTAAATCTTTTGGCCTGACCACCTTCCAGATTGGTTTTGTGAATGCTATTCCGGCAGCGCTCTCGATCATTGCCATGATTCTTTGGGCAAGGCATTCGGATAAAACCAAAGAGAGAACGTGGCATGTGGTGAGTGCCTGTTTACTGGCCTGTGTCGGGTTTATTGTTGCGGGTTCGGTGCATTCTCTGCCGCTGGCTATTTTCGCGCTGATTCTGGCGAACATCGGTATTTCGTCGTGTAAACCGCCGCTCTGGAGTATTCCATCCCTCTTTTTAAATGGCCCGGCGGCAGCGGCGGGCCTTGCGGCAATCAACTCAATCGGGAATTTGGGTGGATTTGCGGGGCCTGCGGTTATTGGCTGGCTGAAAGAAACTACCGGTGATTTCTCGCTGGCACTCTATTGCGTGGCGGGTATGCTGATGATCTCCGCGTTACTGACGCTCTCAATTGAGATCAATCGCAAACGGAAGGCGTTGAAAAACTCTCTCGCGTGATGTAAATCCAGACAAAGCGCCAGCGTAGCGGCGCTTTTTAATATTGCTGAGCAATGACCTCTAATTCCTGCATCACCACTTTCATCATATTGTCGCGCGTTTCATCCCGGGAATCTTTTACCCAAACGGCGGAGAGCGGTAATTTAGTTCTGATTGTTTGATACTCTTTTGCCAACGGAATGAATTTCACATTCATGGCAGACATTCGGGCAACCCACTTCGGCATAATTGCCGCACCCAATTCGGCGGCGACCATATTAATAATCGTCTGTTTTTCATCGGCAATTTTTACCAGTTGCGGTTTAAAACTGGCGCAGTCAAATAAACTCATGGTGAGATCATAGCTGTGAGGGCGAACTCTCCTTTCAGGAACAATCAGCGGAACATTCATTAGATCGTCGACGTATATTTCATTACGCTGCGAGAGGCGGTGTTTATCCGATATGGCTAAAACGACATCTTCATAGAAAAGAAACTGATTTTCCAGGGCGTCATCCATATGTTCCGTTGGGCGCATAAAAATCACATCCAGGCGGCCAGATTTTAATTTTGGTAATAATTTGGAGCTTTTATCTTCGACGATTTGAATATCTACGTCAGGCCAACTATCGCGGAAAACATGTAAAACGTGAGGGACTAAACTGACCACCGCGCTATCGATGGCACCGATGCGTAAACGCCCGGCGTTTTGCCGCGCCAGCTTCCTGAAGCGCTGTTGCAGGTGGTCTGCTCGCTCGACGATTTCACGCGCCTCCTCAAGAAAAAGTGCGCCGTGTGGAGTGAGGGAAACATTGCGTGTTGAGCGCGAAAGTAGCCGCGTTCCGAGATCTTCTTCGAGTAATTTGATGTAGCGCCCAAGTGCGGAAGGCAGCATATCCAGCCGCTGTGCCGCATGCCCAAAATGCAGTTCTTCGGCGACGGCGATAAAACATCGAAGCTGATTAAGTTCCACACACTCCCCTTAGGATTATATCAATTTTTTGCATAAACGGATGCGAGTGATACTAATGACTTTCTATGCATAATGATAGTTGTCCGGCGTCAATCATTAATTGGAATCCATAATAATGTGACGCACCTAAAATAATTAGAATATAAACCTGCATATGGCTATTTTTGAAAAACAGGCATCATTAAACCTTTTTTGATGCACCAAAAATCGACTGAAAAATATAATCCTTATACGGAGTCTTACCTATGCGTAACTACAAAATTGCTGCTATTCCTGCTGACGGTATTGGTACTGAAGTTATTTCCGCCGGTGTGAGTGTTCTTGAGTGCCTGCAAAAAAAGGTTGGTGATCTCTCTTTCCAGATTGAACATTTTGACTGGGGTTCAGATTATTACAAAAAGAATGGCGTAATGATGCCAGAAGACGGTCTGGAGAAATTAAAAGCCTTCGACGCTATTTATTTTGGTGCCGTTGGGGCTCCGGATGTACCTGACCATATAACGCTGTGGGGTTTGCGTCTGCCTATTTGCCAGGGCTTTGACCAATACGCCAACGTGCGCCCAACTAAAATTATGCCGGGTATTCAATCGCCGCTGCGTAATGCCGGGCCGGGCGATCTCGACTGGGTTATCGTGCGTGAAAACTCGGAAGGGGAATATTCAGGGCACGGTGGCCGTGCACACCGAGGATTACCGGAAGAAGTGGGCACCGAAGTGGCTATTTTCACCCGCGCCGGGGTCACGCGGATTATGCGTTATGCCTTTAAATTGGCGCAGTCTCGGCCACGTAAGTTATTGACGGTAGTAACAAAGTCGAACGCCCAACGTCATGGCATGGTGATGTGGGATGAAATTGCCGCAGAAGTGGCGAAAGAATTTCCTGATGTGAGCTGGGATAAAATGCTGGTTGATGCCATGACCGTGCGTATGACCTTGCATCCGCAATCGCTGGACACCATCGTGGCGACCAACCTTCATGCCGATATTCTCTCTGATTTGGCCGGAGCGCTTGCCGGTAGCCTCGGCGTGGCACCCACCGCCAATATTGACCCTGAACGCCGCTTCCCATCAATGTTTGAACCGATTCACGGTTCTGCGTTTGATATTACCGGCAAAGGTATTGCCAACCCGGTTGCCAGTTTCTGGACTGCCGCGCAAATGCTCGATCACCTTGGGGAACATGAAGCCTCGGCGCTGCTGATGTCGGCAGTGGAAGAGGTGTGCGCAACGGGGATCAAAACGCCGGATGTCGGCGGCAAAGCGACCACCCGGGATGTTACCGATGCGGTGATCTCCGCCATCATGAAGCGCTAAATATAAGGGGGAAAGGATGGCAACGTGGACTAACAAAACGGCGCAGGCGGTACTGCTCGAAATGTTCAATGCGGCAATCAAAAGTGCCGATCCTCATGCGGCGTTGATGGATGCGTTGCCGGAAAAACCCAAAGGACGTTGTATCGTTGTGGGGGCGGGAAAGGCTTCCGCTGCCATGGCAGCGGCTCTTGAAGCCGCATGGCCTGATGTGGCGCTTTCGGGTGTGGTGGTGACGCGTTACGGGCATGCGGTGCCGACTCGTCAAATCCGCATTATTGAAGCAGCGCATCCGGTTTCGGATTCCATGAGCGAAGTCGCCTCGATGCTGATTCTGGAGTCCGTTAAAAATCTGACCCCTGATGATTTAGTGATCGCTTTGATTTCCGGCGGAGGCTCTGCGTTAATGGCGCTGCCGCGCACTGGAATTACCCTCGCAGATAAGCAAGCGGTGAATAAGGCGCTGCTACGAAGCGGCGCGACAATCCAGGAGATGAATGCGGTACGTAAACATTTCTCGGACATTAAAGGGGGGAGGCTTGCGCTGGCAGCACTTCCGGCAAAAGTTGTAACACTGGTGATCAGTGATGTGCCGGGTGATAACCCAGAAGATATTGCTTCCGGGCCAACGGTGCCGGATAGCAGTACGCTGGAGCAAGTGAGGGTGATTCTTAGCCGCTACCACATTGATCTCCCTGAGCATGTTTCGCGAGTGCTCTGTGAAAGAAGAGCGACGGTGAGTGCGGCAGATATTCAGGCGGATGTGCGCATGATCGCCACCCCTTCAAAAGCGTTACAGAGCGCGGCGGCTATTGCAGAACGAATGGGCATTACGCCGCTTATTCTCGGAGATGCCCTGGAGGGAGAAAGTGCGCAGCTTGGCATTATGATGGCGGGAATAGCGCGCTCAGTTAAACATCACGGGCTACCGGTTAAAACGCCTGCGGTACTCCTTTCTGGCGGCGAAACCACCGTCACCATTGGGAAGGGGTCTGCGAAGCGCGGTGGGCGGAACACGGAGTTTTTATTGAGTCTGGCAAATACTCTAGCTGGTGAAGAGCAAATTTGGGCGATGGCCGGAGATAGCGACGGTATCGATGGCACCGAAGATGCAGCAGGGGCTTTTGTCTGCCCGGACTCATTGTTTCGTGCGCGGGAACGGGAAATAAATGCGAAACAGATGCTGGATGAACACGATAGTTACACATTCTTTGCGATGCTCAATGACCTTATTAAAACCGGCCCGACGCTGACTAACGTCAATGATATTCGCGCTATTTTGATTGTTTAAAAAAGAGATTTTGCTCGAATCTTTTTTCTGGAAAGACGTGTCTGAAATTAATTTCTTATAAAAAAGGGCAACCTAAAGTTGCCCTTTTCTTTAAATCAGTATGGACTTATTTTTTCTTGTAAACGTCTGCGGTGCCATGGATTTTATTTTCGGTGTCTGCGGAAGTCACAACGTAGAATTGACCGCCCAGTTCGTCAGCTTTTTTGGAAAGCTCTTCTTTGGCATCACTCGGTGCAGTTTCACCGGAGGTAGTAATGGTGCCAATTTTCACGTACTGATCTTTATGGTCATTTAATGCTTCCTTAGTCAATAATTCAGCCGATACCGCACCGAAAGAGACTGCACCCAAAGTTAACGCAACCAAAATACCCTTAGCTATCTTCATGACGTACCTCATTTTTGATAATGGAAGATCACGTGTTTTCCCTACTTTAAGACTATGGTTCAGAAATACGATTCTTGCCAGGCAGTTACAGCGTAATCAATAATTATTCTTTCAATACCCGTCATACTTCAAGTTGCCTGTGCGTTGGCTTTCCTCACTCACCCCCGTCACTTACTGGAGTAAGCTCCAGGGATTCACTGCGTCACCGCCTGCCTGCAACTCGAATTATTTTGGGTATACATTTAAATTTTGAAGCCGGGTTTTCACCTTCGGCTATAATTTTTTAATCGCTATTTTTTCGATTTTTAGCTTTTGGTGAGCCTGATTCCGGGCGTACGAATGGACGATAAGAAGATAACGCTGGATGAGAATTGATGAAAAAAATTGCTATTATTGGCGCAGGCCCAACGGGTATTTATACGTTTTTCTCCCTTCTAAAGAATCAGATACCGCTTTCCATTTCTCTCTATGAGCAGGCTCGTGAAGCGGGTGTCGGCATGCCTTACAGCAATGAAGAAAACTCGCGAATGATGCTGGCGAATATTGCCAGCATTGAAATCCCACCGATTTTTTTGACTTACATCGACTGGCTGCGAAACCAGAGTGAAAGCCATCTGGCGCGTTATGGCGTAGATCGCGATTCCTTGCATGTTCGCCAGTTTCTGCCGCGCATTCTTCTGGGCGAATATTTCCGCGACCAGTTTCTGGAATTGGTTGAACAGGCTAAAAAACAAGGCTTTGAGGTTGAGGTTCACGAATCATGCAAGGTTACCGATCTGGAAATTGCTTCCGGGCAGGTAAAGCTGTGGGCCGAAGGAAAATCGCTTGCGCAGGCGTTTGATCTCGCGGTCATCGCGACGGGGCACGTGTGGCCTGATGAGGATCCTTCCGTTCGCACCTTCTTTCCAAGCCCGTGGTCAGGGCTGATGGAAGCGAAGATTCCGGCATGTCAGATTGGCATTTTGGGCACCTCTTTGAGCGCGATTGATGCTGCCATGGCGGTGGTGGTGCAGCACGGCACGTTTACGGAATCTGAAGATAAACAGATTCAGTTCCATCTTGATGAGGGGCAGGAGAAACTTAACATTACGCTTATGTCCCGGTCAGGCATTCTGCCGGAGGCGGATTTTTACTGCCCGATTCCGTATGAACCTTTGAATATTGCAACGGAAGATGCAGTCGAGAATGAAATTGCGGCGGGGTCTGACGGGTTACTGGACCGGGTTTTCAAACTCATCGTCAAAGAGATAGAGAGCGTTGACCCCGGCTGGAGCGAACGCATCTCTCTTCGCTCATTAGACGCGGACAGCTTCCCCGAAGCCTGGTTTGCCGACCGTAAAGAAAACGATCCCTTCCGCTGGGCTGAATCCAATCTTATTGAAGTTGAACGCAATAAACGTGACCGGCGAACCGTTCCCTGGCGCTACTCGATTCTGCGTTTGCATGAAGTGGTTCAGGAAATCGTTCCTCACCTTAATGAGCAGGATGCTAAACGCTTTAATGCGGGCCTCGCCCGCGTATTTATCGATAATTATGCGGCGATTCCCTCGCACTCTATTCGTCGATTGCTGGCATTACGTGAGGCCGGAATTATCAATATTGCCGCCCTGGGGACGGAATATAAAATGGAGGTAAAAGAGCGCCAGACGGTAATATTCTCCCAGGGAGAGCGTTATGAATACGAGGTTTTTATTGATGCCCGTGGGCAAAAACCTTTAAAGACAAAAGATCTGCCGTTCCCGACATTACGCAAACAGCTTGAGACGACAGGGGAAGATATTCCCGATGTCGGGAAAGATTACACGCTGATGGCACCAGCCTGTGCCCGGGGCCGCATTGCGTTTGGTGCATTGCCGTATCTTATGCACGATCAGCCTTTCGTTCAGGGGCTGACGGTTTGCGCAGATATTGGCGAGGCGATTGCCAACGCTATCGTCGAGCCCGCATCCCATGTACGCAAAAGAGTGCCGTTTATAGAATTATGACGTAAATAAATCCCTCTCCGTCAGCTTGAGTGCGGAGAGGGATTTTCTGCGATTTATATTTTACCGTTCGGCCTAACTGCCCGTGGTTCTTAATACGTCGTCGACAAAACTTTTTGCTCGCGGAATATCATGCTCATCGACATGTTCAATAATGAGCGGAAGATTCGGGTGCTTTTGCGCTAACCGTTTTAAATAGAGTGGGTAATTTAACGATCCTAATCCGGCGGCGGGTAACTCCACCGAGCCCGCCCCACGGAAGCTATTATGTTCGGCGGCACCGCCGCCAAATTTTTCTGCAACCGCATCGGTTCTTTTGCAGTCTTTGGCATGGGCGATTTTAATTTTGCTTTCCAGCACGTTGAAAATGCTGTGCAGCGTTTCATCGATGGCGTCTATGTTTTTATCATCATAATAATTGGTCGGATCCAGGGCCAGACCTAATCCAGGGTGTTCAATCTCGCTCATCAGGCGAGCCACCTGGCTTACGGAGCCGATGATATTATTCACGTAGTTTTCAACCAGGAATACCGCGTTATGTTCGTAGGCGAAGGTCGCTAACTCCTGGGCGATGGCTTTAAATTCCTGGTAGGCCTCTTCGGTGCTGTTTTTCGGATCATAAAGCCAGTCGCTGTCGGTGTTATAGGTGCCCGTTTCACTGATGACATACGGCGTGCCAAAATCGCGGGCGTGGGCCAGAATCTCCTTCACCGCCGCAATGTTTTCTTCCCGTTTAACCGGGTCGGGGTGAACCAGGTTGGTATAAGCGGAAATTGCCACGATGGGCAAAGAGGCCTTGCGAAATGCATCCCGCACCTGATGCGCTTTCTCTTTAGTTATTTTCCCGCGACGGAGATCAACGTCGGTAAATTCAAGATCCAACTGCACGCATCCCATGCCTGCCTGTTTAATTTTATTGATGGTTTCGTTGAGGGAATAAGGGTAATAACCTGTAAAAATACCGACGTTAATCATTTTGTATTCTCCGGTAATATTTCGTTGAGATAGACGGTTCTCTCTTCCTGAATTGAGACATAGCAAGCCTCAATGCAGGCCAAGGTACTGAGGTTATCTTGGGCGCTAATTAATGGAGGGCAGTTATCTTCAATCGCACACATTAAATTTGCCATGGTGCCAATAAAAGCATCCGGGAACCACTGTCTCTCCCAGCGCGGCGTGACCCAAAGCCCTGGGTTATCCCGAGATGCCAGTTTAAGGGTACTACCACAATATTCAGGTTCGCGGCGATGCCAGCCGAAATCCCCTTCCGCCAGGCCGTCGGTGCCTTCTACTCGCCAGTTTATATAGTTGTTTTTCGCACAGGGCGCTCCTGGCCACGCCCACACATCGTCCAGGCTTGTGGCAATAAGGCCATTTGCGTACTGGAAGGTGTATTGGGTGATGCCATCGGTGTGCGCAAATTTCGTTCGCGGGTCAGTTCGGCAAAGTGCGGTAATTTTTAGCGGGTTACCGAATAAAAAGCGGAAGGCGTCAATATGGTGGATAGCCATGGCGTACAGTTCCAGCTTTTTATAATCCTGTAAGAAAATCTGCCAGTCCGGAATAGCGCGCATATCAATGGAGGCGATAACGGGGTTGCCGATCAGTTGCTTCTCAATAATATATTTCAACGCGCGGATAGACGGGTCATAGCGCATATTTGAGTTGACCGCGATGGGAATGCCACTCTCTTTGCTAAGGCGCACAATTTCTTGCCCATCTTCTAACGACATCGCCAGCGGTTTTTGGCAAAGAATACCTTTGATGTGTCTTGCGGGTGAATCAGGGGAGCAGATAAAACGCACAATTTCGAGCTGAACATGAGGCGGGACGGCAATATCAATAATCTCTATCTGCGGATCGCAGACCATCTCTTGCCATGTCGCATAGACCTTATTTATGCCAAATATTTCCGCAAGACGCTGGCTGTGGCTCGGCTCTCTGGACGTAATCCCGTATGTTGTAAAACCTGCTTTTTGGTAGGCGACCAGATGGCAATGTTCCACAATAAAACCGGCGCCAATGATGCCAATTTTATAATGAGAATGTTTGGGCAGTGTGGGTCGGGTGGCATGCTCTAATTGCTGTAATAACGTGTCCATAGTACCCCAGAGAGTATTGAAAGTAAAAGAAGATGAATTGACTTTAGTCCGCCGGGCTAAAGAGTGTCATAGGTAAAATTCTCTACAATATGGATGCGAATCTCATGGCTTGCGTTATGTGAGTAAGCTCAAAAATTAAGCAGTCATGGCGGCAGTTGAGAAGGGTAGAAATATAACGAGAGCGGGTTTGCCTGCGCCCGAAAAGGCGCAAGGCGTAAGCGGTGGGGAGGACTAATCAAGATGGTAGATGTCTATGCCTTATTACCGATGACTCCGGCGCGCAGCAGAATATTTTTAATTTCCACTTTCATCTCTTCCGTTAAAGGTGAGGCGGGTGGGAGAGAATGTACCTGTATATTTAAACCGGTTAGCTGCAAGGCATATTTCACGGCGTTATAGAAGGGCAAGTCCATACTATAAAGAGGTGGAATCCAGGAGAGGGACTGCTGAAGTTCCACTGCCTGGGCAAACTCTTGCTTGCGATAAGCCTTCAGAATCCCACAGGTAAGGTGTGGCGCGAAGTTCGCGCTGGCCGGAATACAGCCATCTCCGCCAAGAATCAGGGTGCCCAGCAGGTATTCATCGTAGCCTGCGAAAATGGCGAAGTCAGGGCGATGCGGTTTTACCGCATGAATCGTTTCGCGGATATGCGACAGAGTATCAACGGTATCTTTGAGGCCAACAATATTCGGGCAGCTTAATGCCAGCTCACGAATGATATGGACCGGGATCTGCTGGCCGGTTAACGCCGGGAAATTGTAGAGAAGAATCGGCAACTCAAGGGCGCTGGCGATGGTTTTGTAATGGTTTAGCAGGTTGGCTTCGCTGAGCGGGTTATACCAGGGGTTAACCACTACCACGCCGCTTGCGCCCGTGCGTTGGGCATGCAGGCCAGCGTCAATGGTTTGCTGCGTGCCGGAGTGCGCAATGCCAATCAACACGGGTTTTCTGCCCCCCACCTGGCGTATGCAGAACTCGGTAACTTGCTTACGCTGCGCCTCAGACATATGGGCGAACTCCCCGGCGCTGCCGAGGAAAAACAGACCGTCTACCGGGGAAGAGATCAAATGCTCAATAAGCGTCGCCTGTGCTGCGCCATCAAATACGCCATGGGCATCAAACAGCGTTGGAACCGGGGGGATAACGCCACTAAAACGAGGTTTATTCATAATTTTCTCCAGCAGGATAATCGGTTATTTAACGGATTTTATCGGTAAGACAAAAAATGAAGAGGCAAAAACAAAGATGATGGCGGCAATAAATAACGTTGAGTAATCATTATTAAATACCGACAGTAGCCACGCGGAAAGAATAGGGCTGAACGATTGCGGTAATACGGTGGCGATAGTCAGAATACCCATATCTTTACCGGCCTGTTTGCCGCCGCCGGGTAATACTTGCGTCATCAATGCCATATCAATGGAGGTATAAGCCCCGTAGCCCAAACCCAGAATTGCCGCGTAGTAATACATGCCGTTTAATGTAGGCACGAATAACGGAATCATCAAGCCAATTGCCATCAGAATGCTGGAGGCGAACACAAAGATTTTACGGCGCTGGTATTTATCGGAAAGATAACCGGAAACCAGGCCAGAAAATAGCAAGGTGACTAAGGTAATAATGGAGATAGTGCCAATCGCGTAGTTGGAATCTTTAACGCTTAATCCAATATAGTCCTGAAGGATATACAGTTGGTAAGTCACTACCCCCTGATAACCGAGAAACATGGCGAAGCGGCCAAAGAATGCCCAGCCAAAATCTGGATATTGACGCGGGCTTACCCAAAAACTTTTGAAGAAGGTTCCCCATTTAAACGATTCCACTTCCAGCGTTCGGGTGGAGGGTTCACGGTTGATAAGCACAAATGCCACGCAGCACGCGATGATGGCAAGCCCGAACACCAGATAACCTAATTGCAGATTCCATGCGAGATAACCGGCGACAATGATCCCCACCGTACCGCCTGCGGTGGAGCCCGCACCCACAAAGCCTGAAGCGATACCACGGTTTTCAGGCCGGAAGCGGTCGGCAACCACCGTGGCTAAGGGGCCATTCATGCAGTTGAGCGAAACGGCCGCCATCAACCAAAATACGGCAATTCCCGCGACGGTAGTCACCATCGAAATCCCAAAAATCGCCAGCCCGCCGATGAGCGCCCCGCCGACAATCCACGGTGAACGCCGCCCCCAGGTGGAACGGCAGCGGTCAGATAATGCCCCGGCAATCGGCTGCGCGAATATCGTAAATAACAACGCCGATGTCATAACAATAGCCAGATTATTGGCTTTGTTTGCCGGATCTATTTGCGCGATATGGTTAGGTAATAAAACCGAAATTACCCCGCAATAAAGCGCCAGTAAAACGAAGAAATTAGTAAATAACGACGCAAGGAGTATTTTCTTTTTTCTCCCTGAAACCAGTAAGGTATTTTCTGATGTTTTATCGCGAAACTGGCTGCCTGCAGTAGTAGGGTGCAGGGCATTGCTATTATCAGACATGCTTATTTCCTCAATTATTATTTTCAGCAGGGTGTAGCGAAATAAACGACATCCAAACCTTATTTGTGATTATCCTCCTGAACCTGATAAATAAACCTCACGGGTATTTCCGGCCATAATGGCGTGTTTGTCACACGCGGGCAGATCCGTAATGGCTTTTTCAACGCACTGTTTCCAGCGTGAGTAGCCGCCAGCGAGATTGATAACGGGCCAGTCGCCTCCAAATAGACAGCGGCCTGCGCCGAAACAGGCGATTGCGTGCTGGATCCACGGGGCGAGTTGCTCATCTTGCCAGGTTTGCCAGTCTGCTTCCGTAGGCAGACCTGAAATTTTGCAGTACAGAGAAGGGAACGAGGCAAGGGTAGCCAATGCGTTTTGCCAGGCGTCCCGGCCGTTGTGGGCAACATCCGGTTTTCCCATGTGATCTAACACCACTCGCGCAGTCGGTTGCTGTGTAAACAGCCAGCTTAAAAGGTGATAAACAGCAGGCAATTGCTGTGCCCGGACACATAAATCGAGAACAAAACCGGCT